>CAUURC010000013.1:0-47772 GCA_963547405.1 uncultured Prevotella sp.
CAAGAGTGGGAGAGCTATTTAGAAGAACTCGCAGCTGGCCTACCCTCTATGGAGAGCCTGTCGAATACTCTGCGGGAGGATCCTAGTTGGCAAGATCCCAACTTTATAATGCGAAAAGGTTTAAATGCGGTCAAATCTGCCTGTTCTATCCAGTCCACGTTCAGAAAATTGGTAAAATGCACTTTGAAGGTTCTAAATAAAGATGCTTTTGTAATCTTCTTGGATGATATTGATATTGATTTCAAGAAAGGGTGGCCTATCCTTGAAACGCTTCGTAAATATTTAGATATTCCTGAGATAATTACTATTATTAGTGGTGAACTACACTTGTTTTCAAAAGCTGTAAGAAAGCAACAATGGATGAATTTTGGAAAGGCCTTACTGAAAAATGAAGTGGATCGTTGGGAAGCAGCGGACAGAAGGTCTGAGCAAGAATATGAACGACTTGTGACAAACATGGAGCAACAATATATGAGAAAACTGTTGCGTCCCGACAGAATGGTCGTACTACCATATTTAAGTGAATGGAATGATTGGAGTATCAATACGCTAAACGACATATATATCAAAAATTCAAACGAAGAAAAGCAGATACTGGAATGTTATAACGATATATTTAAACATTTTGGAATATTCAATATCTTGCAGAGGCAGGTGTTTGTTTCTTGTATCCTATCCCTCCCGATAAGAACCCAGATACAGTTTCTGACAGGTTTTTATGGCGCAAAAAAGAGCGGAACAGGGCGGTTTATTTTAGAGTCATTTATAAGAGAGTTTTTAAGTTCTGGAGTTGATGTTTTCATGATGAGAGGTAAACCTACTTATTTTATCCCTGCAATTCTGGCATTTATGAGGCGGGAAAATCTGCTGGACACCTTTTATCAACTTCGCCCAATTACAGGAAGAAAGGAAATTGACGTTATCCTATTTGCTTTTTCTCTTTCTTTCTCAAGAAGAGTTTCGAAAAAACCGGAGTTGATTTTTGATTATTGGATAAGGGTCTGCTATCTCAGAAATATTCTACATTTGAATAAAGATGAAGATAAAAATGAAATTCCAACATTGTCAAATGCGTTGTTACATGCAATTTTAGGCTCTCAGATATTGAGAAGTATAGCTAAAAAAGGCTCTGCTTTAGGCTCATTCAGGATACAAAACACAAAAGTTCAAAATGATATTGAAACTAAACAATCATTGTGTGTGTTCCCATTTTCAAAGATTAATTATCAAGGGAAAAGGACTTATGTATGCTCTATTATGTTTATACTGGCTATTATCTATGATATACTCTCAGGGCGCAGGAAAAACGATGAAGGAGAAGAAAATAGCATCAAAGCCGAAAATGAACAGATGATATTAATCAAACTAAAAGAATACACAACCATAAGAGAATATATAGATGATATTCCAATAATAGAAACAGAACAAACCGAAGAAGGGCAAGACACAGAACAAACCGAAGAAGGGCAAGACACAGAACAAACCGAAGAAGGGCAAGACACAGAACAAACCGAAGAAGGGCAAGGCAATCCTATAGATGAGCTCAAAACTATGGCGACAATGATGGAAAAATGGGCTGCATCCTGTTCACTTCGTGCGACTCCGCCCTATTTGCTAGGACGGATCTTTACGAAGTTTCGCTACGCTGAAAGAAAAATAGTTTCGGATTTTGCGGAAGGTAGCTTGTCCCATACTATCTCCATTTCTGAAGTTCTACATAGAACAATTATTGCTTTTATGAACGCAATTTTATATGAAGAAGTAAGAGAAATATTGGGAAATGAGTACATTGAGCTTCAAGAGAATTTATCAATATGCCCAGATAAGGGATTCATTGAAAATATATCGATTATACGAAAGCTAACTAAAGACGATAAAGACGCACGTAAGAAACTTACTTTTTCTAAATGGATTCTATCTTGTCCCTTATTACTCTGTTTTTTAAATAAGGACATATTAACTGAGGAGTTTATACAGTTCATAGAAATAGAAGAAGATAAAAAAAAGATTTATAAAGTAAATCAATATGAGCAGCTTAGTCATTTCATCACTCCACTGCCCAAGCTTACGAAAGACCTTAAAACAATCAGTAAAGTTATCGAACTCGGAATTAACCCTGACATATTCATGGGTTTGATTAACTATGACTGCTTGCACAAAAATGAGAAAGAAGATTATGCACCTATCATAAATCAACTTAAACAACACTTTGATGCAAGTTCTTTGAACGATAGAGGAACATTACAAGACTTCCGTGTTTACTATTCTGAATTCATAGAAAAGCTCATTCAAAAGAAAAAGGAATGAATATTATCAGAGGTCTTTTTCAAGATCTATACTCCCTGCACGAATACTCCTCAGGCCAAACCAGAGAAGTCTCAATAACTGACCTGGAAAGAAGACTTCGGCTTTTAGAAAGAAGCCGAAGATTGGAGTTAACAGATCACTACTATATCTTTCAGGCTAAAAAAGAAATTGAACATGTAAGAAAACGATGCAAAAATATTGGGGAATTTATATTAAAGAGCTCTTCCATTCTTGCGCAGGAATTTCTGGAAGAGAAAAATGGGGTAATATTTGTACGTCAAGAAAAATTCCTTGAATGGCAAGATCTAATTTGTTTTTTACCCCCCTTATTTCTCATTGCAGTTTACAAATATGAGAAATATGGAGGATATACATCTTTCAACATAGAGTCTTATATTAAAACACACATAGTACCCAATGTGCTCTTTTCTGCCCTTCCCCCAGCGCACATACCCGAGTTAGAGCAGCTAAGAAAAGAACAAAAAGGACTATATGACCTACATATTCATCTGAATGGCACGATGGAAAGTGACTGGGTCTGGGCGGATATGATGACATCTCCGACGGAATGTTTTAAAGATGTCGAAAGAAGCTTCGAGTCAGATGAAATGGTTCAAGAGCATTTCGCACAAGTTGATCCTCAAATAACTCCAACCAAGTTATTTGTACTCTTGGAAGAGGCTCAAAAGAATAGGATGCAATTTATACGATATTTTATGCAAGATGATTTGAATGGGCTATCTAACGGACTAAGAAAAAAGGTGTCAGAAAAAGAGGCAAGTTTAGCCCTAGAAATGCTAATGTATATTAAAGTATTTAGTCATATCAGCCAGACATCTCCCAAACCACTAAGTTCCACCAGTAGGGGAAAGTTTCACTACTATCTGTTAGTAAGAGGGCTCGTAAATATGCTCCTTGTCCATCAGCCTTGTCAATTTGGGTTCCGACAGTTTCAAAAGATCACAAAGAATTCACTTCGGTGGTATAGCGAAAGTTCTTTTAAACGTCGCTTTTCCCAACTATCAGGTAATAGTTTAAACAATATATCTCTTATTGAAGGGCGTTTTTCCCCAAAATCTAATGTTACGGATAATTGCAAGTTACTTAGTAATATAGAACAAGGTTGGAATTTCTTTTTAACACAGACAAAACAAAATAGAGAAGGAAATCAGACTGAACCTCAGTTATACTTAGTGGCACACTTCATCAAGAAGCAACGCAAGTATAATTATGATGTACTTCTCTATGAAAATTTGAGAAATGAACTATGGGGCATTGCTTATGCTCTTTGCAGCGTAAAAGAGGATAATTGCCAAAATGCAAAACGCATTGTTGGGATAGATGCAGCGTCAAGCGAGTTTGATACACCACCCGAAGTTTTTGCCCCAATCTACCACTATTTAAGAAAAAGAGGATTTAAACATTTCACTTATCATGCAGGAGAAGATTTTATTCATATCGTCTCTGGGTTAAGAGCGATTTTTGAGGCAATTTTATTTTTAGGACTAGAGCGTGGAGATCGGATAGGGCATTGTGTCGCTTCAGGCTCTGATGCAAACTTTTGGCTAAGAAATATAGATAGAAAGATTTATATTAAACAAGGAGAATATCTGAGTGACTGCATTTTTGCCTTTTATTTAATTACCCAAGAGAGTGAACCAATCAAAGAATTGCATTATTTAATTCCGAGACTACTTTTGCGAATAAACGAAATATCAGAAGTAATATATAAAGAATCTCATACAATTGTAAACCTTGTAAAGGCGTGGACTTGGCGAAAGTATTGTCCAAAAATCATTCAAAAATTAAATAATCAAGATTGTTTAAAGATTCCTATATCTCAGGAGGAGGATGAAATTTTGAACATACAGCAAGACTGGGATAATCTTCCCCAAAAAGTTCGAGACATGATAGTTCATTACCACTCTCAAAAAAACTCAGAATTGTATGATAAAATCATATCAATCAATCCTACGGAAATCTTTGATGCTGAAGTTATAACAATACTACAAAAAAGGGTGTTAAGATATATGCACCAAAAAGAAATTATTATAGAAACACTACCGACTAGTAACTTGAGAATAGGGTTTTATCAGGATTTTGCAACCTCTCATGTTTGGAATTGGTTAAAATGGAAAACTGAAGGTTCTCCTATTCCCCCAATTGTAATTGGAACGGATGATGCCGGTATATTTGCGACAAACATATATAACGAATATGCATGTCTATACTGTTATTTAGTGCAGAGAAGGGGATTATGTCATAAGGACGCAATTGCATTACTGCGGGAGCTTAATGAGAATGCTGCTGTCTATCATTTCAGAGAATAAAGGATAAGTGTATTAATGAGCATCTTAAAAACAAAGCGAATCTTGTACACTCACGACACCGCTCCATACATAACTTTATCATGGATTTATATTCTGCCCCTTACTGCATATTGCTTTTTTGAGAATAAGCCGGAGGAACTACCTATATATGTAGAAAAGTTAAGGTAGTTTAGAACTATTTGTATACTAAACTTTTCCCTAACTGGCCTATGAAATAGGGTAGTGAGAAAAGTAACCGCAAGCTAAGTTAAAAATTCTGTTGTTTCTCTTAAGAGGTGTAGTGTCTAATCGGTAGAGAACCAACTTCAGCCGCTTCTTTATATCCCCTTGGCTTCGTGATTTGTAATATCCTTGTTTGGCGAATAGCAACCTTTAGGGAAAAATAACGGTCGACCTCAAAGTCACGATGAGGCCGACCGTTTAAAGTTTTGTACCATACGCTTATGACACTCAACTTTCGTGAAATCCATTTAGAATAATATATTATGCTTAAAACTCAATTATGAGTCCGTGATATATATATTGCTTATTAATATTGACGACCAGACAGTTCAGCTTTTTGTCGTAAGTGGGGCGCACCGTGCGTCCATTGACTTTCAACTTCTTTACTTGGTCGAATCCAAAGAGCTGCAACCTGTAAGCTCGCTGTGTCACCTGACCTTTATATTTGCCCTTGCATGGGTGAATATTCACGATGGAATGGGCGTTTTTGCAAATATATTGCAGTTCGGTTGTGGCATAATGTCCTTTCGTGTACTCGAGTGTTGTTCCATCGTCTTCATAGAGCGTGAAACGATTGTCCACATTCTGGGCGGCTGGATAGAGCCGCATGACGAGCGTATCGAGTTGTGCCGAAGCAGGGCGGCTGTTGTAGGGTTGCATCGGTAGCAGCCAGCCACCCCGCACATACATAGGGAACTCGTCCAATGGCTTCTCTATTTCACGCGTTTGGCCGCCTTCAAAGCGCTCGCCCGTAAAATAGTCATACCACGTTTCTCCCTTTGGGAACCACACCTTCTGTGTCGCTCGCTTGTCCATGCCTTTACCGGGCGATGTGATGGGAGCCGCCAGAATGAGGTCGCCGAACGTAAATTCCTGCGGATTCAGGAAAGATTCCTTCTGCTTGCCATAGTCGATATAGAGCGACCGATTCAGAGGTAGCATCGTATTGTGCGTCTGCCATACACAGCTGTAGAGATACGACATGAGTTGGGCACGCAGATGATACATGCGTCGCATGGCGCTGACATTGGCATTATCGCCCAGCCATGGGCGTCGGTCGAGCTGCGGGTCTTTTGTAGAGTGAACACGCAATGCTGCCGAGAGTGCTCCAAACTGTGTCCAGCGGGTCGTCAGTTCCGGATTTGATTCTCCGCGAAACCCTCCGATGTCGTGCGCCCAGTAGTAACAGCCACCATTTCCGCTGCTTGCGGTGAGTTTTACTTCGAAAGCCAGCATGTTCCAGTTGGCTTGAGCATCGCCCGAGAACTGGATAGGATGGCGATGATCGCCCCAGCCAGCCCAGCGGCTGTAACCGCAACCGCGCAGTCCGTTCCGCTTGGAGTCGCGGTAATATAGCTCATTTATCCACGCCAAGGTCGTCGTATTGGTACCTCGCACGTATGGATAGAGATAGTTTTGTTGCCAATCAAGCCACCAGAAGTCCACGCCCATGCGTTCCGAAGGATGATGCGCGTAGGCAAAGAAATTGCGCATATAGCAGCTGTCGGCGGGGTTGAAGAGCAGATTATCGCCCTGTTGTGCCCCCATAGCCCGCATGAAAGGCTTGTAATATTCCTCGTGCGTGCGGATGCCGTCGTGCGGATGGTCGTTGAGTGCCACGTGGATGCGTTGTTGGTGAATAGAGTCGAGCAGTGCCCGCGGGTTAGGAATCAGCTTTCGATTCCATGTGTAGCCCGTCCAATTCTGCCATCCGTTGTGGCCGGCACCCGTCGTTGCATCGTTGGTGTGCCATCCCATGTCGAACACGATGTTGTCGAGCGGGAAATCATGCGCGTCATAGCCCCGGATAATGTAGAGAAACTCATCCGCCGTGTAGGCCCAGTAGCGACAATACCATACACCGTGGATGTATTTGCGCGTCATGGGTACGCGACCGCTGATAGCACCTAACGAATGGAGCGCAGCCTTGTAGTCGTTGCCATAGATAAAGCAATACTGATCCTGCAGGTGCGTCTTCGTGTCGCGTGGCTGCAACCAGCCATTGACGATGAGATCGCTACGCGCGTCGTCTATCATATACCAGCCATCCTTGCTCAGAATACCATCATTCATAGGAATCTCATGGGTCACTCGGTCGAGCGTTTCTACCGGTCCGCCGAGATTGTTGCGCAGGATGAAGCGGTTGGTAAACTTTGTTTCCTTGCCATTTAGCTGATAAAACACGTTCAAGTTTGACGTTGAAAACGGATATCCGTCGTGTTTATACCAGATTCGTAAGGCCTTTGTACGAATTTCATATATATCGTTGCCCAGTTCTTTTAACTCGAATTCATCGGGCCGGAGCAGACTTTTTCGGTCATGGGCGAAATAGGTTGGCGCGTCGACGAATGTACCATTTGTGGAGTATTCCAGTCGAATGAGCGTCGGCGTGATTAGCGTCAAACGATTATTGCCCAGCACTATTGGATTGGTTGTAGGCAGAGTTGCTGCCCGAAGCAAGCAAGTCCATAGCAGGAAGCAGAACCATAATAGCTTTTTCATAGGAAAAATGACTGCTTGGTACCAATACTTCTTTTAACAACATGCGAGTTCATAGTCAGTGATGTCCTTTCTGTCTGTGGATCTCTGCTTTCAAACCCTGTGCAAAAGTTTTTACAAATATACAATAATGACGTTTATATTGGATGCGTTGGTAATAGTTTGGTAAATTAAATAAATAAAGTTGCATACAGAAGTCTTGTAAATCAGATTGTTACAAAAAGTAATTAAAAATGTTGGTAGGTTATGTTGAATTTGGAATTAATGATTAACTTTGCGTTTATAACTTTATAACGCAATGAGAAAAGCGATATTATTCCTCCTTTTATTTTCGTTTTCGGTCGTCGGATGGGCTACAAACGAATCCGTGTTGTTTCCTCTTGATCAGACTTTGGATCGACAAAAAGCCATTGTGGAGCAAAAAGAAAAGCGCATCAGCGAGCAGCGTATCCGTTTCTTTCAGCCACAGGATATTCAGTCGCGGTTAAGCATTTGTCGGCGGCTGATGCAGGAATACCTCTTTTTTCAGTATGATTCGGCCAAGGCTTATGCCGACCGAGGTGTTCGATTGTCCGACCAATCCGATGATACCGAGAATCTTCTTTATTTCACCATTACAAAAGCGCGCATCCTGTCGATGGGTGGTTTGTATGACATTTCCTATAATTTGTTGCTCAAAATGGAACCCGACAACATGAGTTTGGCCAATCGCAAGAATTACGCGCTGGCCATGGCCGACTTATTTCGCTTATGGGAAAGCTACTCCAATGACCCAGAATTTACGCCATTTCATCGAGAAAAATCGCATGAATGGCTCATTTATTACCTCTCTTTTTTGAAACCCGGTACGGCCGAGTATGATTTTTATCAGGCGAAATACAATATGGAGGTGATTCGTAATGTGGAGGTTGCCAACCGTTATTACGAGAACTGTATAGCCAAGTTTCCTAAAACCAATCGTTACTATGCCCGTAGCTGTTTCACCTATGCCAAGAATTGTTGGCATGCGGGCCAACGTCAGCGTGCGATCTGCTATATGGCGGAAGCGGCTCGCAGCGATTTGTTGGGTTGCACACGCGAAAACGCAGCCTTTAAAATGTTGGCTGAGTACCTCATGCAGATAGATTCGGGCAATAGTATCCTGGCCGAGAAGTATATCAATGCGGCACTTAACGATGCCAGAAGTTATAACAACCGCTTGCGGCTGATAGAGGTTTCACAATCGCTGCCGCCCATTCTTGAGGCTTACAAGCGTCAGCTCAACGCCGGAAAGGAGTTTCTGATGATGGCTCTTGTGGGGGCTATCCTGTTTTTGTTGGCATTGTTGGTGACAGGATGGCTCATTTATCGCAAGAATCAAGAGTTGAAACGCCATCGCTTAGACTTGGCGAATTATAACCAGCGGCTCACCTTCCTCAACGAAAAACTGGAACGGGCCAACGAGCAGCTGCTTGATACGAACGACAAACGAGAGAGTTTGGCAACGCTTTATATCGATCTTTGCGCGCAATATATCGAGAAACTCGATCGGCAGCAAACGCTTGTCAAGCGAAAGATTAAGGCCGGTCAGGCCGCCGATTTACTGACGCAATTCTCTTCGACACGCGTCAGCAGTGCTGAGAGCGAGAGCTTTTTGAGGGACTTCGACCAGTCTTTTCTTGCGCTTTATCCCACATTCCGTGAAGAATTGAACGCGCTTTTGCAGCCCGAACACCGCATCGCGATACCGAAGACGGCCACGCTGACCACTGTGCAGCGTATTGTTGCGCTCAATCGTCTTGGTGTTCACGACTGCACAGAGATAGCCTATCTGCTCTTTGCTTCTACCCAAACCATCTATAATCGCCGTTCGGAGTTCAGAGCCAAGGCCATTTCCAAGGCGACGATTGATGAT
The DNA here is from genome assembly GCA_963547405.1 of uncultured Prevotella sp. GTDB lineage: Bacteria > Bacteroidota > Bacteroidia > Bacteroidales > Bacteroidaceae > Prevotella. The sequence goes on from CAUURC010000013.1 coordinate 9,253, forward strand.
GACGTGAAGGTTTTGTGCAGAGTGATGGTGCCCTGATGCCCCAACACGGGCAACAACAGAGCATCGTAGAATTGTAAAGTTTCAGTCACAAAAACGGCCCCTAAAAAAACTTCAACGAGAGTGAAAAACAGCGATTTAATCGCTGTTTTTTACCTAACGCCCCATCGTTTTTGTCTTTTTCCGATGTCAAAGCATAGCTTTTATGTTGTCAAAGCATCCCTTTTGCACGCTCAAAGCTATGCTTTCGCCGGGTAATCGTTATGCTTTTACCTTCTAAAAGGGCTGCTTTTAGCCCATTTTTTCGATGATTTGGGGCTTTTTTGATGGTCATGAATTTTGCAATTACGCATAAATCATTGATACTCATGTGTTTTCTCATATTCTGCCAACTATCCAAATGCTTGGCTTATTTGCGAAAACTTTTTTCCTGACGCAAAATAAACGAGTGGTTTGTACGAAATTTTCATGGTGAATTTAGCGTTTTCTATCAGTTGATTATTCAAATTCTGTTATATGAAAAGGTCATGTTTAACAACCTTGCGGGAGATTAAACATGACCTTGGATAATCAAATAGGGTAGCCTGTCGTTACTTTAGGTAACTTTCATATTCGGCGTTTGTGGCGCAATCCCACCAGACAGGATAGCTCCAGATGTCGGTATCGTGAGCGTGCTTGTTGGCAATTGTCGCGTTCTTTTCATTGTAAGTAAGCTCCAGTGTCCCGGGAAGTCTCCAACGGCGAGGCCAGTATTTCGGGTCGGTTTGGGAGGTTCCTTTGAGTTTGTCGTTTCCTGTGAACATGACACTGCGGTCGAAATTGGGATAGACTATGCCGAAATCGGCTATGTTTCCTGTGCTGTAATTGAAGCGACGCATGTCGTTCCAGTTTTCAATGCTGCATCCCATGGCTACGTATTTCTGCAACATGATGTCCTGCATGGTGAGTTCTGCCGCATTCTGACATACGGCATCGCTGGCCATGTAGGCCGTAATCTTTTCATTGTCCATCGGGAGCATGTCGGGATTCTTATAGCCTTGGCCCTCCCATGTTGTCAGTTTCTTCTGCATGTAGTCAATATTTGCTTTGATACCGGCTTTGTAGGCTGCGAGCGCGCCGCCCTTATCGCCTTTTCGGAAGAGGACTTCGGCCTTGATGAAGCAGGCTTCATGATAGGTGAAAAGTTCAAAATCGGACACGGGACGGATTTGGAACGACCCCGTAGAACCTACAACATTTTTAGCCATGGCGGCATTAGAGAAGTACCAGTACAAGTCGGTTTCGTCTCGTGACTGGTTACCTGTCTGCTTACTGTTGCTTCGTAGTGTCACATAGGCTGTGTCGCCGGCCAATACATAGTTGGTGTTGTTCACATAGAGAGCCCCTTTGTTGTAGGTGACAGTCACTTTTTGATCGTTAACGCTTACCTTATGAAGTTTCTGCATGGCAGTGACAAACTCTGCTCGCTTAGTTGCGTCAGCAATATCATAGGTCAGTTTTACTTCCGTGTCGGCCCATGTGGGTGCCGTGATAGATCTGGCACCACCGGCTTGCAGCCTGATGCAATCTCCGTGGCTGTCTACCGGCAACGACCGCAGCCAAGTATAGCCGATGATGTTGTTGTTTTTGTCAAGCTGAATGTTGGACATTGCCGCAGGAACAATCTTGGTGAAGCGTGGGTCTTCTATGCCCGCTCCACGCATATTGGTCAGCATGTTGTAGTAATAATTAGAGATGCGCTGTGTCGTTGAGTAGGCTACGTAGTCCCAGTTGGCGTTTGTCATCACGGGATCGCCGAAGAGATAGTCCGTCACGTCGTTGGTTTTGTTGTAGCAAGGCAGGACACTATTGTCATCAATACTTTGCGGCCCTTGCTTCAGGCAGGCAAGTATTTCGTCGGGTTTGAACAAATCGGCTTTTTTCGACAGCTTCAGCAAGTAGCGGGCTTTGAGTCCATAGCACATCTTGGCCCATAGAGCGGCATTGCCACCATTGACCAAGTCACCGTCTTTCAAAGGAGTTGCGCCTGCAGTCTGTGTCTTGCCCAGCAATTCAATGGCTTCGTCGAGTTTGGCGATGATTCCGTTGAAAATGGTTTGGCCGTTGTCGTAGGATGGATTGACAGCTGCCGGGTTGAGCGCGTTGGTGTATGGAATCTCACCATAGAGATCTAACATTTCCATGAAGCCTAAAGCGTGGTAGATATTGGCCAGGGCCATATAGTGGTAGGCACCTTCCTTCTTAGCCGTTTCATACATTTCGCCGAGGTTCGGGCCTGTTTCAATGAAGAAAGTCTGGTAGGGTGTTGTTGTCATACCATTGGCAAAGCTCCACGTTGTAGAGCAAGTATTAACATTACCATTGGATGAATAGTAGACTCCGGCGATTGCTGCTGTTCGATAGTTGGTTACACCGGCACTGTAAGTGTAGAACTTCTGAATCCAAGGCAGGCGGTTCTTAATGGCAGAACTGGCGTTGCTCGGCGTGTCGTTTGCGTTGTTCACGTTTAGATAATCGTCGCATGACGTGAAGCTCAATGTGAGTGCGCATCCTAAGAGCAATAGATATTTAAATTGTTTCATGATGAGTTCGTTTTAGAAAAGGTTAGAATGTGATGTTGACACCAAAGGTGACACTGCGTACCGAAGGCACACTGCAGTAGTCAATGCCCGTTGCGCCAGAACCGCCTGTGCCACCGGCTGTGCTCACTTCGGGATCCATACCCTTATAATTGGTGATGGTGAAGAGGTTTTGTCCGGTCAGATTTACAGAAAGACGCTTGATGATATTCTGCTTGTTGATAAGACTGGAAAGGTCGTAAGTAAGCGAAATAGAGCGGAGTTTCAGCCAATTGACTTCCTGAATGAAGTTGTATGAGTTCTGGGCATAGTTGCTCCAATATTTCTGAATCATGGCTTTGCCCGAATAAGTTGTCTTTCCAAAGGTGTACTCTTTGTCGGCTTCATAAGTTTGGGTGTATTCTTCTCCGGTTTCGGAATTGATACCTGAAACGGTAACAGACTGGCGGTTGTTCAGTGTAGTGAGTTTACTCAAACCATTGTTGACCATGTATTGTTCTGTACCATTGAAGACTGCGCCGCCAAATCGGAAGTCGAGTAGGAACGAAAGTGTAAGATTCTTGTAGTTGATAGTATTGTTTAAACCGCCAATTAACTTGGGTTCACGATTGCCTACTACGTCATTATCGCTTGCGTGTACCTTGTATAATCCGGTAGTTGGGTCTACCAAATATTTGCCTCCTTCGATTTCAGGATTTGTTTTTTTATTGTCTTGATGTTGATATTCAAATCGTTTTCCCACAAGTGCCATGAAGTTGCCGCCATTAGGTACGGAAGCTGATTTGACAGAGCCAAACTGTGCGTCGGTAGGATAGAACATGCCGACACCTTCAAGGAATGTTCCAAGTGTGCCTCGGTTGTAAGAAAGGTTTAGCGTTGTTTCCCATTGGAAGTCTTTTTTGACGATCGGTTTGCCGGTGATGGATATTTCCATACCTTTATTGATGACCGATCCCGAGTTGATAGAACTCATAATATAGCCGTTGGCATTGGAAAGACGAGGCTGGGCAATTTGGTTTTTGGTGGAACTATGGTAATAAGTCCAGTCTATTCCCAGTCGTCCGTTGAGGAAACGAAGTTCTGCTCCAATCTCCCAAGCAGTCTGAATCTCTGGCTTAAGAATCGCGTTGCCGGCGACATAGCTGTTTCCTACACCGATAAAAGATCCATAAGTCATGGGTGTCGTCAGATAAGTAAGCGTTGCGTATGGGTCGGCATCCTTACCTACCTGTGCCCAGCTGGCGCGGATTTTACCAAAAGAAAGAATGTCATTCTTCGGCATCAGTTCGGTGAAAACAAAGGCACTGCTGACCGAAGGATAGAAATAAGAGCGATTGTCGATAGGCAGTGTGGATGACCAGTCGTTACGTCCGGTAACGGTTACGTAGGCAATGTTCTTATAGTCGGCCCTGAACTCGCTGAAAATACCGACCAGTCGCTTACGTATCGTATTGTCTTTGAAGAATTGGTTGCTGTTGGCTATGTTGTCGAAACCGATAGCTCCTTCGCTGATAAAATTATATCCCCAGTGGGTTTGGTTTACACGCTTGGTGTTTTCTGTCGTCGTTCCTACCATTAGACTTAGGTTGAAATCGCCCACATTCTTATGGAAGTTACTCATGAAGTTGGTCGAATAGTATTCATAACGATAGTCTGTTTTGGCCAGTCGACCATTTTGGTACATTTCGTGTACGACCGATCCCGGAGCAATATAGGTGTAGGCGTCTGTCGTATAGTTGTCATAACCGATGCGAGCCGATACATCCCACCAGTCTGTAATCTTGAACGAAGCGTTGATGGCGCCGGTGAAACGATTGGTTTTGTCGGTCATCTTATCCTTATTGATAATCCAGTAAGGATTCTCCATGTCGCTGGCCAAATCCCAAACGCCGTCAAACAGGCGATATTTGGTGCCATCCTCGTTGAGATAATGGCTCATTTGTTCTTGAAGAGGCCAGCTATAAAGGGCATTCATGGTACCTGTACCGCCGCTGCCCCACAAACCTCCGGAGGTCAGTGTCTTGTTGGTGCGGGCGATAGAATAGGTTACATTGGCGCCAAGGGTAAGTTTCCCGTATTTCTGTTCGCCATTGAAGCGTACCGTAGTCTTGTTATAACCGGTCTTGCGGACGATACCTTGTTGGTCGTAGTTTGACAATGATAGATAGAAATTTTGGTTCTTGGAACCTCCTGATACACTGATGTTATTGTCAAATATCGTTCCGTTACGGAAGAATTCACCGATATTGTCGTACAAGGTTTCGGTGCCTTCATAGGCTTTACCCCATGATTCGTAGGTCTGATCGCTGAAAACGCCATTGGTCGTGTAGACACCACGTCCGAATAGTTTCTGTGTTTTAGGTAACTTTGTAGCCCATGAACCGCTGACCTTGCCCGAATAGTCTACTTTGACAGTTCCATCTGCTCCTTTCTTGGTTGTAATGATAATGGCTCCGTCGGCAGCCCGTGAACCATAGAGGGCTGCTGCGGCTGCTCCTTTCAGTACGGAGATGTCGGCAATATCCTCGGGATTAATGTCCATCACGCGGTTAGAGAATGTCGTTGCGTTGCGGGTCATGCCGTCTGTGCCCGAGTTGCCAACCACGGAGGTAGAGTTGTCATAGATGATGCCGTCTATTACGAACAGCGGTTGATTGCTTCTACCTTCTGCCGTAGAGTTAGCACCACGCATAACGATAGTTGCGCCTGCTCCGGCCGCGCCACTACTCTGTGTGATATTCAGTCCCGGAACCTTTCCTGCCAATGAGTTGATGACGTTGGTGTTCTTGTTTTTCATCAGTTCGTTGGCCTTCAGATCGGTTACGGCATAGCCGAGGGCCTTGCGTTCTTTCTTGATGCCCATGGCCGTAACGACCACTTCATCGACCGTGCGAGAATCTTCTTTCAGGTTGACGGTAATCGCTTTGCCACTGACAACCTTGATGGCGCGTGTCTCAAAGCCGATGTAAGAAACTTCGAGCGTACTGCCCATGGGGGCTTCGATGGTAAATTCACCGTTCATGTTGGTGATGGCGCCTTTCTGACTGCCTTTTACCAACACGCTGGCGCCAATGACAGGTTCCCCTTTGGGGTCGAGCACTTTGCCTTTTACAACGTTTTTCTGTTGTTGACTGATGGCGACGTGGGGACTGTTGTCAGGCCCAGCCGCTTTCACTGAAGGCACACCGCTGCTTAAAAAAAGAGCAGCCAAAAACGTACCGGCAAAGATAGTCTTTGTTGTTACGTTGTTTTCTTTGTGATTTCCATTCATAGTGATGAAGTTTTTATGATATGATAGGTTAGTAAAAAATATCTTTTTCACTAAAAGATATTAGGCTTTTGTTCAACGTTTCGGTTACAAATATGGATAAAAAACAAGAAAAAAGCAAGCAAAACACTGAAAAAATATAACAAATAGTAAATTAATACCTGCTTATTCCTTATAAAGCAGGTATTGACGGCGTTGCTTCTTGAATTTTTCAACGTCGCTTTGCCACTCGGCTTTGATGTCGTCGGCGTCTTTCCCGGCTTCAATCATCTGTCGAACGTAGGCTACACCGATGAGTTTTTCAAAGAATGGGGTGAAGAAACGGTCGCCGATGTTGAGGCTGCGATAGGCTTCGATGAGGTAACTTAGGTCGAGGCCTTTCTCTCGGGCGGTCTTTTCGTCGAGCGATGACAAGTCGCGGCCGTAGCAACGTTTACCCAACTGGGGCGGATTCTTGGCTCCCGGCCGGCTTTCGGGCGTGAAATGATAGGTGTATCCCTGCATGTCGGGGTGTCCGAACTGTTGAAACGGCTTGTCGGTGCCGCGTCCCAGACTTACGTCGGTGCCCTCGAAGTAGCAGATAGATGGATAAAGATAGATAGAAAGCATGTTGGGCAGGTTGGGCGATGGTGCTATCGGCAGGCGGTAGAGCGTTTGGTGCGTGTAGTTTCGGCAGCGGATGACGGTCAGCTTACAGCGTTTGCCGCTCTCCAGCCATTGTTCGCCGTTGGCCATGAGGCCCAGTTCGCCGAGTGTCATGCCATGAACGACGGGTATGGGCAACGCGCCTACGCCTGATTTGTATTTCATGTCGAGGATGGGGCCGTCTACATAGAAGCCATTTGGGTTGGGGCGGTCGAGTATCACCATGTGTTTACCATAGCGGGCGCACTGATCCATGAGTTTCACCATTGTAATATAATAGGTGTAATAGCGCAGTCCCACGTCCTGAATGTCGGTTACAATGATGTCAATCTTTTGCATGGTGGCTTCGTCGGGCACGCCTCCCTTGGCTCCATAGAGCGAATAGATGGGCACGCCCGTCTTGCTGTTGACGCTACTACTGACCTTTTCGCCGGCATCGGCCTTCCCTCTGAACCCGTGTTCTGGCGAGAATATCGTGACGATATTGACTCCGTTTGCCAGCAGGATATCGAGCGTGTGCTTGTCGCCGACCATCCCTGTCTGGTTGGAATACAGTGCCACGCGTTGTCCTTTCAGGTGTTTCATATAGCGTTCGGGCATAGCCGCGCCCACGGTTACGTCGGCTGCAAGTGCTGGCTGCGCCCATAAGACGCAGCAGAGGATGATAATATATAAGGTGAACTTTTTCATATTGTGTTTCGGTATTTGGGTTCTTTGCTCTTCACTTGTTGTTTGGAATGTGATGAATGACACGCCTATGGCTAATGTTTCTTGACTTTTTTCTCTTCACTTTTCGTTTTCCACTTCCTTATACTTCCCGCTACGGCATTGGCAACGTATGACCGCAGGGCTATGCAAGCGCCGCCATCATTGGGGTGCGCACGATTGGTGAGGAAGATGATGCTGATGTCGTTCTCCGGATCAATGCCGATACTGGTGCCCGTATAGCCCGTATGGCCATAGGTAGAAGGGCTAAGTAGGTCGCCTTGATTGCTGGCATAGTCGCTGTAACAGTCCCAACCGGGTGTGCGTCCGAACGCTTCTACCTGACGAGGTACGGTGCGCATACATTTCACCGCCTGTGGACTGAGGATGCGTCGGCCGTTCCATTCGCCGCCGTTTTGCAGACAAGCACAAAGAATAGCGATGTCTTTGGCCGAAGAGAAGAGCCCCGCGTTGCCCGAGATACCGCAGTTAATGACACGTGCAATGGGGTCGTGTACTACTCCTTGCAGGCATTTGCCGTCGGGTTGTATCTCCGTTGGCGCGCAGATTTTGGACAGATTGAAGTTCGGGCAGTAGTCGGTGTGCTTCATGCCGAGCACATCGAAGATATGCTGTTTCGCAAAATCGCGCAGGTTCTGCCCCGAGATGATTTCGATAATTCGCTGTAGTGTGACGTAGTTCAGGCAGCTATACTGAAAGTCGGTCTTCGGTTTGAAGTCGCGACGGCAGTGAGAGATATAGTCGATAAGGTCGTCACGATTGGGCGTGTTGTATTTTTTCTTCATTGTGTTGATATCCACGTATGGCGGTAGTCCCGATGTGTGGGTCATCAAGTCGGCTACACGAATCGTTTCCTTGTGCCCCAATGAGTCTTTCCAATTCTCAAAGTTGGGGATGAAAGTGGTCACGGCATCGGTCAGTCGGAGCTTTCCTTGGTCAATGAGAATCATGGCCGACACGGCCGTTGACATTGATTTGCTGCACGAGGCCATATCGAATACCGTGTTGATGTTCATTGCTTCTGTGTTAGGAACGATGCGTTTATTGCCGTAGGCCTTGAGATAAGCCAATTTGCCATGGCGTACCACGGCCAGCACCGCACCCGGAATATCCTTGTGAGCAATGGCTTTTTCGATGGCTTTGTCGGCATATTTCAAGTGCTTGGCGTCGAGACCAACGGCCGCCGGCGTCACTAAGGGCAGTCCTTGTGCCATTGAGGCAAGAGCCTGCGTAAGGAAAAGGAAGGAGAAAAAAAGCTTTTTCATGCGTATAGGGATTTACTTTTTCTTTCTGATAAGCCACATACCCGTCATCGTAAAGAGAGCATTGAAGATGAGGAGTTCGTAACTGAACTTATAACCATTGAACCATGCCTCGGAGTTTTGAGCCAGAATGAAGCACAAAACGGGCGAAGCCACGGCTACCAAGGGGATAAAGCGGTCGTGTACTTTGGTTTTGCAAAGAATGCCGAAGGCAAAAAGACCGAGGATGGGGCCGTAGGTGTAGCTGGCCAAAATGTAGACCGCGTCGATGACGCTGGCGCTGTTGAGCAGCCCGAAGACAAAGATAACGGCGGCCATGAGCAGTGCCATGCCTATATGCACTCTCTTACGGGTGGCTGTCAGTGAGCTTTCGTCCTGTTGCTTGTCGGCATGTCCGTTGCCCAGAATGTCAATCGTGAACGACGTAGTGAGGGCTGTGAGGGCCGAACCTGCTGCCGAATAGGCCGAAGAAAACAGGCCCACGATGAACAGAACGCCCACAACACCGGGTAGATAATTGCTTGTGGCCACCGTCGGAAAGAGGCCATCGCCTTTGGCATCGATACCAACCTTCACGGCAAACATATAGAGTAGTACGCCTAACATGAGGAAAAGCAGGTTGATGAAGAACTGACAGACAATGCTGACCATCATGTTTTTCTGCGAATCGCGGTAGTTTTGGCAGCTCAGGTTGCGCTGCATCATGTCTTGATCCAGGCCCGTTGTGGCAATCATTGTGAAGATTCCGGCCAGGAATTGTTTGAAGAAATAGCGCTTGTCATTGATGTCATCGAAGAAGAAAACCTGACTCATGCTGCTGTCGTCAATGGCTTTGAGCATGCCGTTGAAGCTCAGATTGAGCTGGCCGGAGACGTAATAGATGCACAATCCCACCGAAAGGATTAGGCAGAGTGACTTTAAGACGTCGGTCCAGATGATTGATTTCACGCCACCTCGGAATGTATAGAGCCACACAAGGAACACTGTGAGGACGACATTGAGCAGGAACGGTAGTCCTAATGGGTCGAAAACGAGCAGCTGCAACGTCAGACAGACGAGGAATAGACGCACCGACGCGCCTAACATCTTGGAAATGAAGAAGAACCAAGCCCCCGTTTTGTAGGATTTCAGGCCGAAACGATCTTCCAGATACTGATAAACCGACACAAGATTCATGCGGTAGAACAGCGGTATCAGGATGAAAGCGATGAGAAATTGGCCCACAACGAAGCCCATTACCATCTGTAAATAAGAGAATCCTTTCTCTGCTACCATTCCCGGAACACTCACGAAGGTGACGCCAGAGATGAACGAACCCATGGTGGCGAGGGCTACTACCCACCATTTTGATTTACGGTTGCCGACGAAGAAGCCTGCATTATCGGCCTTGCGGCCTGCTAAGTACGATACGGAGAATAGCAACAGAAAATAGGTTGCTATGGTGATGATGATTGTTAGTGTGTTCATATAGGATTGTAAGTATATGGAAGTTCGGGTAATTGATAGGTTATGGCAGATAGTTGATAGCGATATTCCACGACCATTGGTCGAAATAAAGGTTGCCACCGCTCCATTCTACCTCGCCCCGTTGGAAGTCAACGGTCTCGCTGCGTGGGTATTTTTTCTGTCCGTTGATAGTTTTTCCCTCGGCGTCCTTGCCCGAAGGGAAGAACGATTGCCCATAGTCGTTGTTCACAATCATACGCCATGAGTCGATGCCACCTAAGAAAAAGTAGCGTTCGGTTTCGTTTTTAGCATACGAGGGGAAGCCAAACGACTGGTCGACAGGTACCCAACCCACGCCTTCAAAGTAGATTTCGCACCAGTCATGTAGGTTGTCATGGCCGGGGTGCATCATGAAACCGCTCTGCCAGTGAGTAGGAATACCGCTCAGTCGGCATAGCGTCATGAAGAGCAACGTTACCTGTCCGCAGTCGCCATGTCGGTTTTTCACCACGTAACTGGGGATGTTTTCGATGGTCGAATACTCGCGTGCCGAAGCCCATGGGTAATTTTCGGCTATATAAGTGAAGATATAACGGGCTTTCAAATAAGGATTTTCCACACCCCGTGTCAGGCTGTCGGCCAACTGACGCAGGCGTGGCGTAAAGACGATATGTCGGCCGTCTTCGCCTGTGAAGCGCTTGTAGACTTCGCTGTTTCGGTCATAAGGTTTCACGTCTGTGGCTTTTAGTCCCCGGTATTCACCGCTGATGGTGTATTCAAAGGTCTCCTGAAACACTGTCGGTTGTCCCTTTCGGGCTGCCTGTTCCATGTAGAGAGCCGAATGTGGGTCGGTCGGCGGACTGATGCGAGCGGGCATTGTGGAACTAATAAGCTTCACGTCGCGCTGCCGATTGACATCACGTCGTGGAAACGGTAGCCAGCAACGCACCTTCTCACCGGCCGGAACAGCATCGGCGTTCACCGAAAGCGTGTAGGTCACTCGCATACGTTTGGGTTGCGCTATCCAGCCTGTGGCCTCGCCGGCCTCGCGCATAATGGCCGGTATATTTTCTTTGTCTACGTCTTCGTAGCCATCATGGTAAGCTCCATCCTTGGCTTCTTTGATGCGATGACAGGCCTTGTCGATACGGAAAAGATTAGGTGCCGCGTTATGGAAATAGTGTTTCTTGCCGTCGATAGTCATGCACTCCAACGCACGACTCTGCTCCCAGGCGTCCAACTGCTCATCCGTTACGTCGGGAATATAGCGCCGGATGTAGGCCTTAACTTCCTCTCGGCTCTTGTTAAAGTCAACCAGCAGCCGATGATGTAAGTCCTCTGCCCACCCCTTGGTTTGAGCCATGGCACTCGATACGACCATCATCGCCATGCATATAAATATCAGTTTTTTCATCATTCTTTCCATATAACATCGCCATTCATTCACGCCTGCATCCGACACCTATTATATAAGAACGACTCCGATACCTGGTCGGTCGGGCAATGTAATCTTTCCTTTCACCACTTCCATACCCCGGAAACGGTCGTTGCTGATGAGTAAGTTGCCGTCGAGGTCGGCGAAGTCAACCGCTGGAGCCAGTTGGGCGGCGGCACTCACGGCACACGACGTCTCTGTCATGCAGCCCACCATCACCTTCATGCCACGGGCACGGGCATAGTTGAGCATTTTCCAGGCCTCACGTATACCTGTGCATTTCATCAGTTTGATGTTAATACCCGTGTAAGCCCCCTCTACGTCTTTGATATCCCTGAGCCTTTGGAGTGCCTCATCGGCAAAGATGGGCAGCGGACTGTGTTCCGTAATCCACGCAATGTCGTCCTTTCGCTCGCGTGCCATGGGCTGTTCCACCATCACGACGCCTTTTTCTTTGAGCCAATGAATCATGTCGAGTGCCTGCTCGCGGTCTTTCCAACCCTGATTAGCGTCGACGGCAATCGGCAAATCGGTCACTTCGCGGATGGTGTTAATCATCTCTTTGTCGTTATCGCGGCCCACTTTCACCTTTAATATATTGAATTTGTCGGCACATTCGCGCGTCTTCTGCCTGACCACTTCGGGCGTATCGATTCCGATTGTAAAGGTGGTGGAAGGCGCTTTTGCCTTATTCAGTCCCCATATTTTGTACCATGGTGCCCCCAAAAGTTTGCCCACTAAGTCGTGCAAAGCGATGTCGACAGCCGCTTTAGCTGCCGTATCGCCCGGCGAAAGGCCGTCAATGTACGTAAGAATATCGTCGAGTTGGAACGGATCGCTAAACTGGCTGAGATCTACTTTGCGAAGAAACGCGCTGACACTCTCTACCGTCTGTCCCAAATACTGCGGCATCGAGGCTTCACCGTAGCCCGTTACGCCCTCATAGGTAATCTCTACCTGTACGTCGGGCGTGGTTGTGCGGGAGTAAGTGGCCACGGTGAATACGTGGCGCAGCTTCAGTTCATAGGGAAAAAAGCGCATTTTTAGCCGCCCCGGCTTTGCTTCCTTGTTGATGTTGAATAAAGGTGAGGTGAACTTAGTTAAAGCTTCGGCCTTGCTTACGGCCAGTGCCGACCCAATGGTAGCCAGCGTGGCCTTCTTCAGAAAATCGCGACGTGTGGTCATGTGTCCTCCTTATTTGAAAAAATCGTTATGGTCTGTGGTCATTATCTCTTTATCCTTGTTGACGGCGGGTAGGATACGACAGGCCCAAAGCAGGCGGTTGAGGTCATACGCATCGTACTCCTTGTCGGCAGGATTGAAACTGCTTACGTGTACCCGCCCCAGCGAATGGATGAATTTATGGTTTCCGATGTACATCCCCACGTGTGATACACGGGCCGGTTTATCGTCAGTGGCCTTGCTTCCGAAGAACACCAGGTCGCCGGGAATAAGGTTGCTGAAGTCGGCCGCTATCTCTAAATGCTGTCCCACCTTAGCTTGCTGACGTGCGTTGCGGGGCAGAATGATGTCGTGTGCCAAGAGAATATTGCTCACAAAACCACTACAATCGCAGCCCTTGCTACTGTTGGCACCCCACATATAGGGTATACCATTATATAGCATGGCCGTGGCGATAATGCTTTGTGCGTCGCGTTTCATGCTGTGGCGCCATTGGTCGAGCGGCATCGCATCGGTACGAGCCACAAATCCCTGTCGTCCGTCGGGATATTCCACCTTATAATATCGTCCTTTCCGGCCTTTGAGCAGCAGTCGGTTGTTGCGTACAAGGTCGCCTACGGCCTGCGATCGGTCGTTGGGACGTTCACGGACAAAGCTGTATTGGGTAGTGACGATAATCTGAGGGCTGCGATTCCAATTTGTGAGTTGCTCTCGTGTCATCTTTTGGAGCGAATTATGAAGCACCCATGCTTGGTCTCCATCGGGCGTCTGCACGTGTATCCAAGTGCCGTCTTGCAGAATTTTGACAGGTTCGCCGAGCCATCCCTGCGTCTCCATTCCCGCGTCGTAATCGCCGGCGACGCGCATATTGCACACCGAAACATTAACCACAGCCCATTCAAATGCCTCCGCTTTCCGGGCATATAAAGAAAGGTGTATCATTAAAAAGGAGGAAAGCGCTAAGAAAAAATGGGCTTTCCTGCTTAAAAAAACATGGTATTTCATTTGTGTTGAAAGTATGTCGGTTACAAAAATAAATAAAATAGCTGGAAAAGTTTTTATTTTCTCTCTTTTTCTTTTCGGCAAAAGAAAATAGAGGTAATGATGGATGGGCTTCCTTTCGTGTACCTATCTATAGGTATTGTTGCGTGGCAATCGGCACATTCTTAAAGATAAGTCGTACCTTTGCGATAAATAAATGACAAAATATGAGAAATATTCTTCATGAACTGAAGTGCAAGGATCACCCACATGTGCTGGGTGCCTTCGATATCTTCAAGTATATCGGCCCGGGTTTACTCGTTACTGTTGGTTTCATTGACCCGGGAAACTGGGCCAGCAACTTTGCCGCCGGCTCTGAGTTTGGCTACGCCCTGTTATGGGTTGTGACGCTTTCTACCATCATGCTCATCGCGTTGCAGCACAATGTGGCCCACTTAGGTATTGTCACAGGTCTGTGTCTGAGCGAGGCTGCCGTGAAATTCGCGCCTCGTTGGTTGGGCAGACCCATCGTGGGTACAGCCATTCTGGCCAGTATCTCTACGTCGCTGGCCGAAATTCTGGGAGGAGCCATCGCACTGCAGATGCTTTTCGGCATTGCCATTCCTACGGGAGCTGTACTCACGACGGTCGCAGTGCTTATCATGCTTTTCACCAACAGCTATCAGAAAATGGAGCGGGCCATCATCGGTTTTGTGTCGATGATTGGCCTGTCGTTCGTTTATGAGTTGTTTCTGGTCGATATTGATTGGCCTGTTGCCATGCGTTGTGCGGTGGTTCCGAGTGTTCCCGAAGGCTCATTGCTTATCATCATGAGTGTGTTAGGCGCGGTAGTCATGCCTCATAATCTCTTTCTGCATTCCGAAATTGTGCAGAGTCGCGAGATTCATCTCAAGGGTGACGCCCGCATCCGCCACATGTTGAAGTATGAGTTTATCGACACGCTCTTCTCCATGATTGTAGGGTGGGCCATCAATTCAGCCATGATTCTGTTGGCCGCCAGTGCTTTTTTCACGCATGGTCAGCATGTAGACGAACTCGCTCAGGCCCAAGCCATGCTTCAACCGCTGTTGGGTAACAACGCCGCTAACATCTTTGCCATCGCGCTACTCTTAGCGGGCATATCGAGTACGATAACGAGTGGCATGGCGGCAGGTAGCATTTTCTCCGGTCTTTTTGGTGAATCCTACAATGCCCGTGACACCCATTCCATCGTTGGAATCGTATTATCGCTCGGCATCGCCTTGCTTCTTATCTTCTTTATCGGCGATCCGTTCCGCGGTTTGATTATCTCGCAGATGGTGCTTTCCGTGCAATTACCTTTCACGGTATTCCTGCAAGTGAGCCTCACGTCGTCCAAACGAGTCATGGGAAAGTATGCCAACCGTCCTTGGAACACCGCTTTTCTTTATTCATTGGCCGCTATCGTAACTGCGCTCAACGTATGGTTGCTGGTTGAGAGCCTGTAAAATAGGGAGTGAAAACGCCAACTTGCATTTGGATTATTGATGAATAAATCGTAAGTTTGCAGCATAGAAGCCTATAACGAGTATCCTTTAGAATTTGTAAGGCATGGGATAAGGTTGCAGCTTTTCATGAAATAAAAATCTATAAATATGGAAGAAAAGACGGAGCGTTGGCGTCAACGTCTGGCTACATTTGGCAAGGCATTGGTTCGAATGGATGAAGTAGTTACGTTGTGGCATAGCCGTAAGTTGTCAGACTTGGAGCGCGACGGGATGATTCAGCGGTTTGAATATACGCAGGAGCTGGCATGGAAGCTGCTCAAGAATTATATCGAATACCAAGGTGAAGCACAACTGGGTGGCTCCAGAGACACGATTCGTCAGGCTTTTAGGCTGGGATTGATTGAAAATAGTGAACCTTGGTTCGACATGTTAGAAAGCCGAAACCTTACATCTCATGTGTATGATGAAGAAACTGAGATGACGGTAATCGAGCGAATTGTTGATACGTATTACCCGATATTGAGCTTGCTGCATGCCGAAATGTTGAAAAGGGCAACGTAAGGAGGCTGTTTTTAATCTCCCATTACTCATGCAATTTGGACTTGAAGATAAGTATTTTGAAGAGCTGACGACCATTTTTCGCTCCATACCTGAGATTGAAGAGGTCGTAATTTATGGTTCGCGAGCCCGTGGCGACTATCGGCGCGTTTCCGATATCGACCTTTCGCTGCGTGGCGAACGGCTCGAAGACAAGCATGTCGTTCAATTGAAGACCTTGCTCTACGAGTCTCGTATCCCTTATTTTTGTGATGTTCACATCTTTCATCAGCTGCGAAATCCCCAATTTATTGCTAATATTGAACGTGATGGCATCGTTTGTTATCGGCGTGGAAAATGAACTTGGCAGGGATATTGCGCGTTGATGAAAGACAGAATCATTAGACGAAGAGAAACTAAAAAATCCAATCCACAATGCCAGATTGATACATTGAGGATTGGATATGGAAGAAATGATGAGTTGATTACCATTTCAACGGTTCGTTGAGGATGACGCCGTCGCCTGCCGGAGAGTCGTTTTCACCGAACGAATCGACCTTATATTGAATACAGAGCATGAGCATTTCTTCTGTTCCTGTATTCTTTAAAGCCCGTTTTCCTGCAGGTGCCACCCGGACAATACTGCCTTCCGATACGTTGAAAATCTCGCCATCAACCTGATATTCGCCTGTTCCTTTGAGAATGAAGTAAAGTTCTTCATGGCTCTTGTGGGTATGAAGGAAACCGCTGTCTTGTCCGGGCGCCAGTGACTGAAACGATAATTCACTGCCGGTGGCGGCCAATGCCTGCCCGATAAATACCTTTCCGGGAATCGTTACATTGGGTCCCATGTGGAGTTCGTAGTTCTTGACGTCGCTCAGTTGACCAACATTGACAGCTGTAAAGTTCTTTCCGCTTTTTGTAATTTCAATTGTTTTCATTGTCTTTGCTTTTTATGAATGAGTATTTGTGATTTACTGATGCAAAGATAGGCTGAATCTTACTGCTTTACAAGTAGGCACGCAAAGGTGGGATGGTTACCTCCGGGTAAGTAATGGATGAATAAAGCGGAAGTGGAAAACGACTTTTACAAAGTTTAACGCAAAGCTATGCGTATATCTTTTTTCTTTAGTTACTTTTGTAGCCTAATGCTTTAAATAATAGGTTATGACACGAACAGAAGTAAGAGATAGCCTTTATCCGGGCTGTCCGATTCGCAATGTCTTGAGTAGGATAGGTGATAAATGGTCGCTTTTGGTACTGTTTACGCTGGAACAGCGTCATGTGGGCCGATTCAAAGAGTTGCAACGAGCTATCCCCGATATCTCTCAGAAGATGCTGACAACGACCTTGAAAACATTGGAAGCTGATGGATTGGTGCTGCGCAAGGCTTATCCGGAAGTGCCGCCACGCGTAGAATACGAACTGACGGAGCGTGGAAAGAGCCTGCTTCCCTTCGTCGATAGTCTGATAGGGTGGGCCATTGGTAACATGGAAGACATCGTAGCTTCCCGACAGGCCTATCTTTTGAAATCGTAAAAGGCAGCGAGTCTTGTCCCGTATTTTAAAAACAGCATTGTGAAAGACGTTCAGTGGTATGTCGCAACCTCCTTAAACACCCGTAAGTACATAAAACAAAAAAGGAATTACGCTTGTAATTCCTTTTGCGCTTCAAGATGGGCTTGAACCAACGACCCCCTGATTAACAGTCAGGTGCTCTAACCAACTGAGCTATTGAAGCATTGCGTTATCATTTCTGATTTGCGGTTGCAAAGGTAAAGCAACTTTTTCATTCTTCCAAATGTTTTGCCGGAAAAATTCATAAATAGACTAATTTTTTTTAATTAGCCATGCTTTTTGAGGCCTTAAAGCGCTAATATATAACAGAATATGCTACTTTTGCAAACGTAAAGATAACCTTTCAATGCAGATGAAGCAATATATAATAGGTGTGTTGTTCATGTTGGCTTTGCCCTTAGCAGCCCAGAACAAAGACGATCACCATTTCGAGGTGATGAAAAATTTAGACGTTTTTAATTCCATCTACAAGCAATTAGATATGCTCTATGTAGATACGCTCGATCCCAAAGCAGCTATTGGCGCGGGAATAAACGCCATGTTGCGGTCGCTCGACCCCTATACGGAGTACTATCCGGCCGAGAAAACGGGCGACTTTAAGATGCTGGTGACGGGCAAATACGCCGGTATCGGGTCGCTCATACGTTATAATTACGCCCTGAAAAACGCGGTGATAGAAGAGCCGTATGCCAATATGCCCGCCGCCGAAGCCGGCTTGAAGAAGGGCGACGTGATACTGGCAATCGACGATTTGTCGATGGAAGGCAAGGATAACAGCTACGTCAGCGACCATCTGAGGGGCGACGCGGGCAGCACTTTTGTCATTAAGATACGCCGACCCAGTACGGGTAAGGTGATGAAAATGAAGGTAACACGCCGCGCCATACAACTTCCGTCGGTGCCTTATTACGGTATGCAGCAGGGCGACGTGGGCTATATCAATCTGAATCAGTTTACGGAAGGTTGCTCAAAGCTTGTCAGAAGGGCCTTTCTCGAACTGAAAAGCAAAGGCATGAAGAAGCTTGTGCTCGATCTGCGGGGTAACGGCGGCGGTATCGAACAGGAGGCCGTGAGCCTTGTTAATATGTTTGTGCCCAAAGGAAAACTGATAGTTTCTAACCGTGGACGCTTAAAACGGGTCAACAACGACTATAAAACGACCGTCGAACCGATAGATACTCTCATGCCGATCGTGGTGCTGGTCAACGGCGAATCGGCCAGTTCGAGCGAGATAACAAGCGGTAGTCTGCAGGATTTAGACCGTGCGGTCATCATGGGAACACGCACTTATGGCAAGGGATTGGTGCAGATGACCATGTCGGTGCCCTACAACGGCAGTCTGAAACTGACCACCAACAAATACTATATTCCCAGCGGGCGTTGCATTCAGGCCATCAATTACAAGCACAATAATGGCGGATATACGGAGCACATGCCCGATTCGCTGACCAAAGAGTTCCGTACGGCCGGTGGTAGAGTGGTGAGAGACGGCGGCGGTATCACGCCCGATGTCGAAGTGAAGCCCGATACCTTGTCCAATCTAACCATTTGTTTGCTAAACTCCAATCCCTATCTGGCGCGCGATTCGAGCGAACTTTTGCTCAACTATGTGGTGGATTACATCGGCAAACACCCCACCATTGCGGCGCCCAAGGACTTTGAACTGACCGACGCCGACTATGAAACGTTTGCCAAAAGAGTCGTGAACAGCGGCTATACCTACGCGCGTGACTCAGAAAAGTATCTGAAAAATCTGGAGAAACTGGCCCGTTTTGAAGGTTATTATGATGAGGCTAAGCCCGAATTTGAGGCATTGAAGGCCAAACTTAGCCACAACTTAGCCAAGGATTTGCAACGCAACAAGCAGGAACTGAAAGAGATTCTGGCCAAAGAAATCCTGCCATCGTATTACTATCAGGCCGGAGCGATTGAGTATGGGCTGAAACACGACAAGGCTTTTGCTGAGGCCGTGAAGCTTCTCAACGACGCTACTCGTTATCAAAAGATATTGCGTCCGTAGCCTTTCCTGTTATTTCTTTCCCCATGGCGCGCCACGTTTGGTCGTGGCGAGGGCCTTAACAACAACCCCGAGTCATTGCTGCGTTGGTAGTATGGCTCGGGGTTGCTGTTTTTTTAAGAGCGCGTCGGCAACAGAAAGGTCGTCCGTTCGTCTTCTGCCGATGGTAAATAATCTATCAAAACGCTTTATTTCTTCACGACCTTGCGCGTCGTTCCGTCGCTCATCTTGACGATGTTCACGCCCGGTTGCGTCTCTTTCAGTCGGCGTCCGTCGGCAGAATAGACAGCCTTAACGGTGGCGGCGTGGCCGGTTTGCGCAATACCCGCGGGGTCTTTCTTTGTAAAGTAGCCCGTATAGGGGTTGGCCATGGTTCCATCTGTCTTGTGTTTGTTGTAGGAGGCAACGCCCTTCAGTTTGGGGCAGTCCATGAACATGGCCTCTGAGTAGCCGCAGGTCCATGTGTTGTTGCAGTAGATAGTGGTCAGAGATTCGCAGCCGTAGAACATACTGTACATATCGGTAACGTTCTCTGTATCGAAATTGTTTACGTCGATCTGGGTCAGGGCATCGCAGCCGTAGAACATTGCGCACATATCGGTTACTTTCTCCGTATTGAAGTTGGTTACATCGAGTTGGGGCAGGGCGTCGCAGCGGCCGAACATGTAGCGCATATCGGTTACGTTTTGCGTTTTGAACTTCGTTACATCGAGCCGGGTCAGCGCAGCGCAGCCGTAGAACATGCTGCTCATATCGGTTACATTCTCCGTGTTGAACTTACTTACATCGAGCTGAGGCAGGTTTTTGCAGGCGTAGAACATGTAGCCCATATTGGTTACGTTCTTTGTGTTGAACAACTCACTTACATCGAGCCGGGTCAGGGATTCGCAGTGGTAGAACATACTGTGCATATTGGTTACGTTCGCCGTGTTGAACTTACTTACATCAAGTTGTGTCAGGGCTTCGCAGTCGTAGAACATACTGCTCATATTGGTTACGTTTTGCGTGTCGAACTTCGTTACGTCAAGCTGTTTCAGGGCTTCGCAGCCGTAGAACATGGCATTCATTTGGGTTACCTCTGAGGTGTTGAGGTGCTCTAAGCCCGTGATTTGCGTCAAAGCTTGGAGCTGATTAAACCATTCGGCTGTCGTTTTGGGGCGGAATTCCTTAAACGATGGGTTGATTACGGCTTGAGTAGTGGTTGTGTTCGGGTTCTTATCTGTGCCTGCCCAAGCAGGAGTGGACGATTTTTCGTGCTTCTCCTTGATTCCCCATTTGGTGCCCGGCCGTGTTGCCTTCTGCGTGTCGTAATAGAAGGTGAGGGTTTTGGCGTCGTCGCTCTTCACGACATAGGCTTCTTTTTCTTGTGTCTGCGCGTGTTGCGGTAAGGCAAACATCATCATCGCCACGATGGCGAGGAGGGTAGCGTGTAAAAAATGTTTTTGCATATTCTTTATTTTTTTAAAGGTTTATCATGCAGTGATTGGTGATAGGATTATGTATTATGGTATGAATGACGCAAGTTTGTTCGTTTGGTATTACACGGATGGTGCCATCGTGGTAAAGGTGACAAAGAACAAAGCATAATATGATGATGAAATTTCGTTACAAAAATAAACGTTTTCAATAAAAGTTGCAAGTGGTATAGGTAAAATTCGCAAACAACGAATAGATAGAGTAAGGCAGGGCGTGAGCCGTAGGGGCATGATTCATCATGTTCCGCACCATCCAAAAACACGCAATCAATAGCCATGCGCCAGCCGTAGGGACATGATTTATCACGTTCCGCACAGGCAACACAGGTATTCATAATTCGCCCAACCATTTTATACATGAATCATAAAAAACAAACACAGCAACAGAAAGGGATAAATCATGCCTTGTCTCATCTTTTTGCGTGAGGCGGAACGTGATGAATCACGCATGGTGTCGTCTTTATGTATGAGGCGGAACGTGATAAATCACGCCCCCTAAGCTGGCGTATGGCAACTCGTTTTGTGGCATAAAAATGTAAAAAAACGGTCACAAAAACGATCGATAAAAATGCTTCAATTAGAGCGGAAAACAGAGATAAAACGATGGTTTTTACGCTTGCGCAGGGGCGTTTTTCGCTTTTTCCGAGGTCAAAGCTACGCTTTTATGTCGCCAAAGCTATGCTTTCACATGCTCAAAGCAGCCCTTTTGGCTTGTCATCGTAATGCTTTTAGTGGGTAAAAGGGCTGCTTTGAGGCGGTTGTTGACGCGCTAAAAGTGTGGTATATCTTGTAAGTGGTTGGTTGTCAGAGGTTTGTTGGTTTTTGACAAAGAGCGAAATGCTTGGCTTATTTGTGACCAAAAAAATCCTGACGCAAAATAAACGAGCGGTTTGTACGAAAATTTCACAGAGAACGAAAGCCCAATTCCTTGTGCCGTAGTGGGTTAATCGCCAGGGCGTGAGCCGTAGGGGCGTGATTTATCACGTTCCGTTTCAATATTTGTTTTTATGATTCATGTATGAAATGGTTGGTTGGGGTAATCATGGTTGTGTGTTCTGGGTGAGGCGGAACGTGATGAATCACGCCCCTACGCTGGTGCTTGGCAACTTGTTACGTGTTTTGGGATGTGCGGAACGTGATAAATCATGCCCTAACGGCTGACGCATGCCGGCTTGTCTGCGTGTATTCGTCGAAAAAAAATATGGCATTTGCGAATTGAATTTTACAGGGAACTTTTGCCCGAAATTCTACTCTTGTAAACGCTGATGGGTGTTTTTTTCATGATTAAAAAGCGATATTTGCTTTCAAGGTTTTAAGGATAGGTCGGAGGTTAGGGCATTTTTTCATGATAAAAAAAGCGGTATTTACTTTGCGGATACAGATTTTATTCGTAATTTTGCAGCATTCAGTGGAATGAGGGGCTCCAAAGAGAGTTCCTCATTTTCGTTATATTAGCACATATAATTAATGTATGATTGACAAAAACGTCGTTAAACAGATTGTAGATGAATGGTTGGCTGATAAGGAATACTTCCTTGTGGATGTAGAAATCAGCCCGAGTGACAAGATTGTAGTGGAAATTGACCATGCCGATGGCGTGTGGATCAATGATTGCGAGGACTTGAGTCGCTTTATAGAGGACCATTTGAGCCGCGATGAAGAGGATTATGAGCTCGAGGTTGGTTCGGCCGGTCTGGGACAACCCTTCAAGGTTGCGCAACAATACATCAACTGCATCGGTGAAGAAGTAGAGGTGATGGACGCGGACGGCAAGAAACTGAAAGGCATTTTGAAGAGCGTTGACGGTAATGATTTTGTGGTTACGGTGAACGAAAAGGTGATGGTGGAAGGCAAGAAACGCCCTCAGAAGATGGACGTGGACCATCCGTTCAAAATGGATCAAGTGAAATATACTAAATACATAATAAGTTTCAAATAAGCTATGGCAGCAAAGAAGAATGAAGAAGTGCAGGTCAGTATGATCGATACCTTCAAGGAATTTAAGGAAACGAAGAATATTGACCGTACTACATTGGTGAGCGTGCTGGAAGAAAGCTTCCGTAACGTTCTCGCCAAGCTCTTCGGTAGCGACGAGAATTTCGACGTTATCGTAAACCCGGACAAGGGAGACTTCGAGATTTATCGTAACCGTGTGGTTGTGGCCGACGGAGAAGTAGAAGACGAAAATAAGCAGATAGGGCTGACGGACGCACGGAAGATTGAGCCCGACTATGAAGTGGGCGAGGACGTGAGTGAGCAGGTGAACTTTACGAAGTTCGGCCGTCGTGCCATTCTAAACCTTCGTCAGACGCTGGCCAGCAAGATTCTGGAGCTGGAACACGACTCGCTCTACAATAAGTATAAAGATCGCGTAGGCCAAGTGGTGTCGGGCGAGGTATATCAGGTGTGGAAGCGTGAGGTGCTGGTGGTGGATGACGAGAACAACGAGCTCATCCTGCCTAAGTCGGAGCAGATTCCGTCTGACGTATATCGCAAGGGTGAGACGCTGAGAGCGGTTATTCTGCGCGTGGATAACGAGAATAACAATCCCAAGATCATTCTTTCGCGCACCAGTCCTATGTTCTTGGAGCGTCTGTTGGAGGCCGAAGTACCCGAAATCAACGATGGTTTGATTACCATTAAGAAGATTGCCCGCATGCCGGGTGAGCGTGCCAAAGTGGCCGTAGAGACCTTCGACGATCGCATCGATCCCGTAGGAGCCTGCGTGGGCGTGAAGGGTAGCCGCGTGCATGGCATCGTTCGCGAACTGTGTAATGAGAATATCGACGTGATCAACTACACGTCGAATACCAAATTGTTTATCCAGCGTGCCTTGAGTCCGGCTCGTATCAGCAGCATCAGCATCGATGAGGAAACCCATAAGGCAGAGGTGTTCCTGCAACCGGAGGAAGTGAGCCTGGCCATTGGTCGCGGAGGATTGAATATTAAGTTGGCTTCTATGCTGACGGAGTACACCATCGACGTGTTCCGTGAGATTGCCGAAGGCGAAGCTGATGAGGATATCTACTTAGAAGAGTTTGCTGACG
Source organism: uncultured Prevotella sp. (assembly GCA_963547405.1). Taxonomy (GTDB): domain Bacteria; phylum Bacteroidota; class Bacteroidia; order Bacteroidales; family Bacteroidaceae; genus Prevotella. Next base: position 32,915 of record CAUURC010000013.1, read on the forward strand.
AAATCGATCAGTGGGTTATCGACGCCATCAAGAGTATCGGTTTGGATACGGCAAAGGCTGTGCTGAACGCGCCGCGTGAAATGCTCGTGGAGAAAGCCGACCTTGAGGAAGAAACTGTTGATAACGTTCTGAGAGTGTTGCGTGCGGAGTTTGAACAGTAGAATAAAGAAAAGAAGTAATAAGGAATTAAGTAAAAGATGAGCATCAGATTAAATAAAGCATTACGCGAATTAAACATAGGACTTCAAACGGCAGTTGAATTCCTTGAAAAGAGAGCTGAATTGGGCGAAGTGAAGCCTGAACCCAGCTTTAAACTCAATGACGACCAGTACAACGCATTGGTCAAGGCATTTAAGCAGGACGCGGAAGTTCGCAACCAGGCGGAGAAGCTCTTACAGAAGAAAATAAAAGAGAAGAAGAGCGCGCAGGTCGCTGACAATCGTGCGGAGAGCCTGTTGGCGTCGTCTAACCAGCAGCAGTTCAAGCCGTTGGGTAAGATAGATCTCGATGAGGTAGGAAAGAAGAAGCCGAAGGCTGAAAAGTCTGTTGCCGCTGAAGATAAACAAGTTTCCGAGAAAACGACTACTGCCGTTAGTCCGAAACCGGAACCCAAACCTGTTGAAAAGGCTGAGGAAGTTGAGAAACCGACCAAGGTCGAAGAGGTGAAGGTTGAAGAAAAGAAAGTTGAAACACCGGAAGCAAAGGTCGTAGTGCCTGTTGAGAAGCCTGTGGTTGAGAAACAACCGGAGGCTCCCGTAGCCACAGAGCAGCCCGCCGAAGCAGAAACGCCGGCTCCGGAGAAGGCCGAAACCGAAACAGAACTGTTCCAGTTGAGTAGCGACAAGAAAATTATGAATACGCCCAAGGTGAACGTTTTGGGTAAGATTGACTTGGATTCGCTCAACCAAAGCACACGTCCCAAGAAGAAAACCAAAGAGGAACGGCGGAAAGAGCGTGAAGAGAAAGTGGCCGCACAGCATGGCAGCGGTGAGCGCAAGAAGCGTGTTCGTATTAATAAGGAACGCGTAGACATCAACGCGGCAGCCAACCAGCAGTCGGGTAATGGTGGTCATAATCGGAATAATAATAACAATAATAACAACAATAAGAATAACCAAGGCAAGAAAAAGAACCGCAACCGCAATCAGAAGCCATTAGAGGTGGATGATGAGGCAGTAGCACGGCAGGTAAGAGAAACGCTTGCACGCCTAACCAGCAAGAGCAACCAGAACAAGAAGGGCGCCAAGTATCGTAAGGAGAAGCGCGAAGCCGTTCAGGAAAAGCTGCAGCAGGAAGCCTACGCAGAGCGTAAGGAGAGCAAGATTTTGAAGCTGACCGAGTTTGTGACGGTTAGCGAACTTGCTACGATGATGGATATCAGCGTGACGCAGGTGATTTCTACGCTCATGAGCGTCGGTATCATGGTATCGATTAACCAGCGTTTGGATGCCGAAACCATCAATATGGTGGCCAGTGAGTTCGGTTTCAAGACCGAATATGTCAGTGCCGAGGTGCAGGAAGCCGTTAGCGAAGAGGAGGACGACGAGAACGATCTCGTAGGTCGTGCGCCTATCGTTACGGTGATGGGTCACGTAGACCATGGTAAGACGTCGTTGCTCGACCATATTCGCAGTACCAACGTAATTGCGGGTGAGGCCGGTGGTATCACCCAGCACATCGGTGCTTATGGCGTGACGCTGAAGAACGGACGCAAGGTGACGTTCCTCGATACACCGGGTCATGAGGCCTTTACGGCGATGCGTGCCCGTGGTACACAGGTTACCGACATCGCGATTATCATTATCGCGGCCGACGACTCTGTCATGCCGACCACGAAGGAGGCCATTGCGCATGCGCAGGCTGCCGGTGTGCCGATGGTGTTTGCGATAAACAAGATAGATAAACCGGGCGCGAACCCAGATAAGATACGCGAAGACTTGGCTAATATGAACCTGCTTGTAGAAGAGTGGGGAGGTAAATACCAGTGTCAGGAGATCAGTGCGAAGAAGGGCATTGGTGTATACGAACTGATGGAGAAGGTGTTGCTTGAGGCCGATATGCTTGATTTGAAAGCTAATCCTAACCGAAAGGCTACCGGAAACATTATCGAATCAAGTCTGGACAAGGGTCGTGGCTTCGTAAGTACAGTGCTGGTGAGCAACGGTACGCTCAAGGTGGGCGACGTTGTGATTGCCGGAACGAGCTGGGGACGCATCAAGGCGATGTTCAATGAGCGCAATTCGCGCATCGAGAGTGCCGCTCCCGCTGAACCTGCGATTATCCTTGGTTTGAATGGCGCGCCGACAGCGGGTGACGCTTTTCACGTGCTCGACACCGATCAGGAGGCGCGTGAGATTGCCAACAAGCGTGAACAGTTGCAGCGTGAGCAGGGCTTGCGTACGCAGAAGCGCCTGACGCTGGGCGATATCTCACATCGCATTGCCCGTGGCGAGTTCCACGAATTTAATATTATCGTGAAAGGTGATACCGATGGTTCAATCGAAGCGTTGGCCGACTCGTTCATCAAACTGTCTACCGAGAAGGTTCAGATTAATGTGATCAATAAGGCCGTGGGTCAGATCAGTGAGAATGACGTGATGCTGGCGAGTGCTTCTGATGCCGTTATCGTCGGCTTCCAAGTTCGTCCTTCGTCAGACGCACGTAGAGTGGCCGACCGTGAAGGCGTTGAAATCAACACCTATTCTATTATCTATGACGCCATCGACGACGTGAAGAGCGCCATGGTGGGTATGTTGGATAAGGTGAAGAAGGAGATTTTCACGGGTCAGATTGAAGTGAAGCAAGTCTTCAAGATCAGCAAAGTCGGCACGGTTGCCGGTGGTATGGTGATCGAAGGTAAGGTTCATAGCAAGGATAAGGCTCGTGTGGTACGTGATGGTATCGTGATTCGCACGGCCGATATTGATGCCCTGAAGCGTTATAAGGATGACGCGAAAGAGGTGGCAACAGGCCTTGAGTGTGGTATCAGTTTGGTAAACTTCAATGATATTCAGACTGGTGACATCATCGAAACCTTCACGGAAATAGAGGTAGAGCAGAAACTTTAAGACGCTTTCCCTGATAAAAGGCGGCCGTTGCTCGGGAAAACCTGTTGCAGGACTGCCTCATAATGGATAGAACAACATATTCCACTGCGGTAGAGGTGCCTTTATGACACTTCTACCGTTGGTGGTTACAGGCTTCCCTCGGATGCTTGGTTACATTTGTTACCGACTTAGAGAGAGGCATAATGTTTGTTATGTCCCTGTAAAGGATAAAATCATGGAAGAAAAAAACGAAAAGAACGCGTATGTAAAGCAGGTGGCCGAACAGAAATATGAGTTCGGATTCACCACCGATGTACATACGGAGATTATAGAGAAGGGACTCAACGAGGATGTTGTGCGCCTTATCTCACATAAAAAAGGCGAGCCCGATTGGATGCTCGACTTTCGTCTTCAGGCTTTTCAGCACTGGAAGACGTTGAAGCAACCGTCATGGGCGCATGTTCATCTGCCCGAAATAGACTATCAAGCGATATCTTATTACGCAGATCCGCTGGCCAAGAAGCCGGTCAATAAGGAGATTGACCCCGAATTGGAGAAGACTTTCGACAAGCTGGGCATACCTTTGGAAGAACGATTGGCACTGAGTGGAACGGCTGTGGACGCCATCATGGACTCTGTTTCGGTCAAAACAACCTTTAAGGAGAAGCTCCGTGAGAAGGGAGTTATATTCTGTAGTGTTGGTGAAGCCATTAAAGAGCACCCCGACTTGGTGCGCCAGTATCTCGGAACCGTGGTGCCCTATCGAGATAATTTCTTTGCGGCGTTGAACAGCGCGGTATTCAGTGACGGTTCGTTTGTGTATATACCGAAGGGCGTTCGCTGCCCGATGGAGTTGAGTTCGTATTTCCGTATCAATGCGCGAAACACAGGACAGTTTGAACGGACGCTCATTATTGCAGACGATGATGCCTACGTCAGCTACCTCGAAGGTTGCACGGCACCGATGCGAGATGAGAACCAATTGCATGCCGCTATTGTGGAAATCATCGTCAATGATCGTGCGGAAGTGAAGTATTCGACCGTACAGAATTGGTATCCCGGTGATGAAAACGGAAAGGGTGGCGTGTTTAATCTGGTGACAAAGCGTGGCGATTTGCGTGGTGTAGGCTCTAAATTGAGCTGGACACAGGTGGAAACGGGTTCGGCTATCACGTGGAAATACCCCTCCTGCATTCTGCGTGGAGATAATTCTGTGGCCGAATTCTACAGCGTGGCTGTCACCAATCATTATCAGGAAGCCGACACCGGCACGAAGATGATTCACATGGGAAAGAACACCAAGTCGACGATTATCTCGAAAGGTATATCTGCCGGCCACAGCCAAAACTCATATCGAGGCCTCGTTCGGGCCACGGCCAATGCCGACAATGCCCGCAATTACAGTTCTTGCGATTCATTGTTGCTGGGTTCGGAATGTGGTGCGCACACCTTTCCTTATATGGATATTCATAACGAAAGTTCCGTGATAGAGCATGAAGCAACCACTTCTAAAATCAGTGAAGACCAGTTGTTTTATTGCAATCAGCGTGGTATACCCACCGAACAGGCTGTTGGTCTGATTGTCAATGGGTATGCCAAGGAAGTGCTGAACAAGCTCCCGATGGAGTTTGCCGTAGAAGCACAGAAGTTGTTAAATGTCAGTTTGGAAGGAACTGTAGGATAATAAATCAAGAAAAATATGTTAGAAGTTCGCAATTTACATGCCACTATTGCAGGCAAAGAGATATTAAAAGGTATCAACCTGACCATTCGGGATGGAGAAATCCATGCGATTATGGGCCCGAATGGGTCGGGGAAATCTACTTTAAGTGCTGTTCTTACCGGCAACCCTCTGTACGAGGTGACCGAAGGAATGGCCATTTTTGAAGGTCAGGACTTGCTTCAGATGAAGCCCGAAGACCGTGCGCGTGCGGGTTTGTTCCTTTCTTTTCAGTATCCCGTTGAGATTCCCGGTGTTTCTATGACCAATTTCATGCGTGCGGCGATCAATGCCAAGCGCGAATATGAGGGTAAAGAACCGCTCAATGCGGCTGATTTCATGAAGTTGATGCGTGAAAAACGCAAGCTGGTAGACCTCGATAGCAAACTCTCTCGTCGTTCTGTGAACGAGGGATTTTCGGGCGGTGAGAAGAAGCGGAACGAGATATTCCAAATGGCGATGCTCGAACCGAAGCTCAGTATTCTCGATGAAACCGACTCTGGACTTGATGTTGACGCGATGCGTGTCGTAGCTGATGGTGTCAATAAGATGCACACCGACAAGACGTCGGCCATCGTGATAACCCACTATGAGCGTCTGCTCGACATGATAAAGCCCGACGTTGTTCACGTGCTTTATAACGGAAGGATTGTCAAGACGGCCGGACCGGAGTTGGCCAAGGAGATAGAACAGCGTGGTTATGATTGGATAAAGGAAGCTGCCGACGCGGCATTTGGTGAATAAAGGCAGGATGTTATGAACAGCGAACAGCAATACATAGATTTATACACCGAAGCATCCGGCTTGATCAAGCAGCATTCTTCCGGTGTGCTCAATGCCGTGCGCGACAAGGCTTTTGCCGATTTCAAGGCACAAGGTATCCCTTCGCGCAAGGTTGAGCGTTATAAATATACCGACATGGAGCGGTTGTTTGAGCCTGACTATGGCTTGAATCTGAACCGTCTTGAAATTCCCGTCGATCCTTATCAGGCTTTTAAGTGCGATGTTCCTAATCTGAGCACCTCTCTTTACTTTGTTGTGAACGATAGTTTTTACACAAAATCGTTGCCGCAGACCCATCTTCCCGAAGGTGTTATTGTGGACTCGTTGACCCATGTGGCTGCAGAAAAGCCCGATTTCATCGAAAAATACTATGCGAAGATTGCGCAAACAGACGCCGATGCCATCACGGCATTGAACACAATGCTGGCTCAGGATGGACTATTGGTTTATGTTCCGCGTAATGTGAAGGTAGACCGCACGATACAGGTTATCAATATCCTGCGTTCTGATGTTGACCTGATGGTGAACCGTCGTGTGCTGATTGTACTTGAAGAAGGCGCGGAAGCCAAGTTTCTCTTCTGCGATCATGCTTCTGATGACCGTCATTTTCTGGCCACACAGGTCATTGAGGCCTATGTCGGACGCAATGCTAACTTGGAATTGAATTGTTTGGAAGAGACACATTACAAGAATACACGTATCAGTAATGTCTATATTGAGCAACAAGCCGACAGCCGTGTCAACCACAATGTCATTACTTTACATAATGGTGTCACTCGTAATCGTTTGGATTTGGTATTCAAAGGTGAAGATGCAGAGTGTCAATGCAATGGCTGTGTCATAGCCGATAGAAACCAGCATGTGGATAACAATACGCTGATTGACCACCAAGTACCACATTGCACCAGCAATGAACTTTACAAATATGTGCTTGATGATGAGGCTACCGGTGCTTTTGCGGGGCGCGTTCTCGTTCGTAAAGACGCGCAAAAGACCATCAGTCAGGAGCGGAATCAGAATCTTGTGACCACCAAGAAAGCCCGTATGTACACGCAACCGATGCTCGAAATCTATGCCGATGACGTGAAGTGCGCCCATGGTTCCACCGTTGGTCAGCTCAACGATGCGGCCATGTTCTATATGCGTCAGCGTGGAATCAGCGAGCGAGAGGCCAAGTTGTTGCTGGAATTTGCCTTTGTTAATGAAGTCATTGATAAGATGGCACTCGAGCCTTTGCGCGATCGCCTGCACTATTTGGTCGAAAAACGTTTCCGTGGAGAACTCAATAAGTGCGAAAGTTGTAAACTTTGCAAGTAATCACCGATGAATATAGAATTAATCAGGGCTGACTTTCCCATCTTATCCCGAACGGTTTACGGCAAGCCATTGATTTATCTTGACAACGCCGCCACTACGCAGAAACCATTGTGTGTGCTCGATGCCATGCAGGACGAGTACCTCAATGTCAATGCCAACGTTCATCGAGGCGTGCATTGGCTCAGCCAACAGGCAACCGAGTTGCATGAAGGAGCCCGTGAGACGGTGCGTCAATTCATCAATGCCCGTAGCACGACCGAGATAGTCTTTACACGTGGCACCACCGAAGGATTGAACCTGATTGCCTTCGGATTCTGCGATGCTTTCATGCAAAAGGGCGATGAAATCGTTGTTTCTACGGTCGAACACCATTCTAATATAGTACCTTGGCAGTTGCAGGCTGCCCGAAAGGGACTCGTGCTTCGGGTCATTCCGATGGATGATAACGGCACTCTTGATATGCAAGCGTTCCGTCAGATGTTGTCAGAAAAGACCAAGATTGTCAGCGTTTCTCATGTCAGCAATGTGCTCGGAACAATCAATCCTGTAGAAGAAATCATCCGTATAGCCCATCAATACGATATTCCTGTCGTAGTCGATGGCGCACAGAGCGCACCTCATTTCAAGGTAGATGTGCAGGCGCTCGATTGCGATTTCTTTGTATTCAGTGGTCATAAGATCTATGGTCCTACAGGTATCGGCGTGCTTTATGGGAAAGAAGCATGGCTCGATCGCCTTCCGCCCTATCAGGGAGGAGGTGAGATGATAGAACATGTTAGCTTTGAAAAGAGCACTTTTGAGCGTCCGCCGCTGAAGTTTGAAGCAGGAACGCCCGATTACATCGCGACAACAGGGCTGGCCAAGGCCCTCGATTACGTGTCGGCCATTGGTATGGACGCCATTCAAAAGCATGAGGAAGATCTTACCCGTTATGCTGTCGCTCAATTACAGCAGATTGATGGCATGCGCATTTTCGGTATTCCGGCCGATGCCAATCCCATGACGTTGCGCCACGACGCAGTCATCAGCTTCCAGTTGCGTGACATTCATCACATGGATATGGGCACGTTGCTCGATCGTTTGGGCATTGCCATTCGCACGGGACACCATTGCGCCCAACCCCTGATGGAACGTTTAGGCCTTCTCGGTACCTCGCGAGCCAGCTTCGCACTTTACAATACCCGCGAGGAAGTCGACGCCTTGGTGGCTGCCATTAAGCGCGTGGCTTCTATGTTTTAAGCAAGGCTTCGTCGACAGGCCAGCAACGCCTGTACGAACCATGCAACGCAAACGATCCGAAGCAAAAAGGGCGATTCCATCGGGAATCCTGCCAGCACGAAAGCACACTGCACTTTCAGTAGCAACCATGTTTGATGCGTGCTGATTTCCTTATCCAAGACGGAACTATAGTAGCGCTGCAGCAGAGCAATCGGGGTGTTGATGACCTGTGCTATCCGGCCCATTAAGTGGCGAATGTCCTGAAAGCGTGGCTTTGAAGCGGCTGGTAATGAAATGTTCTTTTCCATGATGTCGTACTTTTAGTTCTGTTTTAATTTCTGAATGCAAAATTATCGGCGTGCGTGGAAGTATTATTTCAGACTGCATTTTCTTCTCGTTAAAACTGTTAATACATAACATTTGTTAACTATATGAACCTGTTTTATGCTGTTATCTCATTATTATAAAGAGGTGGTAGAGGCCGGTTGCGATGAAGCGGGGCGTGGTTGCTTGGCCGGAAGCGTGTATGCCGCAGCCGTTATTCTGCCTTCCGATTATCAAAATCCCGCACTCAACGACAGCAAGAAACTCACCGACAGTCGTCGACATGCCCTTCGAGCCGAGATAGAACGCGATGCATTGGCTTGGGCCGTTGGTATTGTTACGCCCGATGAAATCGATAAAATCAATATCCTTCATGCCAGTTTTCTGGCCATGCATCGAGCGATTGACCAATTAAAACTCCGTCCTGAAGCCCTTATTATCGACGGCAACCGTTTTGATCCTTATCGTGTGGGCGCGGGATTGCCCGACGAAGGGAAGTTGTTACCTTATACTTGTATCGTGAAAGGCGACGCGAAATACCAGTCGATAGCCGCTGCCAGCATTCTGGCCAAGACCTATCGTGACGATTATATGGACGCGTTGGCACAAGAATATCCCGATTACGATTGGCAAAACAATAAGGGTTATCCCACGCGGAAGCATCGTGAAGCCATTCGTTTGCATGGAATTACCCCGTTTCATCGACGCAGTTACAACCTCTTGGGTACCAACGAACTTGAAATAAACTTTGAAGAATGAGCGATACCATGATGTCAAAAGAACTCCAACTCATCCTTTTGATGGTCGATGGCTTTGATTATACGGCCGAAGACCTTTGCCGCAAAATTGGCACGACGCGTCGCCAGCTCTATAATTATCTGCGGAAGTTTCGTGAGATGGGTTTTGTCGTAATCAATGAGAACCAAAGTTATCGGCTCGATCCGGCTTCCTCTTTCTTCCGAAGCTTAGCTCGCTCCGTTAATTTCACGGATGTCGAAGCTGCTTTTCTGCATCGATTGCTCGATGGAACCGACGAAAAGAATCCGATGGTGCCGGCTATTAAGCGTAAGCTCGAACGCTTTTACCATCTCCGACAGTTTACCGATACCCGTTTCAAGGCCCACAATATAGAAACGCTTCACGCACTGATGGAAGCCATTCGTTGCCGTCGTGTCGTTTGTTTGAAAGACTATTCATCGCCCCATAGCAATACCGTGACCGATCGTTTGGTTGAACCCTACCAGCTTTTGAACGAAAATCTCGACATTCGCTGCTATGAATTGAAAACCGAAATGTGCAAGACTTTCAAGCTGGCGCGTATCGGAAGCGTGGAAGTTTACGACACACCATGGATTTATGAGGCGCGTCATAGTCGGCTCTTTACCGATATTTTCATGTTCAGCGGCCCTGAACGCCTGCCCGTTCGTCTGTTGATGAAACAACTTTCGCACAATCTGATGCTTGAAGAATATCCCATTTCATCGGATTATTTTACGCCTGCGGCCGATGGACGCTGGCTTTTCCAGGCCGAGTTGGCCAGTTATGTAGGTATCGGTCGCTTCATTCTCGGACTGTATGATGATATCGAAATACTGGGTGATGAGGGCCTTAAGCAATATATCTGTCAGAAAATTCAAAAATTTAATCATATCTAAAAACTTATGTCTAAACTACATCTTTCTAACAAGGAATCCTTGTTTGGCAAGCGCTTCTTGGTTACGGCCGCCCTGTTCGTGGCTGTTTTGGGAGCCATTGCTCAGTCGCGTCCACTCTGGATGCGCTATGGTGCCATCTCGCCCGATGGTCGGACCATCGCTTTTTCTTATAAAGGCGATCTTTATACGGTGCCTTCCGCCGGTGGCGAAGCCCGTCAGTTGACTTCCAATGCGGCCTATGATTCTTACCCCGTATGGAGTCCGGATGGCAAGAAAATCGCCTTTTCATCGAATCGTGAAGGCAGTCTGGACGTGTTTTTGATTGCCCGTGAAGGCGGCGCGCCCGTGCGGTTGACAACTGATAGCGGCAATGAAACGCCCTTGACCTTTACCGATAACACGCATGTGCTGTTTGAATGCTCGGGTATGCCTTCACCACAAAACATCATTTTCCCCAATGGCTCCTTTACACAGGTGTACCAAGTGGAGACTACGGCAGGCCGACGGCCCCGTGTTTTCTCTGAAATCTCGATGCCCGGGATTAGTATCAACAAGGATGGAGCCGTGCTCTACCACGACGTGAAAGGTTATGAGGACATCTGGCGCAAGCATCATACGTCGCCCATCTGCCGCGACGTGTGGCTCAAAAGGGAAGGGAAATACACCAAATTGACCCATTTCAACGGCGAAGATCGCAATCCGGTGTGGGGAGAGGGCGACACCTATTATTATTTAAGTGAGGAAGACGGCACGTTTAATGTCTTCAAGAATAACCTGAGCGGAACGGCCAAGCAACAGTTGACCCATTTCAAAGGCAATCCCGTTCGTTTCCTGACCCGTTCAAACGACGGAACCTTGAGCTTCGGGTACGACGGCGAACTTTATACCATGCGTGAAGGACAGCAACCCAAGCGTGTGGAAGTGTCCGTAACGGCCGACCGCAACGATCAGGATTTGCAGCGACAGACGCTTTATAGCGGCGCCACCGAGATAGCCTTGTCGCCCAACGGGAAAGAAATCGCCTTCATTCTGCACGGCGATGTTTACGTTACTTCCGTGGAATATACCACCACCCGCCAAATTACCGACACGCCCGAACAGGAGCGTAGCGTAGATTTTGCGCCCGATGGTCGCAGTCTGGTCTACGCCAGTGAGCGCAATGGCCTGTGGCAAATCTACCAGAGTTCAATCAAGAATAAGAAAGACGACCTCTTTACATACGCTTCCGAAATTACGGAAGAGCAACTTGTGAAGAGCGATAAGACGAGTTTTCAGCCCGTTTACAGTCCCGACGGCAAGAGCGTGGCCTATCTTGAAGACCGCACGACGCTGCGTGCCGTCGACGTAAAGACCCATGCGCTGCGCACATTGATGGACGGTAAGTACATGTATAGCTACAGCGACGGCGACCAATGGTTCTCATGGAGTCCCGACAGCCGTTGGTTGCTGGCCAGCTACATCGGTAACGGCGGTTGGAACCACAGCGACGTGGCCTTGGTTCCGGCCGATGGAAAGGGCGAAATTCGCAATCTGACCAACAGCGGTTATAGCGATGGCAACGCCAAATGGGTGCTCGGCGGCAAGGCCATGGTCTTCGAGAGCGACCGCGCCGGCTTTCGCAGTCATGGTTCGTGGGGCTCTGAGCGCGACGCTTACATCATGTTCTTCGATATTGATGCTTATGAGCAGTTTAAAATGACCAAGGAAGAGTATGCCCGTTGGAAAGAAACGAGTGAGATAGAGAAGAAAGAGGCCGAAAAACGTGAAAAGGAAGAGGCTAAACAGGCTAAGGATAAGAAGAAAAATCCTAATGCCGTGAAGCCCGAAAAGGTCGAACGGCTGGAGTTGGATATCGAAAATTGCCGCGACCGTGTGATTCGGTTGACGGTGAATTCGTCACATTTGGGCGATTTCTTGCTCAACAAGGAGGGTGACGCCATTTATTATCAAGCCCGCTTCGAGGGTGCGTACGACCTCTGGAAGCATAGCCTGCGCGAGGGTAGCACCATGATTGTAGCCAAAGGAATCGGTGGTGGCGGCATGGTAGCCGATAAGGATTTCAAGACGATTTATCTCTGTTATGATCATATTAAGAAGTTCGACGTGGCCACAAATGCCATCAAGTCCATCAATTTTGAAGCCCGTTTCAACTATCGTCCATACGCTGAGCGTGCCTATATGTTCAATCATGCCTGGCAGCAAGTGAAGGATAAGTTCTACGATACGAAGCTGCATGGCGTCGACTGGGAGGGATATAAGAAGGTCTACGAGCGTTTTCTGCCCTATATTAATAATGGTTATGACTTCCGCGACATGCTTTCTGAAATGCTTGGCGAACTGAATGCCTCGCACACCGGTGCGCGTTTCTATTCTTATGGTGCCGAGTTGCGCACCGCCGTGTTGGGACTGTTCTATGACGAAAGCTATACGGGCGACGGACTGAAGATAGCCGAAGTATTGAAGCGAGGGCCCTTTGACGTGCGCGATACGAAGGTGAAAGCGGGCGATATCATTGAAAGCATCGATGGCGAAAAGATACTGGCCGGTAAGGATTATAACCATTTGCTCGACGGTAAGGCCGGTAAACCCGTGCGCGTTACGGTGAAGAGCGGTGGCAAAGAGCGTGATGTGGTTGTTAGGGCCATCAGTAAAGGGGCGCAGAATAACTTGCTTTATCACCGTTGGGTGGATCGCAACCGTGCGCTGGTCGACAAATGGTCGAACGGACAGTTGGCGTATGTCCACGTGCGGGCGATGAATAGTGAGAGCTTCCGCACTGTATTCCGTGAACTCCTCTCCGACAGCAGCCGGCAGAAGAAAGCCGTCATCGTAGACGAACGCCACAACGGCGGCGGTTGGCTCCACGACGACCTCTGCACGCTTTTGGGTGGCAAGCAGTATCAGAGCTTCGTTCCCCGTGGTCAGTTCATCGGTTGGGATCCATGGAACAAGTGGGTGAAACCGAGTTGCGTGCTCATCTGCGAGGACGACTATTCCAATGGGCACGGCTTCCCATTCGTTTATAAGACCTTGGGATTGGGCAAACTCATCGGCGCGCCTGTAGCCGGCACGATGACCGCCGTGTGGTGGGAGTCGTTGCTCGACCCCCAAATCGTATTCGGTATTCCACAAGTGGGCTGCGTAGACATGAAAGGTGTGTATGGCGAAAACAACACCTTGCAGCCCGATATTGAGGTTTACAACACGCCCGAAGACTACCTTAGCGGCAACGATGCGCAACTTCGCCGTGCCGTAGAGGAAATGCTAAAATAGCCGATTTCATCGATGAAATCGTGAAAAATCAGCCGCGCTCTCCGCTAAAGAGCGTGGCTGATAGTGTTTTGTGTAGATATAAGAGCGTATCTCTGCCGTAAGCAGTTCGCGGAATGGCTCTGTCGAGCATAAGACGATGTAGGCTGTGTTCAACTGGCAGGTTGTTATCTGCTTAGAAAAGTCGGAGTGGTTCGGAAATTTCTTTACAACAACCCCCATTTCCTTGCGTTTTTCTCCACCAACTCCTACTTTGGGTTGAAAAACGGGAGTTTTGGCGCGTTTTGATAAATGCTTTGATAATCAGTTGTTTAGCTTCTTTTATATACTGAAAAGTGTGCTAAAGGGCACTGTTTTGTCGACTTTTACTCGTAAAAGCATGCTAATTACCATGTAAAAGCATAGCTTTTGCGTTTTCAAAGCTATGCTTTGGGCAGCTAAAAGGGCTGCTTTTACCTGCTAATTGTGATGAAATGGCGAATAAATAGCTATTTTTTGGCTCTTTAATAGTCGAAAAATGCCTTTTTCGTTTCTAGATGGCGCGTTCATGAAGGTCGTTTTTTCTTACCACTTTCTTTACAAAATAAATAAGGATCAGTTAACTGAATCATAAGGACTATCTTTCAATTTGTAACCGTTTGTGCAATTAACACACCTCGTTTGCACACTTAAATGTATGTTTCCCCTGGCAAAGACTTGCATTTTAATATAATATGTTTACCTTTGCACCCCAAAGTCATGATTTATAAGGATACGAGTTTGAAAACGACTAACCATGATTTAAAGCTGCTTCCACGCTTTGTTTTTTAAAGCGCGATGATAATACTCACGAAATTAGCTTAGAACTATTAATCACTTTTTAATGATAAATATGATAAAAATTAAACTTTTATTATTGGCATTGCTGTTTATGGCGATACCAAGGAGTCTGTGGGCTTACACAAAGGATGATATTGTTCCGCTTGGCGATCATATCTATAAGGTCCTTGTGCCGGAAGGCCAAGGTGTTCAGCCTACTTTGATGTTTATTGGTACAAAGGTGTCGGGACATTTGGATATTCCGTCTACCGTATCTGATGGTGCGGGAGTAAATTTCAAGGTGACAGAGGTTGGCGCTCATAAGGACTACAACTGTAAGAATGTTACGTCGATTACATTGCCGGAAACAATCGAGAGAATAGGAACTACAAGTTTTCGCGATGCTACAGTTGGAAAAATCACTATTCCTAAAAACGTAGCAGAAATAGCCCCTACGGCATGGCTGGCTATGAATGTAATTCCCGAGTTCGAAGTTGTTGCAGAAAATCATTATTTTGACTCAGACAACGATGGAGTGCTTTATACGGAAAATAAGGCAGAGTTGCGTGCTGTTCCGTCAAGCATAGCAACGAAGACAGGCAGTGATAAATATACGATAGACACGAATGTAAAGTCGATTGCTAAAGGTGCTTTTCATAAAAATCCCGGTCTGAAGAAAGTAGTATTGCCTCCTAATTTGGAAACGGTAGAAGAAGGCTGGCCTTC
>CAUURC010000014.1:0-47046 GCA_963547405.1 uncultured Prevotella sp.
CAACATAAGAAGTGTTTAACAACAAAAGCTGTCAACTAATTCCAGTACACTACAAACAACTCATTATTGAATTTTAAAAGAGCCATTACCAATAAATTACCACGGCGTGGTAATACCATTACCACGTAGCGGTAAGACGATTACCAGCCGTGTGGTAATCACATTACCGCTGCATGGGAATGTTGAGAGCGTTAGATGGTGTGGCTCAGAAATGTTAAAATTCATGCGTAAAACTTTACAAAAAAGCGTTTATAGAGTAGGAATCGTAGTCGGAAAAGGTAAATAAGCGATTGGGATTGATAGGCTAAAACGCAACTGAGGCAAGCTTCACAGCCTACCTCAATCGCTATTCAAATTAATATGATCTATTCAAAAAAATGGCTAATCATTGTCCATTCCTGTTCTGGGTGCAAAGATAGAGGATTCATTGATGCGCCGCAATACCTAAAAAGGATGAATCTGCGTAGGCCAGTGCTAATCATTCGTAGGTATATATGGAGCCGACAGCGTGTGTTTTCGTAGAAAAAACATTATCTTTGTAGCATCAACCTAAATATTTTGTTATTATTATGAAATCTGATATAGAAATAGCACGCGCGTGTAAGATGCGTCCCATTGAAGACGTTGCCAAAGACTTGGGCGTCGATGCTGCCGATTTGGATCGGTATGGCAAGTACATTGCCAAGGTGCCAACCACTTTAATGAATCCCGAAAGGATTAAACAAAGCAATCTGATTCTGGTCACGGCCATGTCGCCGACGCAGTCGGGAATCGGCAAAACCACCGTTTGTATAGGCTTGTCGATGGCCTTAAACCTGCTTGGAAAGAAGTCGGTGCTGGCTTTAAGAGAACCCAGTCTGGGGCCGTGTTTCGGTATGAAGGGTGGCGCTTGTGGCGGTGGCTACTCGCAAGTGTTGCCGATGGAGAAAATAAACCTGCACTTTACGGGCGACTTCCATGCCATTACCGCAGCGCATAATATGATTACGGCCCTGCTCGACAACTATCTTTACCAGCACTTGGAAGATGGTTTCGCGCTCAAGGAAATGTATTGGCAGAAGCGCGTACTCGATGTGAACGACCGCAGTTTGCGTTATATCGTGACCGGACTGGGGGCCAAGACCAACGGCATTCCTACCGAGAGCGGCTTTGATATTACGCCGGCCAGCGAAATCATGGCCATCCTTTGTCTTTCAAAAGATGAGGACGACCTGCGTCGCCGTATAGAAAACATTCTTCTGGGCGTCACGATGGAGGACAAACCGTTTACCGTGAAGGATATGGGCGTGGCCGGAGCCATTACCGTTTTGTTGCGCGACGCGCTGCAACCCAACCTCGTGCAGACCATCGAAGGTACGCCGGCTTTTATTCATGGCGGGCCTTTTGCCAATATCGCCCATGGCTGCAATAGTATCATTGCTACAAAAATGGCGATGAGTCTTGGTGATTATGTGGTGACAGAAGCCGGGTTCGGTGCCGATTTGGGTGCGGAGAAGTTTCTGGATATCAAGTGTCGTGAGGCTGAATTGCAGCCCAAACTGGCCATTCTGGTGTGTACGACACATGGCTTGAAGATGCACGGCGGAATGTGTGTGGGGGCTGATGAAAGTCATGGTGAGCGCGAATTGACCTGCGGACTTGCCAATCTGGATCGGCATATCCAGAACTTACAGGCGATGGGACAGACCGTTATCGTGACGCTCAATGAGTTTAATACCGATACGGAAGAAGAGGTTGAACTGGTGAGGAGCCATTGTGAGGCCATGGGTGTGGGCTTCGCGTCTAACGCGGCGTTCATGCGTGGCGGCGAAGGCTGCGAGGAACTGGCCCAGCTGGCTGTCGACACCATAGCCGAAAAACCATCGGGACAGATAGAATATGCCTATCAGTTGGACGACAGTATCGTAGAAAAGGTGGAAAAACTGGCCAAGGGAATCTATGGCGCGGGGCGTGTGAAATTCAAGTCTGCGGCGATTAAGCAGATGAAAGCCATTGAGGCGATGGGCTATGGCCACTTCCCCGTGTGCATAGCCAAGACACAGTATTCTTTTAGCGATGATGCCAAGAACTACGGTGTACCTCACGACTTTGATTTTACCGTTCGCGACTTTGTGTTGAATACCGGTGCGCAGATGATAGTGGCCGTAGCCGGCAAGATAATGCGTATGCCCGGACTGCCCAAACATCCGCAGGCAGAACGCATTGATATTGTAGACGGACTGATAGAAGGGCTTGATTGACGGGCTGAGCGTTCGTTATCACTCCCTATTCTCTGCCTACTTCCTCGTAAACAAATCTGTTGTTTACCCCGTTAAGTGGGAAAAACTTACTACCTTTGCGGTCGTAATATATCTTATTGTGTTCGCAAAGGTAGATTCATAGCTAAATATGGGTAACATCTGCGGCGTGACTTTGCAAGGTTGTTGCTGCTTGATTAATAAGTATCAAAATGGAATTGATTCGTAATTTGTTTATGGGTTTCCCCGATTTATGGGGCGGCGGAGTGGCTCACTCCGTCATGGTTTTGGCGTTGGTTATCTCTATAGGACTGGCCTTGGGCAAGATTAAAGTGGCTAATATCTCACTGGGACTCACATGGGTGTTGTTCATCGGTTTGGTATTTGGCCATTTCTGTTTTAATCTGGATGAGCATTTGCTCCACTTCCTGAAAGAGTTTGGTCTTATTCTTTTTGTTTATTCCATCGGTCTTCAGGTTGGTCCCAGCTTCTTTGCTTCGTTCCGTCGTGGCGGATTGCCGCTCAACATGTTGGTATTGCTGGTTGTTTTGGTCGGCATAACCATGACGGTGGTATTGCATTTTACGACCGGAATTCCCATCACAACTATGGCCGGAATCCTTTCGGGTGCCGTTACCAATACGCCGGGACTGGGTGCTGCCCAGCAGGCGAATAGCGATCTGAACCACATTGATTCGCCCGAGATTGCCATGGGCTATGCCGTGACCTATCCGATGGGTGTCATTGGCATGATTCTTACATTCATGGCGTTGCGCTATCTCTTGCGCGTCAACATGAAAGAAGAGGATAGTGCGGCTGCCAAAGGCCTAGGTCATCTGGAAGAACTCACCGTAAGAAAGTTTACGGTGGCGATAGAAAATGAAATGATAGAAGGACAAACGGTGGAGCATGTTCATGATTTGCTAAAACGTAACTTCATCGTTGCACGGATATTGCACGCTGCTACCGGCGAATTTAATGAAGTGGTGAATGGCGAAACCATATTAAATAAAGGTGATAAGTTGTTGGTGATAGCCCAACCGAACGATGTGGAGGCTATAACGGCGCTGCTCGGCGTGCCTGCGGAAGTAGATTGGACCGATAATAGCAGCGAGTTGATTTCGCGTCGCATCCTTGTGACGAAGCCGCAAATCAACGGCAAGACGCTTGCCCAGCTGAAACTGCGCTCTAAATATGGTGTGAACGTTACGCGTGTGAACCGCTCCGGCGTCGACCTTGTGGCCAGTTCGGGTCTTCATCTGCAAATGGGTGACCGTGTGACGGTGGTTGGTTCGGAACTTGCCATCAGCCATTTGGAGAAAGTGATGGGTAATTCGATGCGCCGATTGAACAACCCCAACCTGATTCCTATCTTCCTTGGAATCGCCTTGGGTTGCATCGTAGCAAATATTCCGATTATCATTCCCGGCATACCGGCGTCTTTGAAACTCGGTCTGACAGGCGGTCCGCTCATCGTAGCACTGCTGATTGGCTGGCTGGGACCTAAGCACAATTTGGTGACTTATACCACGATTAGTGCCAATCTGATGATTCGGGAAGTGGGAATCTGTATCTTCCTGGCCTGTGTAGGCCTGGGAACAGGACGTGAATTCTTCTCAACGGTTATCAGTGAGCAAGGTCTGGAGTGGCTGGGGTATGGTGTTCTGATTACGATTATTCCATTGTTGATCGGTGCAGCCATAGGGCGTTATTTTATGAAGCTAAACTATTTTACGCTCATCGGTGTACTGGCCGGTGCCAACACGAATCCGCCGGCACTCACCTACGCCAACGAACTGACCCAAAGCGACTCTCCCGCCGTGGGATATTCTACCGTTTATCCCTTCGCGATGTTCCTTCGTATCGTCACGATTCAGATTTTAATATTAGTGTTAGGGTAATCTATGTCTACAGAACTTCAGACTCCTGCCAATCTTGAACTGCGCCGTAAGCTTGATTTGTTGCTTAAAACCGGGCAACTACTTGTCGAAAGCTCGGCCGACACGGCTCGTATCATTCGTAATATGAAGCGTACGGCAGCCTTCTTGGGCTTACCCGAGAAGAATCTTCATATCTTTGTCAACTATACAATGCTCATGGTGAACCTCAGTGATGACCACCATTCGTTTGTCAAATTTCAGCGTTGCGAGAAGCATGGCATCAATATGGATGCCATAGCTGCCGTCAGCAAGCTGTCGTGGAAGGCCATCATAGAAGATTATACGCTGGATCAATACGAGGCAGAACTGAACCAAATCAAGCGAAAAAAGCGGAATTACACCGATTGGCAGGTAGCTGTGGCAGCCGGATTTGCCTGCGGTGGCTTCTGTATTCAGTTCGGTTGCGACTGGACGGCGTTCTTCTACGCGTCGATCGCGGCCATTCTCGGCATGCGGTTCCGCACCTTTCTTAATCATAAAGGAAGCAATCATTATGTTAATATAGCGCTTGCGGCCTTCCTGTCGACCATCATGGCTTGGCTTTCTTCGTTCCTTTCGACGGATGCAAATATAGCTTCGGCTCTGCCATCGTTTATGGTTTCGTCTACCCCGTGGCATCCTTTAATGGCCTGTGCCTTATTTATTGTGCCCGGCGTGCCCATCATCAATTTTGTGAGCGATATGCTCGATGGCTACGTTCAGGTGGGTTTGGTACGCTTTATCAATACTTTGTTGATGGTAATAGCCATGGCTTTCGGTATCGCCTTTGCTATTGGGGTATGCGGAATCAATAATTTCGTGACAGATTTGAGCATGACGCCCCACCATGATTACTGGGAGTTTGCGCTGGCCGCAGCCATTTCGGCCGTTGGTTTCAGCACCATCTTTAATATTCCACGCCGTTTGCTGCCCATCGTTGCTGTGGGTGGGCTTATAGCCGTGTGTACTCGAAACTTCATAAATTTAGGTCCGAGCAGTGGAAATATAGGTTTGGATATGGGACTGATAACCGGTTCGCTCGCTGGTTCGGCACTTGTGAGTATTATTGCCACGCAAGCTATGCACTGGTTTCACACACCTCACCACTGCCTTTCTATCCCCAGTGTCATCCCAATGATACCCGGTGTGCTGATGTATCGCTGCTTGTTTGCTTTCATTGGTATGCGCGGTGTTGTGGGCGAAGTGACGGTTGCCATGCACAACGGCATTATGGCTTCGCTGGTAACGCTCTGTATTGCTGTCGGTTTGGCTATTCCAAATATATTCTTCCGAAGAATGCTCTTCCAGAAACGTAAGAAGAAGTTGTCGGATCTGCTCATCCAGCGGCGACGGTTGCATGGCGAATTTGTTGATTTGAACGAGGTCGTAGAGAATTAATTCACTTTCACCTCTTTTTATACGCTCATGGAAATATTGATTTCAGTTGTTTGTCTGTTGGTTGGACTGGTTGTTGGCTATCTTTTGTGTCAAAACAAGTCGCAATCCGCACTGTCGTCGTTGCAGTCGCAGCGTGATGTTTTGGAGTCGAAAGTTACGGATGGCGCTCGTCAGACAGAAAATTTGCAGGTGCATTACGAACAGTTGCTTACTTCATTACGGGCTGATTTTGAAACGCAGAAGCAGGAATTGAAGACGAATCACGAACGACAGCTGAACGAATTGCGACAAGCGCAACGTGAACAGTTGGAGCAACAGTTGCGGCTGATACGTGAACAGATGAACTCGGCTTCGGAAAAGATTCTGAAAGAACGGGCCGAGGAACTGTCGGAAAACAATAAACTGCAACTTTCTTCGATACTCAATCCGTTGCACGAAAATATCAAACAGATGAAGGAAGCGGTGGAAAAGAGTGACCGCCAGCAGAATGAATCAATGACACGGCTCGATCAGAGCATCAAGGAAAACCTGAAACAGGCTCGCGAAGTGGGCGAACGGGCGGATAAACTGGCCAGTGCGCTGACCAGTGAAAACAAGGCACAAGGTAACTTCGGTGAGCTAAGACTGAAGCAGGTGCTCGAAAGTATGGGGCTGGAAGAGGGACTGCAATTTGAAGAGCAGGCCACGATGAAGGACGAACACGGCAATACGATATACGAAGAGGATGGCCATCGGCTGATTCCCGACGTTATTTTGCATTTCCCCGATAACCGAGATGTTATCATCGATTCGAAAATGTCGTTCAAGGCGTTTGAGGATTACCACAATGCAGATACAGACCAGCAACGCGAAGACGCCTTGCGGAGGCATATATTGTCGGTTCGCAACCACGTGAACGAGCTTTCCAGAAAGAATTATAGCAAGTATATTCGCGATGGTCGCCATCGTCTTGACTTCGTGATGATGTATGTTTTCAGCGAAGGAGCGTTGCAATTGGCACTTGCCCATGAGCCCGGTCTATGGAAAGAGGCTTACGATAAGGGAGTTGTCATTGCCGGAAGCCAGAATCTCTACATGATGTTGCGCGTGTTGGAGATGACTTGGAAGCAGGTGCGACAGGTGGAAAATCAGCAGGAAATTATGAAGGTGGCTAACACGATTATCGACCGTGTGCAGATGTTCTATGAGCGTTTCCTGAAAGTTGATGACCAGTTGCGCAAGACACAGGAGGCTTTCGATGATGTGAAACGAACGACGCAATCTTCCGGTCTGAGTATTGTGACGGCTGCCCGTCAACTGATAACGTTTGGAGGAGAAGAGAATCCGAAGCGGAAAGTGCGCATTGCGCAGGATAACACGGCTTCGCAACAATCGCTTGAGAAAGCAGAATAAAATAGATTAAGGTAAAAAATGAGATTTTTCAGAACAATTCTATTGGCGGCATTGCTGTCAGTCAGCTTGTCGGTTGCAGCCGCTTTGTCGGCCAACGAGGCACAGGCACGCCGTATTTTCGATAAGACTTATTCCATGGTATTTGGCCCTCAAGGTTGCATGCTCAGTTATAACGTCAACATTATAGGCCTTTACAAAACGACAGGCACGATCTGGTATAAGGGTAAAAAACAGAAGTTCATAGAGAAACGTTATGCTTCTTGGTGTGACGGACGTAGTTTTTATAAGGTGGACACCAAGAAACAGACTATCGAACTGCATGATCCCAATTCGCCGAATCGGGACAAATACGCGAGTAAATTTACTTTCAATGCCGATAATTACACTTATCATGTCAAGGGACAGAAGCAGTATTACGAGGTTACACTTGACGCTAAAGATGGTGTTTCGAGCTATATCAAGCATGTGAAAGCACTCATTGATGGTCGTACTTATGCACCCGTGAGCTTGAAAATTAAAGTCGCGTTCTTCTGGACAACGATTAAGGTCAGCAATTTCCATAGTGGTAATATCGACGACGCTATTTTCTCATTCCCCCGTCAGCAGTTTGCGAGTTACAAATTTACCGACAAACGGGCCGAGTAAAGAGGGATTTTAAACACATAAAGGTATAAGAACGCTTATAAAGAAATATGTTCTTATGTCTTTATGTCAAAAAAACAATCTACAAATTATTTGTAATCTGTCTTTTATCAAGATAGTGGACAGCAGTCAAAGCCGTTCTTTTGTCACCGCTTCAGGACGAAACGGACTAAGAGGAAGTTGATGGGCACACACACGCAAAACATTGGAATCATGGCTATTTGTTTACTCAGGCCCAGCAGGATGAATAGATTGAGGAAACCGGTTTGTAGCAAATAGTTGATTAAATGGCTCAAGGCGAAGCCCGCTCCTCGTTTGGCATTGGCTTTCACGTGAAAGGTGTAGCGCGTGGAAGCTACGAAGTTAAAAGCGAAACTGACGAGATAGCCTATCGTGTTGGCTGCTGTGGCCAGCGGATTGTCGGCCGTAGAGGGGAAAAACTCTGCCAAAAGGTGAAGGCAGAGCAGATAAATGCCATATTGAATGGCCGTAGCCGTCACGCCCACGATACCGAATCTAATAATTTCTCCGTATGTTTTGTTTTCTTTCCATGGTATGCGCCTATCTTCTGAGCAGCCTTCTTTGCCGGAGTTAACGGCCTTTATATCACCATTTGCTTTTACCAGATAGCCCCAATCGGCGTAAGCCAGCATCTCACGGTCGCCTCGGCTGTCGCCATAGGCCGTTATCTGTAGTTTGGTTCTTGGTTCATCGCCCAGTAACTGGTTCACTCTGTTTACCTTTTCAGGGCCATAGCAGTTGTGGGTTTTAAAGCGACCGGTCAGCTTTCCGTCCACTATTTCAATCTGTGTGCCCACAATTCGGATGCCATCGTCAAAAAATGGGGCCACCCAGTTGTCTATCGAGGCACTCACGATGATAACTTCTGTTCCTGCTTGTCGGGCTTTTGCAAGCATACGAACCATTTCGGGGCGCAATAGATGTCTGTTCTTTTGAGCGAAGTCCGTGCAAAGCCTGTTGAAATAATCAAGCGGCATGCCGCCGAAAAACCAATTAAAGAGGTGCTGTTTAGCTTTCCAGTTGGAATAAAGGTGGAACTTCATCAGAATGAGAATGGGACTAAATAGAAAGAATCCTAAAACCATTCGGAGGCTTCCGTAGGTATAATGGATGAAAGCCAACAATGTATCGCGGGTAGTGAGTGTACCATCGAAATCGCTCAAGATAATCTTTCTCATGGGCAGAACGGGCGTTTGATGGGTGAGGAAGATAGATGTGAATGGCTCATGTATGTTCTCATTTGATGAAATAGATAATCAGCAGGAACGAGATGAGCCATCCCAGCACAATCAGCTGTGTAAAACGATCGTGCAGAATGACCTTGGTGGGGTCGCCGCTCTTTTTGTCTACCACGGCCAACTGGATGTAACGGAGCAGGCCGAGCAGTACGAAGACGCTGGTAAGATAAAGATAATCGGAGTGGAAATTAGCCACAACTTCGGGACTTACCGTATACATGATATAGCAAACGAGCGTCACACTGGCCGTAATCGTGATGGCTTCATTGATGAATGTGAGGTTGTAACGGCTCGTATTTTGTCGTGGTGCCTCGCCTGTTTCATTCATCCGAAGAACATCGTCACGCCTTTTGGCAAAACTCAAGAACAGCGTCAGTAGGAAGGTCATGAGCACAATCCAGCGACTTAGTACGATATCGGTTGCCTCGCCACCGGCAATAATGCGCAACACAAAGCCAAAACTGACAATGCAAACATCAAGAATGGCATAGCGTTTCAGCTTAATGCAGTAGCTCAGATTCATGCACCAATAGAAAAAAATGACACCTGCTACAATCCAGAAATGTTGTTGTAACAAGGTGAGAATGCCTATAGAAATTACAAGCATAGCTATCATTAGCGCATAGGCGGTGCTGATTGAGATGACACCTGCGGCTATCGGACGATGGCATTTGGCCGGGTGACGTCGGTCGGCTTCTACATCGTAGATGTCATTGAAGCAATAGATGGATGACGCGGCAAAGCTAAAAGCCAGGAAAGTAATGACGCAGGCATAGATATCGCTGCCATTGAGCAGACTGCCACCAAAGAACATGGGAATGAAAATGAATAAGTTCTTAATCCATTGGTGGGGGCGTATCAGTGCTAAAGCTCCATGCCAAGCGCTCATAGGCTGTTGAGAAGAGTACGGTTTCGTGTCTGGATGAATGTTGGCGTTGTTATGTTTCATCTTTATTTGTATATTTTTTCGAGTGGATTCCGCAGTATTTTATATGTGGGCGGACGTGTATTTGGCTATCAGATCTGATATGCGGTGGAGCAGCCATGCCAATGGTATCGTGCAGACGACACATATAAAGAAGGTAAGCCAATAGTTCCATGGAGACGGCAGATAATCAAGAATGAAATGGCTGTGGATGAGATAGATCTCTAAACTCAGGGTACCAAAGAGTCGTAGCGTAGCTTTGAGCCAATTTGGAGTGCGTTGAAATAGACCGTTTAGTAAGAGAATTGCTGTAATGGTTAGTGGAATATATAGCATTCGCTCAACAAAGAGAGGGAAATGGCCATGCTTTTTCTGTTCAAGAAAGACGCAGGCAGCCAGTGCCATGGTGAACATGAGGAGTATCATCCATATACCCGTGCCGTCGATGGTCTTTTTCCGGCGCACCATCTCGCCCATATTGATACCGATAAAGAAGATGGGGACGCGGCTCCAGAATATCTCGATGTGGGCCACAAGGTTATGAATGGGTGTTACCCACTGCACGATTACACACCACATGACCATGGCGACGGGCAGCCATCGGTAAATGGGATGGCGACGGATAAGTTCCATGTAGGGCGGCGCCCACAGATAAAGCATCATAATGGCAGGAATGTACCAGAAAGTAAGCTCATCGTGAAGCCAGAAGTCCCAGTTGATAGAGATGTCGCCTATCAGATCTATCCATGACATGGGCGTGGTAGGGTGGAAACGAGGGATGTAATAGAGCGAGGCAATGATGAGCCAGGCAGGGTAAATACGCAGGAATCGCCGTTTGAGGAAGTCCCGATATTTGTGCGAAAAAGAGAGTTGCGGATCTTCTTGCTCTGTTTTTTGTGCGTGATTCTTTGTCCAACTAAACCATAGACCTATGCCACTAAGAAACAGAAAGAGGTCAACACCGATGTTTCCCATGCGCCGTAAACCGAAAAAAAGGTCATTCCGGGGCAGTTCTACATGGAAAAGAATGATGAAGATGATGGCTGCTCCCATCAATTCGCCACGATAGCGGGAGATATTGGAGAGTTCGATGTCCTTGATGCGCATATATTGAGAGGTGTTAATTTGGAATTCTGAAAAGGGAAACGAAGAACTTTTTTACTTTAAGATGTCAGAGGTAGTCTGTTATTTTTCCACTATTTTTTTCATGATAGCCGGCCACATGGCAGCCAAAAGCAGGCTGGCCGTGATGTAGAGAGCCAATCCGGCATACACATCTCCGCCTCGACTGATGGGAATAAATATCTTGCGGGTGACGGGATGGCACACGAAGAGAGCCGAACTGATAACGCCCATCCAGTTAAAAAAGGTGTTCAACTGTGCGCCAAGCGGATTCTGACTGATTCGGGTAATGATTTTGGCAAGGCCAATACTACCGCTACAGATGAATAGAGGGACGAAAGTCCATGTATAAAAGTTGAGACTGCATACGACGATGAGGATGGTTGACACGACAAAAAGATTGAGATAGGATTGTGTGGACATCCGGCGACCGAAGCGGGCATACAATATGCCGAGGCCGAAAGGCAACATGCCACCCATGAAATTGTAGCGATAGCGGTTGAGCGCTTCACTTTCGGGGGCAAGGAAGAGTTGGATGACGAGGCAAACGGCCATCAGCACAGCCGTGGTTTTCCACGAACGGCGGTAGAGAAGTAGTCGATAAACGGCGTAAAGTTGCAGCATGAGACCGAAGAACCAGTATGGTCCGGGCCAGATAATCTTGTCGGGATTGGGCAACAGATTGTTGAACATGCCCAACATGGCCACAATGTCAAGGAATGTGTAGTGGTGTGGGCCGCGGGTGACATAGTCTGTCAGCGTGAAAGCGACGAAACCGACAATCATCATCTTGAAAAGTTTTAAGTAATGTTGCTTCAGAAAAGTGATCGGAGTTGTGTGTTGGGCGTTTGCGGATGCTTCTTGGGCGGCAATGGTTGGGTGTTGATGGGCACCATACTTCATTTCCAGCCCATAGGCGCTGAGAAAGAGAAAGACCGGAACGCCGTAGTGGCCGAAGAATGAAAGCAGATGGAGAGGCAGATTCATATCGGGCGATGTGAGAATCTGCAGAAACCAGTCCGCGTTCTTCTGGAAAAACTGATACTCGTTCTCCTTGACGATAGGTTTGAGCCAATGACAATAGTTGTGAAGGAATATGCCCAAAATGGCTATTCCTCGCAGTATGTTGCACTCAGTTCTACTCAGCAGCGGTTGATTGAAGTCGGAGTTTGTCATAATCAGTGGTGCCCTTCAGGATGCGCGGGCGTTTTTCGTCGTATTGGTCGCTGATAACATTATAGCGGTCATCGTAGTCTTGGGAGTGGATTCCGGCCAGATAAAGCAGCAGATGGGCCAGCGCGTCGGTCATGAAAGGACGGTTGCGTGCCTGGAGAATCTGTTGATAGATGTCGGGGTGAGCGTGGATGTAGCGTGGAGAGCAATAGATCCAGAACGGAATCTCAAACTCGTAGCGAGCCAAATCGTAGTCGATGGCCGCGCTGTGGTTGCGACAAATGAAGCCTCTGTCACCCTCATAGCACTCTTCTCCATGGTCGGGCATGTAGATAATGATGGTCTCTTGATTTTCAAAACGCTTGATAATCTGGTCTACGATGGAATCGTTGTAGCGGCAGGCATTGTCATACTGGCTTAGCACCTTGCGCTGTTTATGGTTCAGTTCGGGACGTTTGTCCTCGTAACTGCTGGCCCAGAAGTAGGTGCGGTTACGCGGATAGCGTAGCTTATAATTGACATGCTGCCCCAGCAGATGGAATATCGTAAGGCTGTGGCTCTTGATTTTACCTTGCTCTTGAAAGCGGTCGTAGCATTGGAGCAGTCCGTCGTCGAAGGTATAGAGCTCGTCATTGCGCAAATCAAACTGGTTTTTGCTTAAAGTTTGATTATTCAGAAAGAAGCCGCCGCTGAAGTCATAGACAGCCTGATTGGCCTTGGCGAGGAACTGATTGGTAAGAAACGTCACCTGATAGCCTGCCTTGCGGAACAGTTCGGGGAAGAGCGGATAGTCGCACCATTCTCCTTTTTGGCCCACGACGTGGGTGGAAAGCACGTTCTTGAACACGAAACTCGTAAGATTCCAGCACGATACGACATCGCTGAACTTGATCAGTCGGCCGCTTTTTTCATGCTCCACCTGCCGCGGCGTGGTGTTCATAAAGTAGCCATATTGCCCTGAATGGTGCTTGCCGTAGCTCTCTCCGATAATCAGAACGATGTTGGGCGAACGGAACGAGCAACTGTCTACCGTCACTTTGTCGGCTGCTTTGATGAGTTGGACGACCTGTCGGGCAGCCAAAGAATTGGCATAGAGGCTGAAAACCAGTCGACTGATGGGCACATAGAGCACGGCATGGTCTTTCTCGGTGAGCGTATGCTCCACCTGACCTATCGTCTTAGCGCTCATCAGTTTGACGGTAGCCATCTTGTTAGGCCAACTACTCACACCGCCCCATAGCAACAGCAGACCGCAGAGCACGCCCAAGCCTTGCCGGAAGATAGAGTGGAGCCGTATCCGGGGCAATATCAGCCGTTTAAAACGGGGTAGATAATAAGGAATAAGGTTGAAAACAATGAGTAACAGAATCCATCCCACCTTGCTGAAGATGACGTCGAAAGAGAGTAATGACGAAAGGAAGTCGCTTGCTTCGCGGCTGTTGGTCTCGCCAACGAGCATGAGTATGGATGGATTGAGCGTTGAACCGAACCTCGTGAAGCAATAGACATCGGTCAGCGCCACTATATACAAGATGATATAGACCGCCAGTCGTACCCATCGGCGTACTTTCCGTGGAATGACCGCCAGCAAAAGGCAGACGAAATAAAGGTCGAAGAAGAGTTCCTGATATAGGTTTTCATACAGATGAGCATTGCGGGTGTCGGGCAATGTGGTCCATGCACAAAGGCATCCCAGCAAATACATGGACGGAAAGAATAGCGCATTGATCCGAATGGGTTGGAAAAGCCAGCCCGGTATTTTACCAATAGTCTTCAGATAGCTCATCGGAATCTTGATTTTTTGCAAAGATATGCTTTTTTCCTGATAATTCCTTGCGATACGTTGAAAACTATTCATGACGCTTGCGGATGAGCGGTGACATGGAAAGGTCATAGGGTGGTTGCGTGGTTTTCATAGCAAATCTTTTCCGAAAGATGTGCGTTTGGGTTGGCATGTAGTGATAAGAAAACAGTTGTATTTTGATTTCTTGATCCTAAATCGGTCATAAGAGAGTTGTGAAAGCTCAATATCACAGCATGGTCTGCAATTCTTTCATTATTATACAGTACACTGACAACCTTAATCTAACATAAGAATGAAGTTTGTCAACATAAGGAGTATTTAACTATAAAAGCAGTCAACTAATTCCAGTACACTACAAATGGTGGAATTACTGCTGCGTGGTAATTGTATTACCGCTACGTGGTAATGTCGTTACCATGGGCTGGTAATTGAATTACCACACGTGTGGTAATCGGATTACCACGTAGCGGTAATATTTTGGTAATTGCGTTCTCTGGCGACTGATTTGGCTTGAAGAAATCGGTAGATGTAGTTTTTTTCGTATATTTGCCACGCAAATAAAACACAACCGGTAAAATTCTGGCGCATGAACACGAATCATTCCCAACCGAGAATAGAGGAACTCGACTATCTGAAAGGTATTCTTATCTTGCTGGTCATCAGCTTTCATCTGGTGTATATCGGCCAGTCGTACCCTTATCTCAAGCAATGGGTCTACACGTTCCACATGCCCGGTTTCCTGTTGCTGTCGGGTTATCTCATGAATATCGGCAAACCAAAGGTTGATTTCTTGAAAACAATTTTATGGTTGGGCGTCCCCTATCTGCTATTGGAAAGCGGTTATACGTTGATGGCGTCACTACTGCCCATCCACGACCATATCGACCACCTCACGCCGATGGTCTTTATCGACAAACTTCTGGTTCATCCACTGGGCCCTTATTGGTATCTGCACACGCTGATTCTATGCGGTTGCGTTTATTACATCATTGGCAACTGCACGGAAAACAAGCGATTACTGAAGTTTTCGCTTATGGTTGTAAGCTGTTATGGACTTTCCCTACTGGGATTTATGGATTTTTCATGTGCCTGCTACTTCCTAACCGGCGCGCTGATCAAACAATATGGCTACCTGTTTACCGATGTATTCAAAGGATCTTGGATAGCCCTGATTGTTTTGGTACTGCTTTCCACCGACGCGTCTCTTTTTCACAAGGCCTCTGTATATGGTATTATGATCGTCTATTGCGCGATGAGTAGCATGTTGCTCATCCTTCGTTTTCTGCCTCAACGTTTACGGCAAGGAACTTGTTTTCTGGGACGCAACTCGCTACTTCTTTATCTTTTCTCTCCTGTTTTTACGATTCTTTGCAAGCAGCTGCAACCTTTTCTGGCCTTCGACCGCTCAGCCCTGCTCTTCTGGATGGCATCTCTCGTCATCTGCGTTTGCGGTTCGCTGCTCATCGGAAAGGCATTAGACCTCCTCAACCTCAGCCCTTTCATCTTTGGAAAGCGCAAGGTTGTAACCATGTAAAGACGTTTATTCCATTGATTTGATTAAATGCTCATACATCACGTATGGCTCAAACAATGGTTTCCAGCCCAACTGTAGCAGTTTGGAAATGTCCAAACGAAGCCTTGTTGGTGGCGGATAAGGCGCGTTGGGGTCTACGTCGATAACGACCTTACTGCCTTTTCCGAAGTGTCGCACCATGTATTCGGCCATCTCCCGAATGGTGCAATAGGTGTCGGGCGATGCCACATTATAGGTTTCTCCCGCCGCTCCACGCGTAAGAATGAGCAGAATGGCCGCCACCGCGTCAAGCGTATAGCAGTGGTCGCTGGCCGCTTCGCCCCGACTTTTCAGCACCAAATCGGTACCGGCGACAATGTTTCGGGCGAACGTCGTCGTCACCCGACAATCCGTCTGTGGCACATCGGGGCCGAAAGTCTGGCACAACCGCACCATTCTCACGGGCAAACCATATTCCCGGCAATAGGCCAGACAAAGGTTTTCGGCCATCCGCTTACCTTCCGGATAGCTGCTTCTGACCGACTGCAGGTCAACAAATCCCAAGTCAGACTCCCGCAACGGACGCTCATCATTGCTCACCGCGCCGTAAGCTTCCATCGAAGAGAGATAGACAAAGGCCGAAACGCGCTGCCGAAGGGCCATTTGCAACAGCCGATCAGTGCCCATTACAATCGTCTGAATGGTCTCTACGGGATGCGAACAAAAGTATTTGGAAGAAGTAGGTGCCGCCAAATGCACCACGTAATCAAAACTCCGGGTTGCCAAAGCGTCAAGATAGGCCATGTCGCCCTCCACAAACCGCAGGTCATCCGTAGCTTCAAAGAGTGCTTCGGCAGCCTTGCGGTCGCGTACCAAGGCTAAAATCTGCGTTTTCTCGGCCCACTGTCGGTTCCATGCCTGTACGCAATGAATGAGCGTGCGGCCCAGAAGTCCGGTCGCGCCGGTTATCAACAGCGTCTTGCCCGCCAGCTCCGCGTCGGGCGCAAAGTGCGCCGTGAGTCGGTCGATGTCTGCTTTTAACACCTGATTCATCACAATCCGAATATCTGTTGGTCCTCGTGTACCTGTATCATCGCACGCAAAACGAAGAAGTCGGTGGGTGTGGTTATCTTGATATTCTCCATCGGGCCGATGACCGTTCCGGGCTTACAGCCATACGCGCTCATCATGGTGCAGGAGTCGATGAAGTCGTGTCGCCCCTCGGCCTGTGCTCTTCGATGTGCCTCAAGGATGTCGGCCAAGCGGAAACTCTGCGGCGCACGGGCAATCAGAGAGTGGTCGCGCGACGGAATCTCAAGCGAACCATCGGCCTGGCGCACGATAAACGTTTCCGTTGCCGGCACACACGTAACGCAGGAACCGCACTCTTCGACTTTACGAATGTTGTCGGTAATGGTTTCTTCGGTAATCAACGGGCGCACACCGTCGTGAATCAGCACCGTGGCATCGCCCCCTTTGGTATACGATTCGGCTGCGCAAAGGCCGTTGTAGATGGAGTCCTGACCCGTCGTTCCACCCGGAACAACCGCCACAACCTTGGTAATTTCAAACTTCTTGAGCTGCTTATTCAGATACGGAATCCAACTTTCGATACACGCAACAACAATGGCGTCTATCTCAGGATGGTTATCAAAGAGTTCTAATGTATAGATAATGATGGGTTTCCCATGAAGATCGAGAAACTGTTTGGGCTTCGATTTCGTGTGCATTCGTAGCCCCGAACCACCGGCAAAAATAACGGCTATATTCATGCTTATATGTTCTTATCGTTACAAAGATAGGCTAAACAAACGGAAAGTCAAAGTGAAAGTTTATTTTTATTTGCTTTGGACTTCCTTGAAGAACTACTATCTTTGCAATATGTTCAGAATTTACTTAGAGAAAATCAAGCTGGCCGTGCAGAAACGCACCAAGACGGCACAGACCCAAAAGAGCTATTCCACTTGGAAAGCCAAGGGCTATGAGAATGAACCGCTCGTAACCGTCATTTTCCAGACCCACAACAAGAGTTTGCAGATATGCCATGTGCTCCGGAAAATCAGAAAATGGCCCAGCAAAACCGAAGTGATTGTTATCGACGATGGCTCTTCACTCGACCACACGGAACGCTTAGCGCAGGAGCTGCGTGGCGCCAACGAGTTTCTGGTACGCTGCAATGATCTCTACGAGAACGTCACTTACGACAAGACCATTCGCATGGCCAACGGTCAATACATCGCTTTGTTGCAAGATGACGACGATTTTGCCGACACACAGTGGATGGACGATGCCCTGAACTACTTCAAACAATATCCCGATATGGCCATTCTGGGCGGTAACTGGAAGGTGAATCTGACTTTCGTCAAGGAGACCGAGCAACGCATCGGCACCCGTATCGACGACGCCTCACGCCCTTTCTGCTTCGCGCCGTCGGTCAATCGTGCGCCCATGTGGATCAACAAGGCGCTCTTCGACGCCAAACTGCGTCGCATTGATTTTCGTTTTGCGCCTTTCCAGTACGACGATGACGAACTTTGTCTGCGTGCATGGCTCGAAGGATGCACCGTAGGTTGGTACGACGCGGGCTTCCATTCGCTGGCCGCGGGGGGCATGCGTCTTTGGAATAACAGCTTTTCTGCCGAACAGGCCCGGCGCAACGGCCATCTGCTTTATACGCTCTATGCCGATCGCATGGATACCATCCTGCAACGTGTGGCCGACAACAACCGCCGTCTTACCGAATAATTCCGACTATGGCAACACTCAAGGAGAAGGCGGCAACGGGCATTTTCTGGGGAGCTATCAGTAATCTGCTCACCCAAATCATCAGTGCTATCATCGGATTCTACCTCGGTCGTATCCTCGTTCCTGCCGAATACGGACTCGTGGCCATGTTGGCCATCTTCTCGGCCATAGCGGGCGTGTTGCAAGAGAGTGGCTTCACGGCGGCACTGACCAACTTGAAGGAAGTGACCGACAAGGACTACAATGCTGTTTTCTGGTTTAGCACACTCGTCAGCAGCAGTCTTTACCTTGTTTTATTCTTCTGCGCGCCGCTCATCGCGGACTTCTACGGACAGCCCGAACTTGTTCCTCTCTCCCGATTGGTGTTCGCTTCGTTCGTCGTGGCAGGCATCGGCACGGCCCACGCGGCCTATATGTTCCGCAACATGATGAACAAGGGCAAGGCCATCATCAGCACCGTGGCCTCTATTACATCGGGCGTAACGGGATTGGTGCTGGCCTACAACGGGTTCTCTTATTGGAGTTTGGCTTGGCAACAATTCGTTTTCATCGTCGTGACCGACCTCGGCCGCCTCTACTACGTGCGATGGTTGCCCAGTCTGAAGATTGATTTCAGCCCCATCCGACGCATGTTCGGTTTCAGCAGTTCCATCATGATTACCGCGCTCATTACGCAGGTGAACAACAATATGCTGTCCATCATCTTCGGTAAGTTGTTTTCGACAAAGTCATTGGGCAACTTCACGCAAGCCTTCAAGTGGGATTCGATGGCCTACACCTTTGTTTCGGGCACCATCAATCAAGTCGCCCAACCCGTATTATCATCCATCAACGACCAGGAAGAGCGCCAACTTCACGTCTTCCGCAAGCTGCTGCGTTTTACGGCCTTTATCTCTTTTCCTGCCATGTTCGGTCTTTCGCTCGTTGCCCGCGAGTTTATTCTGCTCACGGTGCGCGATAATTGGGTCGACAGCATACCGCTTTTGCGCATTCTCTGCATCAGCGGTGCCTTCCTGCCGTTCTTCACTTTGTATCAGAATATGGTGATCAGCCGCGGCCGTTCCAACATTAATATGTGGGCAAACGTGTCGCTTATCCTGCTGCAACTGACGATATTCATTATCTGTAGTCGGTTCAGCATTCTCCACATGGTGGTACTCTATACCATTATCAACATTCTTTGGATAGGCGTTTGGCAAACCATCGCCCGCCGTATCATCCGGTTGAGCCACCTTGCTTTCCTTAAAGACATCCTTCCTTTCATGCTTTCGGCCGCCGTTTCGTGTGCCGTGGCCTACCTGCTGACCATCAATTTCAGCAATCTATGGCTCATCCTGATACTACGCATCGTCATTGTGGCCACGCTGTACTTCTGCATTATGAAGTTCATGCACGCACAAATACTCGAAGACAGTATTGCCTTCTTCATAAAAAAAACAAAAAATAAGTGATTAGCGAATATGCTGTCGCTGGTAAAATACGGCAGTCAGCGGAAACAGAAAGGCCCTAACGAGATTCTTGGGGTCACTGCCTGCCGTGTGAAAGAGCTGACTGCGATGGCAAAGGCAGAACATTTGGAAGCGGATGAAGTTGAAAACGCCCCGCCGGGTCTGGTACTTCATCATGCGTAAGGCGGCCCGATGGCTGGTTGTGTCGACCTTTAAATGTTCTAAAAGGTCGAGCCAGCGCAGGTAATAGTCATTACCCGACCTTTTAATTTCCCGATAATGCTTCACGCACCATACGATCATACGGAGCCCGTTGCCCACCGTGGGCACGCTGTCGGCGTTCGACGAGTAAGTGGACGCGCCATAGTAACGCCGTTGATTTACAAGTTTGGCGTCCACGTAGACTACGCTTTCATAGACGGCAGCCACCACTGATAAGATCATATCGTAGTAGTTGTACCGGAAAATGGCACAATTCATAGGCAGCAAGTCAAGCAGTTGGCGACGAAAGAACATCGTGTGGCCCGCGATTTCGGCACAATACATCATGCGCAGGGCCGTCGTGTTGGGTCGCCGTGGGTCTTGGTAGACGAAAGAACCATCTTCGGAGAAGGGTACCGACCGACCGCCACACAGCAACTGATGGCCGATGGCGGCTAACTGGCGTTCTAATTTGTCGGCTTCCCACAAGTCATCCTGATCGCAAAGAGCAATGAAATCACCTTGCGCACGTCGCATGGCCGAATAGAAATTGGCATTTACGCCCATGGATGTCGCGTTCTGAAACAACCGGATGACGGGATAACGTGCGGCATAATCGCGCAGAATGGTCAGGGTTGCGTCGGTAGAACCGTCGTCCTGAATGATGATTTCATCGGCAGGACGTGTCTGCCGTAGCACGGAATCGAGCTGTTCGGCCACAAATTTGGCACCATTATAGGTGCAGATGACAACGGAGATGGTGGCTTGCTTCATCATTTGCGGATGGTTTGTCGGATGGTGGCCAACGAAACCCGCTCATCCATGTTGAAATAAACCTTTTCGTGATGCGACATCCGTTGCTCTACGGGCGGCAACTGCATGTAATCGCCGAAGAAATGGCGTAAGTATTCGTCGTAACGCAGGGGCAAATCTACTTCCAATCCTTCGAACATAAACGACTTCGTTCCGGCTATCCACGCCTTTGGATAGACCTCTTTGCCATGATAAACGCCGCTATAAGTGACAACGTTTGTAGCCTTTTCAAAGGGATAAAGGCGACAAATGGCGTCCATCTTGCGCAACAAATAACGCCGATAAGCGCCACGGGCTACGAAACCGAAGGCCTTTCTGACGAAACGCCCCCACTCATGTGGCTGCTTCAACAGGCCCAGATAGTCCGTGAAACGATAACGGGTGGAGATTGCTTCCATGCGATTCTGTATCTTCTCGAAGCGCCGTTTCAGTCGCAAAGCCTCATCCTTGTCGTCCGCCGTGCCGTCGAGCGGAAAGATATCAATGAACATTCCGTAGACACAAGGCGTATCGACTCGCTCCATGATGGTGGTATCGCGGCGGCAAAGTTTCGAGAAGTGCATGAAATAATTGTCCGTGTTGTAGGGAGTGCATAGCTCGTAGCGTCCCATATCTTGTCGGGCGCAGATATCCATGAGCCGATCATAATCGGGACGCGGCATAAATACGTCGATATCATCGTCCCAAGGGATGAATCCTTGGTGGCGAATGGCGCCGATAGCGGTACCTCCGGCACAGTAATAAGTAAGGTTGTGGGTCTTGCAAAGGGCGATAAAATGTTGGAAAATGTCGAGCAAGACGGCATTCCAACGAGGTTGAAGCGCAGGCGAAAGTATCATCATAAGCGACTATATTATCTGTTTACAAAGATAATGCTTTTTCGTGGGCACTCGAAATAACATGCTTTTTTATTTCAAAGTACCCGCTTTTTGCCTATATTTGCATAAGATTGGCGGCGCTTGACAATTGGAAAGTAAACTTTCATTGCGCTCACTTGCACAATCTTTGCATACAAAACCTACCGCAAATATGACCAAAATTGCTTTTTTGATTTCGGCTCATACCGACCCGCAGCACCTTTGCCGTTTGGTAAAAAGTCTGCCCTCATCTTCAGAATTCTTTATTCATATCGACGCAAAGTCTGATATCCAACCATTTCGCACGCTACTACAACTGCCCAACGTACACTTCGTGAAACCTCGTATCGACGTGATGTGGGGCAGTATCGGTGTGGTCGACAGCCAGATGTCAATGATTCGGGAGGCTCTTGACTGCGGAATCAAGTTCGACTATTTCATCTCCATGAGCGGACTCGACTATCCGTTGTGGAGCAACGAACGGATATTAGATTTCTTCGGACAAGCGCCCGGTCGCCAATATCTGCACGGCGTGTGTATGGAAAATCAGCAAGAAGCCGCCAGCATTTATCGCCAGCATCGCCCTTACAACTATAAATCGTGGCGATATGGCACCATGAAGAGTAAGTTTAGGGTGGCTCTGCGCAAGATACTCTACTCGATTGGCGTTAGAAAGCCGTTGCGTTTTGTGGCCGAAGGCAAGGAGTACAAACTCTATAAGGGTTCGATGTGGTGGGCTATTACGCCCGATTTGGCGCAACTGGCTTACGACACGTGGAAGAAAAACACGCAGTATGTGCGCTATTTCCACGATTCATTCGCACCGGATGAAACCTTTATCCACACGTTGGTGTTCAATTCGGACTATGCCAAGCACAGTCTGGGCGAGAAAGAGCGCTTCACCCGGTTAGAAGACATCACGCCGCTGACGTTCATCGACTATACCCACGACATCAAAGTGTTTGACGAAACCGACTACGATTTACTCGTCGGCTCTGGAAAAATGTTCTTCCGCAAGGCTGTAACGGGCAAAAGCGACGCGTTGCTCGACCGCATCGACCGGTTGCGCAAGGGCTAATGGGCCAACAAATAATCACCGATTAGGTTCAGATTGTGGCCGTAAAGGAGGATCATCAACACGAACACGAGGAGTCGGAGTACCGTCAATACCCTGCGCATGCGTACGGATTGCGTGTTTCTTTCATGGAGATAGCGAAATAGGTAGGCCGTCATGACGGGCAACAAGAACAGCCAATGAGCAGCCATAATGTACACTTCCTTCAGCGCAAAGCCCAAAACAAAGTGGAGCAACAGCGTAAACGCAAGCCAAGAGCCACACAACCACATGAACCGATCGTGCCTTCCACAATAAAAACCTGCAACGGCCAACAGTAGAATCAGCCCAATAACGACATACTCCCACCCTTTTTGATAACCGACAATAACAGGACGACCTTTCACTTGGTCTTCCAACAGATGATCAGTGTGCAGCCACACCGATTCGCCGATGAAGTTTTCAACAAACGAAACCGTGCGTGAGGTCGATGTATCGAGCCACATGGCCAGATTGAAAACATCCAACGGATGGGCTTCAGGTAGCTTTTTTGTTTGTTTTTGTAACGCTACCACTTTCTTTTCTTTCTTCTTTTTCTTCTCCAACGCACGTTGCTGACGCTCTATCCGTGGCTTTACGACGTGCTCCTGTTGGTAATAACCGAGTCCGAAAAGCACGAATGTAGGAATCACGAACGACAACAACAGCCGTCGCCAGCGCAATGTTTGCCGACGGGCGCAGAACAGTTGGGCCAAAAACGTGTAGACACCATTACTCAAGGTGGTGCCGGCTGTCAGCAGATAGAGCAACGCCGTCTGGGCTACCGACATGAAATGACCACCCCGCAACTTGCTTCCCGCCACATACAAGGTGAGCAACAGCAGGTAAAGCGACAGGCAGAAATGATCCGGAACGATAGCGGTCAACAGGATATAACCTAACGAAAAGAAGCCAAAAGCCAACAGCCAGGCGTCAATCATCGCCACACGCACCACATCTTTTAATATTCTGAAAAGATAAAGAAAGGCATAGAAGGTCAGCACCGTGTGAACGGCAGCCACGATAAAGATAGCGTAGTTGACCTCGGTCTGGGCCATCAGCCAGTGATTCAGTTGAGCAAAGGGATACCAGAAGTAAGCTAACAGCGGATGACGATACACGGCATAGTAGACATCCCACCGCGAAAGGGTCAGATAAATATAGGGATCGAAGCCCGAAATGGTGAATTTGGGGACGAAAATCGACCAAAAACCCAAGTTGCCACCACGGGTAAAGCGTTCAAAATGATAACACAGCATGAACGCTTGGGCCACCAACAGCATGACCAACGTGGGCAACGAAAGCAGCAATTCCTGCTTTGAGAAACGAAAGATACGTAGTTTTTCCATCTTCAAACTCTCCCTTTTCTCGCCTTTTACAGGAAATATTTCAGGATAATCTGTCCGTTGTACGCCCACAGATAGATTGTCAGAAAGGCCACAACATAGCGCAACAACTTTCGTGACAGGGGCTTCTTGAAGCCCTCGAACAGGTAACCGACGGCTATTGGAATGATAAAAATCCAACCGCCACTCATGATATAGACTTCATTCAGCGTAAAACCGATACCGAAATGCAGCACGGCATCGCACAGGAAACAACAAAACACGAGGTGCAACAAGCCACTGCGACGCCCCATCCACAGTCCTAAGACGAACAAAAAGACGATGACCGCTTCTATCAGATAATTGCTCACGGCCTGATAACGCACGATAACCGGTCGCTTTTGGTTGGCGTCCTGTAACGCGAAATCACGATGCAGCTGGATTGATTCACCAAAGATATTCTCCACCAAACTCGACCAGCGGGGCGTCAGAATCGTAATCCATTTGGCAATTTCGCCATCACCAAAGTCGGAACCGTTGAGCTTGGCCTGCGTCTTACGGGCTCCTTCGCGCATTTTCCTGACCTTCTCCGGATTCTTTTGCTCCAGTTTCTGCTCAATCTTGCGCACTTCCCGCGCCTGCGGCACTTCAAAACGATAATAATTCAGTTGCTGTATGCTGACCAACAGAACGATTGGCAGCAATCCAATCATCAAAACAGGACGCCATCGAAACACGCGTTTCCCCTTGACAAAGAGGGCCGCCAAATATACCTTAATAATATTAGAGAAGGAGAATCCGCCCGTCAAGAAGGCCAGCAGCCCCAGCTTCCACGACGCTAAGTCACGCTTTTCGTGCATCGCCCGACCGCTGACATAGAGTGTCATAAGCAGCAACAGCATGGAGATGACAAAGTGATCGGGCACGATACAGGTCAGAATGACGTGACCAAAAGAGAAGAAAAAGGCGGTGAGCAGATAGCTGTCGACTCGGGAAAGCCCCATCAGTTCGCACAGGACGCGGAACAGGAACAGTCCTGAATAGACCGCCGAGAAGAGTACAACCAATGCCATGAGCACCACGGCACAGTTATGTCCCGTCAGCGCTATGAGCCCCTGATTGATCCAATAGAGCGGATAGAGCAGCGAAAAGAACAGCGGATGACGCTCCGTAGCGAAGTGAACGCGCAGTCCGGATATGGTAATCCACGACCAGCAGTCGTAGCCCGACACTTCAAAGGTCTTCCGAAAGATCGACCAAAAGCCACCATGGGCACCTAAGAAATACTGATGAGCATGCTGTTGAATGACAAGGGCGTTCAAACCGATGAATACCAACAGCAATATCAGGGCTAACCCCCGCTCTTCCTTGCGGATTCTGAACAAACGAAAGATAGACATGCGGATGAATTAAGATAAGAGATAACCCGTGAGGAGCCAGCCGTTCCACGCGAAAAACGCCAATGACAACAGCCCCACGACACCACGCCAGAGCCGGCAAAGCCTACCGCTACGCAGGACAAAGGCCATCATGAGCGGCAAGACAAATAGCCAATGGGCGGCCATAATATAGACTTCCGAAATGCCGAAGCCCAGTCCTAAATGGAGCACCACATCGGTAGCGAAGAACGAAAGCGCTAACCAAAGGAAACGATCTTTGCGCCCGAAGACGATCCCCGACAGACAAAGCAGCGCGAC
The DNA here is from genome assembly GCA_963547405.1 of uncultured Prevotella sp. GTDB lineage: Bacteria > Bacteroidota > Bacteroidia > Bacteroidales > Bacteroidaceae > Prevotella. The sequence goes on from CAUURC010000014.1 coordinate 25,564, forward strand.
AAGGCCGATAGCGATATAGGGCAAGGGTGTCGAATAGGTCACGATTTCAGGTCGCGCGCGCAACACGTCTTCCAAAAGATGCGACCGATGGAATACCATCGACTCGCCCATAAAGTTCTCAATAATCGCCGACCACCGATCGGTCGATTTATTAGTCCAGCTCAACAGGCCCGTATTCTGGAAGGGAATACCGGTCTTTTCGTGATTCTTGCGATACTGTTCACGTGCTTCTTTGCCCAACTGAACCTTTACAGCCTTGGCCACGAGGGCCGAATCCTGTATTTGCAGCGTGTCTTTGATACGGGCTTCGAGCTGCCGGCGGTGCTCCTGACATTGCTTTCGGGCCAGGGCCGTGCGTGCGTCGACGCGCGGCTGTTCAAACACCTGATACTCCGCTACGGTGAAAAGACCGAGCAAAAGCGACGGGAGGACAACCGCGAAAGCAAGGAAACGAGGTCGGAAAAAGCGGCGACCATTGACAAAGAGGGCTGCCAGAAAGGTCTTCAAACCATTGTTGAGCGACACGCCCGCCGTGAGAACAAAGAGCCACACGGCTGTTCCGACACGCATTGGGCGGCCTTCGCGCAACTGCCGTCCACTGATCCAAAGCGTCAGCAGCAACAGCATGAGCGACACGCAGAAGTGGTCGGGCACGCAGAACGTGAGCATGACGTAGCCCAACGACATGAAGAAGAAGGTGAGTAAATTGCTGTCTAAAGTCTCCAAACCAATAATCTGTCGTAGGATTCGACGCAGGAAAACGAGCGCGTAGCTGCCACAAAAGAGATTGACGCATCCCATCAGCAGCATACAGAAGTTGCTTCCGAAGAGCCACAACAGCCCTTGGTTGAGCCAATAGCCCGGATAGAGGAAGAAAGCGATGAGTGGATGGCGGTAGATATCGTAAGCCGGCGACCACTCTGTCATGATTTCGTACGTCCAAGCGTCGAAACCCGAAACATGAAAACGCTCAATAAGCAACGAGTGGATACCGGTTGTTACATCGCCAAAACGCTGCCAACCGTAGTACACGGCCATACTTTCAAGCAGCAACATATAAAGTCCGATCCACAGGGCGGGCCGTTGTTCTTCCTTGCTCAACTTGAAAATACTTGCCAATTGCTTCATTACGATTTAGGGATTGGTCATGCAAAAGTACATAATTAATATGTAGCAGTCAAGCGAAAACACGCTTTTTAGGCTTTCATCATGGGCCGACGGCCGTTTTTCAAGCCATTTGTCGTATCTTTGCCACACAGAGAGGGCAGAAGAAAGAATGGCTTTCCCACCGCTACACGCCTGCAATACGATTCATCCGACAAACAAAATAGAAAGAAATATGAACGCAACGAAAGACAAAAAGAAACTCTTATTCATCTGTTTAGGTAACATCTGCCGTTCGCCGGCGGCCCATGCCGTGATGCAAAAGATGGTGGACGACCGCCATCTGACGGCGCAATTCGAGATTGATTCGGCCGGTATCGGCGACTGGCATGTAGGAGAGCTGCCCGACCGGCGCATGCGGAAGCACGGAGAACTGCGTGGCTACCGCGTCAACCACCCTGCACGACAATTCAAGGCCGCATCGGATTTCGACCGATTCGACCGCATCATCGTCATGGATGAGGAGAATTACCGCATCATTACCGGACAGGCACGCACGCAGAAGGAGGCCGATAAGGTGGTACGCATGGCCGATTACTTCCGCCATCACGCCTCCGCCACTGTTCCCGACCCCTACTATGGCGGCGACCGCGACTTTGAACTGGCCCTCGACTTGATAGAAAATGGCTGCGAAGGATTGCTTGAGGATTTGATAAGTAACAGGGAATGCGAGCCATTTGATACTCATCATACTGACGACATATACTAATTAAAAAGAGAAAAATACTTGTGTAATACAAATAATATTTCTACTTTTGCATTGCTAGAACCCGCCAAGCCTCTCAACGATGCTCAAATGTGCGGGTCGTTTTTTTATATATACCATATGTCAAATACGATACCATTCAGCAAAGGCTATACATCACCTCATGACCTCGTTTCTTTGCTGCAATTAAGAGGTCTATCAATCTCCGACATTTTAAAGGCTGAACATTACTTGAAGCATATTGGTTATTATCGCCTCTCGGCATACATGTACCCTTTGCTCAAGATGCCTAAGGAACAGCATCTATATAAACAAGGTGCAACTTTTAACCAAGTGATGATGCTTTATCGTTTTGACAAGAAGCTCCGCCTGTTCTTATTCAACGAAATAGAGAAGATAGAGGTCGCAGTCCGTAGCGCGATTGTGAACATAGGTAGTGCAATGACTGGTAATCCTTTTTGGATAACTGATTCTACAAGTTTCACCAATTCCGTGAAGTTTATAAAAACCATGGAATTGATTGATCATGAGCTTCGCAAGTCAAGAGAAGATTTCATCATCCATTTTAAGAAGACATATTCCAATCCATATCCACCTGCTTGGATTGTATCAGAGATTTTGCCTTTTGGCATCATCACGAATATCTACAGCAACGTCAAGAACAAGAAGATTAAAAAACGCATCTCTCAGACCTTTGGACTGCAGATAGAACCATTTGAGTCATGGTTGACCATCGTAACGTTGACAAGAAATGCATGCTGCCATCACTCTCGAGTATGGAATAAGCAGAATACAATTCGCCCAATGGTTCCTAACAGAATGACCTATCATTGGATTACGCTTCAAACGGATTCGCTTCGCATATACTATAATATCTGCATCATCAAATACTTTCTGGATATAATATCTCCAAACAACGATATGTTTCAGAAGCTTCAGGCACTATTCACGGATTATCCGGAGATAGATTTGAATGCACTTGGCTTTCCCCAAGGTTGGGAAAACGAACCGCTCTGGAGATAACAACATATCGAAGCCTGCTGTCTGTGACATCAATCATAGCCAGCAGGCTTCTTTATCTACCGCAGAAATGCCAAGGTTATTGCAAAAACCTAAAGGAGTCAGGCGTGGACTCTTGCAAGTATATATTATAGTGTATGTACTTTCGCAAACGATTTTGATAGCGGATATATTATAATCGGTATTGATACAGATGCTAAAACAAAGTCGCGGAGAAACGAACAAGACATATTTGACGCACACCAACATGTACAAATTATACGTAGGTCTTGATTGTTAATGATTCGGAAGAATCTTGACAACAGGCGCAAAATGGCGGCGTTATTCTGAAACAAGAAAGGTTTGGGGACGAAATAACGCAATTTTGGCGCAATTTATAAAGCGTTTATAATCAAGCAATTATAAACTAAGGCAGTGTAAAAGGGCTGCATGAAAGGATGATTTAAGGGCTTTTGGGGCTGTGAAAGGGCCACTTTGAGCCGACGAAAGCATAGCTTTGAGCGTGTAAAAGGGCTGCTTTTACATGCCAAAAGCATAGCTATGACACGAAAAACGGCTGTTTGGGACAGATTATAGTGCCCAAACAGCCGTTTTTTATGCTCAATGTGATGCGCCGGAAATGTTAAAAACACGACGGTTTTTCTTACAAAAACGGCGACATTTTCTTCTATTTCTTAAATCGTTCGGCCTGCGAACGGATGAGTTCGGCGTCGTTGAAATAATCAATCCGCATGGCCTTGCGCACCTCGTCCATGGTCTGCGCGGCCACCTCACGAGCAGCGTCGGAACCCTTTTTCAAGATGTTGTAGATCTCGGGAATATCCTGTTCAAACTCCTGACGGCGCACACGGATGGGGTCGAGCATGCGATTGAGCACCTCGTTGAGGAACTTCTTGCACTTCATATCGCCCAAACCACCACGCGTATAGTGGTCTTTCAGTTCGTCGAGATTCCGGTATTCAGGCCAGAATTCGGCAAAATCGGCGTCAGTAGAGAACGCGTCGAGATAGGTAAACACGGCGTTTCCCTCCAGATGACCGGGGTCGGAAAGGTTGATATGCGTAGGATCGGTGTACATACCCTTCACCTTTTTCCACACGGTATCGGCATCATCGCTCAGATAGATGCAGTTGCCGAGGCTCTTGCTCATCTTCTCCTTGCCATCGGTACCGGGCAAACGGCGGGCTGTTTGGTTCGTGGGCAACATGATTTCGGGCTCCACCAGCACGTCGCCATACGTCTGATTGAAGCGGCGGGCCAGTTCGCGGGCCACCTCAATCATAGGTTCTTGGTCTTCGCCGGCAGGCACGGTAGTGGCCTTAAACAGCGTAATGTCGGCCGCCTGGCTCACCGGATAGCAGAAGAAACCAAGCGGAATGTTGGCTTCAAAGTTACGCATCTTAATCTCGGTCTTCACCGTCGGGTTGCGCTGCACACGACTCACGGTGATGAGATTCATGAGATAAGTGGTGAGTTCGGCCAGTTCGGTAATCTGACTTTGGATGAAGAGCGTACACTTCTGTGGGTCAAGACCGGCCGAAAGGTAATCGAGGGCCACCTCGATGATATTCTGTCGAATCTTCTCGGGGTTGTCGGCATTATCGGTCAGCGCCTGTACGTCGGCCATGAACACGAGCATACGGTCATAGTTGCCTTCGTTCTGAAGTTCCACACGACGGCGCAACGACCCTACATAGTGGCCCAAATGGAGCTTACCGGTGGGACGGTCGCCTGTCAAAATTACTTTTCCCATTTTCGTATTGTAGTTTTTTGATGTTTAAATGAATGATTTTCAGAAAGACTTACATATAGCCCAACCAACGCAGAATGTCGTTGAGGTTGGCCACAATCATAAGCAACATGAGCAATCCGATACCCATATATTCGGCTACGATCATGAAACGCTCCGATGGTTTGCGGCCCGTAATCATCTCGTAGAGCAGGAAAAGCACGTGTCCGCCGTCGAGAGCGGGAATCGGAAGGATATTCATGAAAGCCAGAATAATGCTCAGGAAGGCGGTCATCTTCCAGAAAAGATACCAGTCCCACTGTGCGGGGAAGAGGCTGCCGATGGATCCGAAGCCGCCCAGACTCTTGGCTCCGTCGGCCGAGAATACGTACTGCATGTCGCTGATATAGCCCTTGAGCACGTTCCAACCGTAGGAAATACCAGCGGGGAAGCTCTCAAAGAAGTTATACGATACATGCGTAGAGGGGTAAAGCTTCTCTAACGATGGGAAAGCAACGCCAAGTCGCAACTCGGGCGACAAGACAACACCCGTTGAAAGCGTGTCGCCGGTGGCCTTTTGCAGATAACTGATGGTGACGGTACGTATCTTCAAGCTGTCGGCGGGCGTCTTGGCTTCCGTCATGGCATCGTCGAGACGCGACAACTGTTCGGTAAACTCATTGGCAGAATCAACCGCTTTTCCGTTGACGGACAACAATCGGTCGCCTTTTCTGATACCTATCTTGGCGGCAGGAGTGCCCGATAAGACAGAATCTACCTGTGAAGGCAGGAACGGACGGCAGAACATCGGTGTCGATTTCAGCATGCCGAGCAGGTTGATTTCGCCCGATAGTTGCACACGAGTGGGCTTTCCGTTACGGATTACATCAACGTTACGCGCCTGAGAGATGCTTCGGAAAAGGTCGGCATTGAAGTCCTTGAACGCGCCTTCATCGGTTCCGACAAGGATGTCGCCATCCTGAAAGCCCACATTCTTGGCCTCCTGATTGAACTTCATACCCATCTTCATATCCTGAACACGCACATAGTTCTCGCCCCAAGCAAACATAATCATGGAGTAAATGAACAATGCCAATAGGAAATTGACCAGCACGCCGCCTGTCATAATGAGCAAACGCTGCCATGCCGGCTTAGCGCGGAACTCCCATGGCTGCTCGGGCTGCTTCATTTGTTCGGTATCCATGCTCTCATCAATCATGCCGGCTATCTTACAATAGCCACCAAGGGGCAGCCAACCGAGACCATAGGTCGTGTCGCTGTTCTTGGGTTTGAACTCGAAAAGATGAAAACCGGGATTAAAGAATAGATAAAACTTCTCAACTCTGACACCAAAGAGCTTGGAGAAAAAGAAGTGACCTCCCTCGTGGAGGAGCACTAAGAGAGAGATTGACAGCATAAACTGCAACAATCTGATCAGAAATACTTCCATAAATAATAACGTTATAATTGGAATCTAATAAATACTAAGAAATTATCGGACTTGCGTTTACCGAGAGATATGTGGTAGACGCAAACCGGTTTTTATAATAATTCGCTTGCGATACGGCGGGCCTCAGCATCGGTTCTGACGTAAGTTTCGTAGTCGGGAGTGGCTTCGAACGTGGCCCGTTGCATGGTCTGCTCGATGATTTCGGCCATACCGAGGAAGCTACAGCGATCCTGTCGGAACGCGGCGTTCACCACTTCGTTGGCCGCATTGAGGATGCAAGGCATGTTGCCACCCTTTTCGAGCGCAGCATAGGCCAGTGCCAGACACTTGAACTTATTGAGATCGGGCTCGAAAAACTCCAGCGGTTGCCGGAAAAGGTCGAGCCTATCGCCATCGAGATGCAGACGTTGGGGGAAAGAAAAGGCATACTGGATGGGCAAACGCATATCGGGCACGCCTAATTGGGCTTTAACGCCGCCGTCGGCAAACTGCACGGCACTATGGACAATGCTTTGTGGGTGAATCAAAACCTGTATCTTGTCGGCCGGAACACCGAAAAGCCACTTGGCTTCCATCACCTCAAAGCCTTTGTTCATGAGCGAAGCGGAGTCGATTGTGATTTTAGCACCCATGTCCCAAGTAGGATGTTTCAGGGCGTCGGCAGCGGTAACGGTGGCCAATTGGTCGGCCGTGAACTGGCGGAAAGGTCCTCCCGAACAGGTGAGCAATATCTTTTCAATCTCGTTCATGTCCTCGCCGACGAGGCATTGGAAGATGGCGCTGTGCTCACTGTCGACCGGCAGGATGGGCGCGTGATACTCTATGGCCAGCTTAGTGATGAGTTCGCCGGCCACCACGAGCGTTTCCTTGTTGGCCAAACATATCTTCTTGCGAGCCTTAATGGCACGGATGGTCGGCGCCAAGCCCGCGTAGCCTACCATGGCAGTCAGCACCATGTCGATGGGCGCGGCCTCAACGATTTGCTCCAAGGCTGAAGCACCGGCATAAACCTTAATATCAGGCTCGTCGGCAAGCAGTTCCTTCAAGCGCTCGTAATGCGTTTCGTTGGCTATCACCACAGAGGCGGGCTTAAATTCATGGGCCTGCGCGGCGAGTTGTTCTACCCGATTGTGGGCCGTGAGGCAATATACCTCATACAAGTCGCTATGCTGTCGGATGACATCGAGCGCCTGCGTACCAATGCTTCCGGTAGAACCGAGAATACAAATTTGCTGTTTCATACGTTAATAAAACAATGTATAAATCGTTCGTTTCAAAGTTCGAGAATACCGTCGGGCACACGGACATGAATCCGATGCCGTGCCTTGTCGACCTGTTCTATCAGTTCGTCGGAGGCAGGAATCAAGACTTCGCGGCCATCGGCTGTCTCTACTTCGAATAAAATATTGATGGTGGTATCGTCCACGTGCGTGATTGTGCCGACAACAACGTCCTGTGTGGCATCAACCAAGGCATAACCAATCAGTTCGGCCCATGATGCCTCGCCCTCATGGCGGTCGGCCTGCTCACGTGGAAAATAGACTTCGCAGCCCGTCAGTTCGCGAGCCTTCGCCTCGGTGTCGATGTCCACAAACTTCATCAACACCTGTTCGTCATTGCGAAAACGGTATTCCTCCATGAAAAAAGGTACAAGAATACCATCAATCAGCAAGATAAGATAATCGGCTTCCACCCGATCGAAGATGTCATCGGTGAACATCATGCTCACTTCTCCTTTGACACCATGGGGCTTGCCCAGCTTTCCTATCTTATATACGTCTTCTTTTTTAATCATTTACACGGGTGATTTTGGCGCCCAAATGGTTTAATCGCGCCTCTATATTTTCATAACCACGGTCTATCTGCGCAATGTTGGCAATGCGGCTTATTCCCTCGGCACTCATGGCAGCAATGAGCAACGCGATACCCGCACGGATATCGGGGCTCGTCATGCGCCCCGCACGCAACTTGATGTGGCGGTCATGGCCTACGACCACGGCCCGATGGGGGTCGCAAAGAATAATCTGCGCGCCCATATCGATGAGCTTGTCGACAAAGAACAAGCGACTTTCAAACATTTTCTGATGAATAAGTACCGTGCCACGGGCCTGCGTTGCCACGACAAGAAGCACGGAAAGGAGGTCGGGAGTTAAGCCCGGCCAAGGCGCGTCGGCCAAAGTCATGATGGTGCCGTCAATAAATGAATTGACAACATAATGGGGTTGCTGCGGAATAAACAAGTCGTCACCGATGATTTCAATCTGAACGCCTAACCGTTGGAAGGCTTCGGGGATGATACCTAAGTCTTTCACCGAAACGTTCTTGATGGTAACACCATCGCCAACCATCGCCGCCATGCCGATAAAGGAGCCTACTTCAATCATATCGGGCAACACCGTATGCCGCGCTCCGTGCAGCGTTTCAACGCCAATGATGGTCAGCAGGTTGCTGCCAATGCCACTGATGCGAGCCCCCATGGCGTTCAGCAGGTGGCATAACTGCTGGATATAAGGCTCACAGGCCGCGTTGTAAATGGTGGTTGTGCCGTTGGTCAGCACTGCGGCCATGATAATATTGGCCGTACCGGTGACCGATGCCTCGTCGAGTAGCATGTAACAACCCTGCAACGACTTGCCTTGAATGCGGTAGACGTTGCGCGCTTCGTCTCTTTCAAAGCGTGCGCCCAGGTTCTTAAAGCCCAGAAAGTGGGTGTCTAAGCGGCGCCGTCCGATTTTATCACCACCGGGTTGTGCCACGGTAGCTATACCGAAACGGCCTAAAAGCGGCCCTATCATCAGCACACTGCCCCGCAACGACGCGCATTTCTGCACAAACTCTTTGCTATCAAGATAGTTCAGGTCAAGCGAATCGGCCACGAAAGAATAGTCACCATGCCCATGGCAGGTGACTTTCACGCCTATATCTTTGAGTAAAAGAATGAGATTGTTGACATCCAAGATGTCTGGAAGATTCTGGATTCGCACTTCTTCTGAAGTCAGAAGCGAAGCGCAAATCACTTGCAAGGCCTCATTTTTGGCGCCTTGAGGAGTTATTTCGCCCTTCAATCGGCGTCCTCCTTCAATGATAAATGACTCCATTGAGGATTATCTTTTCTTTTTGTTAGCCTTCGTAACAGGCTCTTTGTTGCTTATTTTTTCAAATTTAAAACTACTGAGGTCAAGCTGTATCTTGCCATCGGTAAACCGTGCCAAATCGGAAGCAACCTTTTCGTCGTCTGCCGAACCATGACTCCAATGGGTTAAGTTACGCTTCATCTGGTTGGCCGTGAGCTTAACGAGTTCGTCGCGCTCCTCTCCCGGCTCCATGGTCTTCAGCCGTTCAAAGATTTCAAACATCATATTGCCGTAATGTCGCACGGGAATACGACTCATGGGATAGGGCATCGGTTCGGGTTTGGCGGCTATTCTGGTAGCTTGCGACACATCGACGGGATAGTCGATATCGAGTTTAAAATTGCTCATCAGAGCCAAATGATCCCATAGTTTCTGCTTACGTCCGGCAGCATCGCCGTCCTGTGGGAACATCCGATCCATAATATCCACGATGGCCTCTGCGCAACTTTGGCGTTCTTCCTTCGTAGGCAAAGCTATGGCATACTCAACCATGCTTTGGATTTCACGACCATACTCGGGCAAAACCAGCCTTTCGCGCTGGGTGTTGTAATCTAATCCTTCTATATTCATGAGTGTTTTATCTTCTTTACAGGTGAAGAGAAGCCAGCATATCCTTTGATTTCTTAGCCACAAAATCCTTCAAATAGAAGGGAACAAAATAGGCTACATCCTCAAATTTCTCCAGGGCAATGCGACGTTCGGCCAACGGGAACATGTATTTAGCAAGCGGCTGAACGCCTTCTATCAAATAAGCATTGGGGTGATTGATGGTCTCCATACACTTGGCCGCACCGTTTCCCATAAAATATACGGGGCCTTTATCCAAGTATTCTTTATATGTTTCGGCGTCTACTACATCGGCTTGAATGGGCCGTATCTCTTTGAGCGAACGGTCAAAGAGCTGCGCATAGACTTCCATTCGGCGTGCGTCGAGCATTGAACACAACAAAGCATTCTCCTCTTTTATCTTTTCCTGCAACAGAACAGGTACTGTTATCAGCTCCAATGTTGGAACTGCAATCAACTTAACGTCACGCCCGTAGCAGATTCCTTTAGCCATACTGGCTCCGATTCGCAATCCTGTGTACGATCCGGGACCACAACTGATGGCCACAGCATCCAATGGTATGGCGTGATTGTCGATAAAAGACAATGCCTCGTCAACGAACTGACCCAGCTTGACCGCATGATTGGGACCGCTATGGTCCTCTTCGTTGAAGATACACGCTGCGTCGTTACTTACCGCAACGGAACAAATATCGGTGCTGGTCTCTATGTTCAATATACACGACATAACTATTAAATCTTCTAAATAACATGCAAATGTACGCCTTTTCTCCCATTTTTGATTACTTTTGCAGAAATTTAACGTCAAGCTGAGTATGATACAATCAATGACTGGTTATGGAAAATCTGTCATAACCTTTAAGGAGAAGAAAATCAACGTTGAAATAAAATCTTTAAACAGCAAATCTTTAGACCTTTCTACACGTATCGCTCCTTCTTACAGAGAGAAGGAAATGGAGATACGCCAATTGATTGCCAAGACGATGGAAAGGGGCAAAATAGACTTTTCTATCTGGATAGAGAAAGACGCATCGATTGACGCCGCGCCTATCAACACAGCCGTTGTAGAGAAATACTATCGGCAAATCAAAGAGATTTCAGCTAGCACCGGCATTCCGGAACCTACCGATTGGTTCTACACTTTGTTACGAATGCCCGACGTAACAACCAAAAATGAAACCGAAGAACTTACTGACGAGGAATGGCAGACAGCAACGACGGCCATTCAAAACGCGCTCAATCACTTGCTTGCTTTTCGCAAACAGGAAGGCGAAGCCTTGCAAAAGAAGTTCACGGAGAAGATTGACAACATCGCAAACTTGCTTGTTCGCATTGAGCCCTACGAAAAAAGTCGAGTAGAAAAGATACGCCAGAACATCGTAAAAGGACTGGAATCGATTCCGGAAGTGGACTACGACAAGAACCGATTGGAGCAAGAACTCATCTATTATATAGAGAAACTGGACATCAGTGAGGAGAAACAACGCCTGACTAATCACTTGAAGTACTTCCGTGAGACCATGAACGAAGAAGGACATGGTGTCGGCAAGAAGCTGGGATTCATCGCTCAGGAGATGGGACGTGAAATCAACACCACCGGTAGCAAGAGTAATCAGGCCGAAATGCAGAACATTGTGGTGATGATGAAGGACGAACTGGAGCAGATTAAGGAGCAAGTGCTGAACGTATTGTAGGCCTCCCCCGCCCCTCCCAAGGAGGGGAGTGCCTGTCGGAATGAAAGTTTAAGAAGCGTTTTCATAAACATTTAAATCTTCATCGGTATGAAAAAGGGGTATGAAACATCGACTTCCTATGCCTACAACTGCCTGAAGAAGAATGCAAAAAATAGTCGTAGATATGCCACACAAGCAGAATCTATTCTTTGGGAACACCTTCGACGCAAACAATTAGGAGTCAGATTCAGACGCCAACACATCATCGGGGAATTCATCTCCGATTTCGTATGTCTCTCATTACAACTGATTATCGAGGTTGATGGCAAATATCATTATAGTGGAAATCAACCCGACAACGATGAAAAAAGAACGCTATACCTTAAAGAAAAGGGCTTTCATGTAATCCGTTTCACAAACGATGAGATTATTGGAGATACTAAGCATGTGATTGACACCATCAAGCAAAACTTAATAGAACGTACAAAATACATGAACAAAGAATACAAAAACAACACGAAAACGACTTCTGCCATCACACCAACTACAATCACACAAGACGACGAAACCACAAAACTCAAGCCGGCAGGCACTCCCCTCCTTGGGAGGGGCGGAGGTGGCTTACTCATCTTCTCTGCTCCTTCGGGCTCGGGCAAGAGCACGATTGTGCAATGGCTCATCGCCAACCACCCGGAATTTAACCTGGCATTCTCTGTCAGTTGCACGTCGAGAGCGCCACGAGGCACCGAGCGTGACGGCGTGGAATACTTTTTCTTGACACCCGAAGCCTTCAAAGAGAAGATTCAAAATGACGAGTTTCTCGAATACGAAGAAGTGTATGAGGACCGCTTTTACGGCACGCTCAAGAGTCAGGTGGACAGTCAGACGGCCAAAGGAGAGAATGTTATCTTTGATGTCGACGTAAAAGGTGGTGTCAATATCAAGAAGTTTTATGGCGAACGGGCACTTAGTATCTTCGTCCAACCTCCGTCGGTAGAAGAACTTCGCCGCCGTCTTGTAGGCCGTGCGACCGACGCTCCCGAGGTGATTGAGCAGCGATTGGCCAAAGCGAACTACGAATTGACGTTTGCCAACCAGTTCGATTATGTTGTCATTAATGACGACTTGGCCAAAGCCGAGCAGGAAACCTACGAAATCATTGCCCGTTTTTTGGGTAAATAAGCTATTCGGATGAGCAGAATCGGTATATTCGGAGGTTCTTTCAATCCCATTCACATCGGACATATTGCCCTCGCCCGCCAACTGCTCGCTGTGGGTGGACTCGACGAAGTGTGGTTTGTTGTGTCACCACAAAACCCTTTCAAGCGCAACGCTTTTTTATTAGAAGACGCCAAGCGACTTGAAATGGCGAAGCTGGCACTGCAAGACGAGCCACAACTGACCGTCAGCGACATCGAATTTCATCTACCCCGACCATCCTACATGCTTCATACACTCCAAGCATTGACGCATGCTCATCCCCAACACCACTTCTTTCTGCTCATCGGAGGCGACAACTGGACCGCCTTCGACCGCTGGTTCGGTTATCAGGAGATACTCGCCCACTACTCTATTATAGTCTATCCACGCGGCGGCTCCCCCATTACAGCCTCCGAACTGCCCCCCAACGTTACCCTTGCCGACACGCCCTTGATGGACATCAGCAGTACACTGATTCGTGAAAATATCCGCAAGGGCCTTTCCATTCATGGTCTGGTACCCGCCAATATCGAAGCGTTAGTAGTTAAAAACTATCGAGAAACAGCCGAATTATAACGTTTCAAAACGGCATTTGTCCCCTTTTTTCATTCTCACTTGTAAACGATGCAGGGATTATTGTAGTACGCGAGTTCGGGATAAGATGAAAATAGTTCTAACTGCCTTGATTTTTCCACATATACCGGCAGTGCCTCCGGCTTATTCTCAAAAAAGCAATATGCAGTAAGGGCAGAACATAAGTTACGTGAGTTCGGGTTAATATGTATTCTGGCTATAAAGCTACAAGTTTTTTGGCAATTATATTCTTATTTCAGATAAAAATAAGTTGAAACCGCAAATTATTTGAAGAAACCGCAAAAAAATATTATCCCCCTTTGTTTTCGCTATCATCTTTGCGATAACATTTCTTAAACTCACAAAAAAATCACTCTACGTTTCAGAAGGTTACGGAGGGACACTTTTGTCACTTGAAGGTCACCAACAAAAGAAAAAGCACTTGCGAGAAACTCGTAAGTGCTTGATTTTTAGGTGTGGACCAGCCTGGGCTTGAACCAGGGACCTCCAGATTATGAGTCTGTTGCTCTAACCAACTGAGCTACAAGTCCAACTTATGCCTTAGGATAAGTTTTGTGGCTGCAAAGATACGGTATTTGCCGCAAACATCCAAATATTTTGTAATAAATGCTGCGTTGAGGGAGCGAAATAACTGTAACAGAGTTACTTATAACGGCTATTTTACAGCCTCATCGAGGGCTTTCCAGTGGGCTTCTGTCATGGAGTAAGGAGTGAAAAGACAGATTCCGGCAGCACCGGCAGCTATCGATCCCCGGATGGCTTCACCCATTTCGGAGGGCAAAAGACCGGAGTTTTCGGGATCAACGACCTGATCCTTATGTTCCCAATCCTTACAAATGAAGAGTCCGCTGTAAACAGGCGTCTGCCGATGGGCCACGCTTTTCACCTCTTCTGCAGTAACGCGTCCAACCCATGTGGCCGGTTCCATGTAGAAGTCATTATAGTTCATGGGAAAGATGGCGTCAAGATTCCAACGATCCCATTGCTGGCGCACCATCCAACGAGCGTAACTGTCAGGTCCCGGAAATACATCGGCACTCACTTTCTTGCCCACGGCATGCACGCTATCAATAATTGTGTTGACTAAATCGGTCACGGCGTCACAACGGAATTGGGCCCATTCCTCTATCTTTGATGGGTCGGTCACCTTGCGGATATCCACTCCCGTCTTGGTCTGAAAGGCTGTTACACAGTCATCGCAGTAACAATAGTCAGCAGCAGGGTATTCGCCATTCATGATCAGGCCATATTTATCCCACAACCCACGCGCCAGAATAACATCGGCGTAGCGAATATAGTCGAGCTGTATGTAGTCTACGTTGGGTATGCGTGCAATCTCAGTAAACTTCTCTGTCAGATATTTGCGCACATTAGGGTTGCGTGGATCAAGCGTTTTATAGTATTTCACGTATGCCGGATGGTCATACGCCGATTGTCCGAGCCGGTTAACGGTGTACCATGATGAATCAAGATCGGCCTGAAGGATGGTCGGAATCCAAGCGTGATAGACCAATCCCTGCTGTTTGGCTACCTTTGCGGCCACGACAATCTTATCTTTATCCATGCCACAGTTGACGCATACGCCCACCACGCCATGCTTTTTCCACGCCTTGAAATCACGTTTCAGCGATTGTTCTGTCATGTTGGTGTCCCACCCCACCCATACATAGGTATCCACTTTAGCTTCTGCGCTCAGAATAGTCAGCAAAAGCAACAATAAGAACATTATTTTCTTTTTCATCATACCGATTCTTTCGTATCGCAAAGATAGTCTTTTATCCCTTCGCCGCCTTGCGCGCGTGCGTTAAATAATATTGATTGACAACTTCTTCCTTTGTTTTTGACTAACTTTGCAATCATCTATATTATATGACAACGACATCTTCTTTTATGAAAGGGAACGATTCTTTAGCGGGACTTTCTGACGAACAGGTAGTCGCCAGTAGGAAACAGCACGGCGAAAACTTGCTAACGCCTCCCCCAAAGACTTCCTTATGGACACTTTATTTCAGCAAATACAAGGATCCTATCATCCAAATTCTTCTTGTGGCAGCAGCCGTTTCGCTTGTATTTGCTTTCATTCAACAAGATTTTATTGAAACCATCGGTATCTTTCTTGCCATCATCTTGGCCACCACCATCGGCTTTTACTTCGAGCGCGACGCAGCCAAGAAGTTCGATGTGCTCACGGCGATGGACGACGAACAATCCGTGAAGGTGCGGCGAAATGGTTCTGTGGTCGAAATACGGCGACGCGATGTGGTCGTGGGCGACATTGTGCTGATCGAAACGGGCGACGAAGTGCCTGCCGACGGGCGATTGGCGCAGGCTATCGGCCTACAGATTGACGAGTCGTCGCTCACGGGCGAACTCATTGCCGACAAATACATGTCGACGGATGACACGCCGACCGACACGGCCGATGGGGCTACTTACCCGGCCGATATGGTGCTGCGGTCGACAATGGTGATGAGCGGACGTGGCGAATACGCCGTGACGGCCGTCGGCGACGCCACCGAGATAGGACAAGTGGCCCGCAAATCGACCGAGATGACATCGGTAAAGACGCCGCTCAACATGCAACTCGACAAGTTGGCTGTCATGATTTCCAAGGTGGGAGCAAGCGTTGCCATCGCCGCTTTCGTCCTTTTCTTGGGCCACGACATACTGACCGACAGCCTCTGGCAGAGCGACGACTACATGCGCATGGCCCAGATGGTGCTCAAATACTTCATGATGGCCGTCACGCTGCTTGTGATGGCTGTACCCGAAGGCCTCCCCATGGCCGTTACGCTGGCCTTGGCGCTCAACATGCGGCGCATGTTGCGGTCGAACAACTTAGTAAGAAAACTACATTCGTGCGAGACGATGGGAGCCGTGACGGTCATTTGTACCGACAAGACGGGCACACTGACGCAGAATCGGATGCGTGTGGCGCAACCCATTCCGGCCGAAAGCCAACCTGATGAATGGCTCGACATCGCGATCGCGCTGAACTCCACGGCCGAACTTCATGGGCAAGAGGTCATCGGCAATCCTACCGAAGGCGCACTGTTGCTGTGGCTTCAAGACCGAGATGTGGACTATCGCGCCCTGCGACAGCGTTATGCAATGACCGATCGCGAACCGTTCTCTACCGATCGCAAGTATATGGCCACCACAGCCGTGATTGACGGCACGCCGCATCGCTTTGTAAAAGGTGCTCCGGAGATCGTAATGGACATGTGCGACATGGTTGCGGAGGAACGATTGGCTGTCGAGCAGAAGCTCTCAGGCTATCAACAGCAGGCCATGCGCACGTTGGCTTTCGCCGTGGACAACCGCTTTCAGCAAGTGTTTGCTATCAGCGACCCCGTTCGTGAGGAAGTTCCGGCCGCCATTAGTCGCTGCCATGACGCCGGGATAGAGGTGAAAATCGTCACCGGCGACACCGCTGCCACGGCGGCGGAGATTGGCCGACAAATCGGTGTTATCGCAAAAGAAGAAGCTCCTGTTGCCACCGATCCTTTGACATCCGACGCTTGTATCACCGGCCCTGCGTGGTCGGCGCTCTCCGATGATGAAGCTTTCCGCTTGGCACCCTTCATCAAAGTGATGAGCCGCGCGCGTCCGACAGACAAGCAACGACTGGTAGAAATGCTGCAAAAGCATGGCGAAATCGTTGCCGTGACAGGCGATGGCACCAATGACGCGCCGGCTTTGCACCATGCCCACGTAGGTTTGTCGCTCGGTTCGGGCACCGGCGTGGCCAAGGAAGCCAGCGATATGACCCTGCTTGACGACTCCTTCGGCTCTATTGTCAACGCCGTCATGTGGGGCCGCTCACTTTACAAGAACATCCAACGCTTCCTTTTCTTCCAACTGGTTGTCAATCTGACGGCTCTGTTGCTCGTATTGGCCGGCTCACTCGTAGGAACCGAACTGCCATTGACGGTCACTCAGATTCTCTGGGTCAACCTCATCATGGACACTTTTGCCGCCATGGCCCTGGCATCGCTTCCCCCTTCGCGCGAGGTGATGGCCGAGAAGCCTCGTAATACGGCCGATTTCATTCTTTCGCCCTCCATGTTGCGGGGCATCATAGTGGTCGGAATCCTCTTCTTTATCGTACTGACGGCCTTTCTGGTTTATTGCGAACGAACGCTGCATAGCGGCATGAGCGGCCACGAACTCACGCTCTTTTTCACCACTTTTGTCATGTTGCAGTTCTGGAATCTATTTAATGCCAAATGCTTAGGCAGCCATCATTCGGCTTTCCGGCGACTGTGGGCCGATCGTGGACTGCTTTTCGTGCTGCTCATCATCCTGGGTGGCCAGTGGCTCATCGTGGAGTTTGGCGGCGCCATGTTCCGTACCGATGGCATGTCGGCCCACGAGTGGTTCGTCGTTGTGGCGTCCACGTCGCTCGTACTTTGGATTGGCGAGGCCTATCGGTGCGTGTGTCGCGTGATCGGAAAGAAAAAATAAGACGTATGGATATCATCAAAGTCAATTCAGATACGGGTAATCTCCCCCCCACCGTAGCCACCATCGGCTTCTTCGATGGCGTCCATCGTGGCCATCAATACCTTATTCGGAACGTGGTAGAGGAGGCACGGCGCAGCCACATGACGTCGACCGTCATCACGTTTGACCGCCATCCCCGCCAAGTATTGCAGAGCGACTACCGCCCCAAGCTGCTAACCACGCTCGATGGCAAGCTGCTGCAACTCTCCAAGACCGGTTGCGACCAGGCGGCCGTGCTGTCTTTCAGTCGCGAGATGGCCGCTCTCTCAGCCCGTGATTTCATGCGTTACGTGCTGGTTGATAAACTGAACGTCCGCAAACTCTTCATTGGCTACGACAACCGCTTTGGCCACAACCGTTCGGAAGGGTTCTCCGACTACGTGCGTTATGGGCGAGAGATGGGTATCGAGGTGATTCGTAACGCGGCATTATCCGTGGATGGAGTCCATGTCAGTTCGTCGATGATTCGCTCCCTCCTGCAGGAGGGCGAAGTCGCGATGGCCCATCAGTGCCTGGGACGTCCCTATATGTTGACCGGAACCGTAGTCGGAGGCTATCGCAATGGGCACAAGTTGGGCTTCCCTACGGCCAATATCGATGTTGCCGACACGGGATTGCTCATTCCATCGCCCGGCGTTTATGCCGTCCGAGTGCGTCCGGAGCACCATGTCACCATGATGAACGGCATGATGAATATAGGCATTCGCCCCACGTTTGACGGTCATGAGCAGACGCTCGAGGTGCATATCTTCGACTTCGAGGAAGAACTTTACGGGCAGCGAATGGAAGTATGGTTGACCCATCGTATCCGTTCAGAGCGGAAATTCGAGAATATCGTGCAGTTGGCCGAGCAGCTGAAGGCCGACCGACGCCAAGCCGAAGAACTGCTTCTAGCCCGTGATAACCAACCGTTTAATCCTTAAAAATAAAATGATATTTGTATGACAAAGCCGATAAGACAATCCCTCAATGTCATCTTTTATGTGGTAGTGTTCTTCCTTTTGCAAGTTCTGACGCACTGTTTGGCCACTTTAGGCTTTTACGTTAAACAAGGAAGCGGCCTTGCGGAGGCCTTCGGACAGCTAACCCGACGTGGTCTGTCGACCGACATTGATGTCATTTTGGTGAGCACCTTGCTCAGCAGTTTGTTGACGATATGGCTGTTTCTGCGTGCCCGTTGGACTCCTTTCAGCCGCGATTATCTGCGCAGTCGTCCTTGGTCGGCACTGATATGGGTGGTTTTGGCAGCCTTCGGGGCGCTCGCTCCTTCGATATGGCTCAACGAATTGCTCTCGCTTCAGATGCCCGAGAGCGCGGAACACATCCTTACCGAGATGATGCGCCATCCCATGGGCTATCTGTTTATCAGCATATTGGCCCCTGTGGCCGAGGAAGTAGTGTTTCGTGGCGCCATTCTTTACAGCCTGCTCACGGTGATGCAAGGGCGGTGGCGCTGGGGCGCGATCGTCATTTCGGCCGTCATCTTCGGCATTATTCATGGCAATGACGCCCAATTTCTGCACGCGACGCTCATCGGTCTGCTTTTAGGATGGATGTATGAGCGCACCCGCAGCATCTTTCCGGGTTTGGTTTATCACTGGATTAACAACTCTATTGTTTTCGTTGCGGCCAACCTTTATCCCGGTTCTACCACCGCAACCCTTAGCGAACTGGCCGGCGGAAGTCAGTTGCGCGTGGCGTTGTGGGTTGTTTTTTCGCTCTGTATCTTCGTGCCCGCGCTGTTTCAGCTGAACCGGCGGTTGAAGCGAGGATAGATATCGTGATTGAAAAACGCCCTTCATCGTGATCCGTTGCCGTACCGGGCAGCGGATTTTTTTGCTAAATTAGTTGTGAAAAAATCGTACAAACCGCTCTTTTATTACGCGTCAGGAAAAAAGTTTTCGCAAATAAGCCAAGCATTTTGACGTTCGCACAAAACCGGCAAACAACTGATAATCAATCGCTTGCGCAAAACAGCGACATTTTTGCCTGTCAAAAGCCACCTGAAAACATCGAAAAAGCCACCTAAAAGCAGCCCTTTGAGGAGGTGAAAGCATTGCTTTTGGCTCGTAAAAAGGTAGCTTTTACCACGCAAAAGCTATGCTTTTACATCGAAAAAGGGTAAAAACGGGCTGACGTTAAGGTAAGAAATGCTGTTTCATCTCTATTTTTCTCTCTAGTTGAAGCATTTTTTTGTACCGTTTTTGTGATAAATATTTTACATTTAAACCACCCCTGCCGATTTCGTTCCGTGCCCATGTGGCAACGTGATTTTTCAGGTTGCGCACGCGTGGACAAGCCTTGCCGCACACAGGTATTTGGAGTATTCTATATCCGACGCAAAAAAAGAAAGTCGCAGTTGATTCTTTCCGAGTTACGAAAGCATGCTTTTTCGTAAAAAATAATTATCTTTGCCCAATAGATATCTGACGATACGACTATGACATTACAGCAACTCGAATACGTAATGGCAGTTTATCGCTTCAAGCATTTTGCCAAAGCTGCCGACTATTGTAACGTTACCCAACCCACGCTCAGTTCGATGATTCAGCGCTTAGAGGAAGAGTTAGGCATGAAACTCTTCGACCGCAAGCGCCAACCTATTCAGCCCACGAAGGCCGGAATGAAAGTGATTGAGCAGGCATGGAACATACTCAGAAGGGCCAAAAGGCTGAAAGAAACGGTTGAGGAAGAGAAACATTCGCTGACAGGCACCATTACCATCGGCATATTACCTACCATTGCGCCCTACCTGATACCCCGTTTCTTGCCGCAACTGATGAACGATTGGCGCGACGTAGATATTCAGATAATGGAGCTAAAGACCGAAGACATGAAGCGAGCCATACGCCATGGCGACATCGACGCCGGCATTTTAGCACGGATAGATGGACTGGAAGAGATGTCTTGTGAAACGCTTTTCTACGAACAGTACTACGGATACGTGTCGCAAAACTGCCCGCTCTACCAAAAAGAGCACATTAAGTCGACCGATCTCAATGGTCAGCAGCTGTGGTTGCTCGACGAGGGCCACTGCTTTCGCGACCAACTGGTGAAGTTCTGCGAACTCAAGGCGGCCGCCCGCAGCAAGCGCACCTACCATTTGGGCAGTATCGAGACGTTCATGCGCATCGTAGAACACGGTTCGGGCATCACGTTTATACCGCAACTGGCCATCCCCCAGCTCAGCAACGAACAGAAAACCTTGATTCGTCCGTTCGCCATCCCCATTCCCACACGTGAAATCGTGCTAATGACTTCACCCCATTTCATCCGTATCACGCTGCTTCAGCAGTTGCTCGACCGCATTCGCGCCTCGGTTCCTTCGGAGATGCTGAAGCTCCAGCACATGCAACAGAGTATCTGACCGTCTCTGTCGCCAGTACATTGCGGGGAAAAGGCGCAAGCCGCAAGGAGTGTTCACCACGGAAACAACACCTGCCAAGCGTGCGAAAGTTATATAAAGAAAGACGAAAAACCGTTAAACAGCGTTCGGCAACAATCAGAATTATGTATCTTTGAGCCTAAAAATTTTCCCCTATGAAGTGCATTTATACTACATTTATGCTCATGGCACTGCTTCTGTCAGCCTGCCGGTCGAACGGACAAACGAGCAATACGCAAGAGAATAAAACAGTAATGAACATCAACGACACCACCCGTTACACCAAACCCGACGAAGGTTGGTTGCGCAAAACACTCACGCCAGAACAGTATGAGGTGACGCAGCACGCGGCCAC
>CAUURC010000015.1:0-45965 GCA_963547405.1 uncultured Prevotella sp.
TGAAGGTTTACGCCAGTTACAACACGTCGCTGCGCATGCCTTCGGTGACGGAACTGTATTACAGCAAAGGCGGTCATTTGGCCGATCCCAACCTGAAGCCCGAAGAACTGGCCGCGCTGGAGGCCGGTGTGCGCTACGCTTCCAATGCCGTGACGGCGTCGGCGTCGGTCTTTCACAACCACCACACGAACCTTATCGACTGGATCAGTGACGGAACGAAGGACGAAACGGGCACGTTGGTGTGGAAATCGGTCAACTTCGGCAAGATTAACGCTGTGGGCCTGGAAGCACAGATGAAGCTCGATACATGGCAACTGCTGCGCAGTCAGCGACTGTTGCGCGAGTTGAGCCTCAGCTATTGCTACATCCAACAGCACCACGACGAGCCTTCCGACATCCAAAGTCTTTACGCCTTGGAGTATCTGAAGAACAAATTCGTAGCCAACGCACGTCTGCAACTGTGGCGACAGCTCGAACTGAGCCTGCATTATCGGCTGCAACACCGCACCGGAAGCTATAAAGACCTCGCCGGCGAACGCCATCGCTACGGCACATACGGCTTGCTCGACGGTAAATTACAGTGGACAACGCCCACTTGGAACGTATATTTGGAGGGCAACAACCTTACCAATCGCAAGTTTGTCGACGTAGGAAACGTGCCTCAGCCCGGCCTTTGGATAGTGGCAGGAGGCGCTATTCAGATTCATTTATAAAGGTTGTGAGGGTGTCGGGGTGTAAGGATGAATCGGTAGTATCGTCTCAGAAATCGCTTCCGTGGGTTCAGATAGACAGGCTAAACATTCATCTTACCACCCCAACACCCTCACACCTCTCCCCCTCTCATTTAACTTCTTTAACGCCCTAACACCCGAAACTTGCGCTATTTAGCTTAACTTTGCATTTAATTATGGTGTTAAACTACATTTGGATAGCGTTTTTTATCATCGCTTTTATCTTTGCGAGTATCGGATTATTGATGGGTGACACGACCATCTTTCAAAAGATTGTTGATTCAACTTTCGATTCTTCCAAGACCGCATTCGAGATTTCTTTGGGTCTGACGGGCGTATTGGCTCTGTGGCTCGGTATCATGAAGATTGGCGAAAAGGCAGGAGCCGTCAACGCGTTGGCGCGTATGCTCAGCCCGGTGTTTACCAAACTCTTCCCCGACATTCCAAAGAACCACCCCGCCATGGGCTCCATGTTCATGAATATAGCGTCGAACATGCTGGGATTGGACAACGCCGCCACGCCCACCGGACTGAAAGCGATGGCCCAATTGCAGGAACTCAATCCGAAGAAAGACACCGCCACCAACCCCATGATTATGTTTCTGGTGCTCAACACCAGCGGACTGACCATCATTCCCACCACGATTCTGGCCTTCCGTGCGTCCTACGGGGCCGCCATGCCTACCGATGTATTCATCCCCATCTTACTTTCGACCACCATTGCCACGCTCGCCGGCATCGTGCTGACGCTGTTGTGGCAGAAGACGAGCCTGCTTCAGCCAGCCCTTTTGGCGACATTGGGCGGTATTATCACCTTTGTGGGGCTGCTCATTTGGTGTTTCGGACAGATGGATAAGGAAACAATGGCCACGGTAACGAGCGTTGCCAGCAACCTGATTTTGCTGGGAATCATCGTCATTTTCATTCTGGCCGGGCTGTGGAAGCGTGTCAACGTCTACGACGCCTTTATCGAAGGAGCCAAGGAAGGGTTCACAACGGCCGTGCGCATCATCCCCTATCTCGTGGCCATTCTCGTGGCCGTGGGTGTCTTCCGTGCGTCGGGCGCAATGGATATGGCCATCAACGCCATTCGCCGAGGTGTGGAATTGCTGGGGCTGAACAGCGATTTCGTAGGCGGTTTGCCCACGGCTTTCATGAAACCGCTAAGCGGCAGCGGCGCCAGAGGTATGATGCTCGAGGCCATGAAGACCTATGGGGCCGACAGTTTTGTGGGCCGTCTGAGCTGCATTCTGCAAGGTTCGACCGACACCACCTTCTATATTCTCGCCGTATATTTCGGTAGCGTGAGCATTAAATACACGCGTCACGCCGTAGCCTGCGGCCTGTTGGCCGACCTCATCGGCACGATAGGCGCTATCACAATATGTTATTTGTTTTTTTAAAGAAGTTGTTTGGGAGGAGATGAGGAGAGAATTTGAGGGAGTTAAGGAGAGATTTGGGGGAGGTAAGGAGTTAAAGGGAGTTAAGACATATGTCTTATCCCTGTCGTCCTTGCATCGCCATCAAACGAATATTTTAACTCCACAACATATAACTAATGTCTTATCCCTGCCATCTTTGCATCGCCATCAAACGAATGTTTTAACTCCATAACATATAACTAATGTCTTATCCCTGCCATCCTTGCATCGCCATCGAACGAATGTTTAAACTCCACAAAATATAACTAATGTCTTATCCCTGTCATCTTTGCATCGCCATCGAACGAATGTTTTAACTCCATAACATATAACTAATGTCTTATCCCAGCCATCTTTGCATCGCCATCGAACGAATGTTTAAACTCCATAACATATAACTAATGTCTTATCCCTGCCATCTTTGCATCGACATCGAACGAATGTTTTAACTTCACAACATATAACTAATGTCTTATCCCTGCCATCTTTGCATCGACATCGAACGAATGTTTAAACTCCACAACATAGAAACAACCCGCAGAAAAAATAACAATAAGTACACAAAAAAATAGCACCAACATCACAATATAATAGCAACAACCCCTCAATATAAAACTAATGTCTTAACTCCCTTTAACTCCTTAACTCCTTAACTCCCTCTCCTCATCTCCTCAACTCCCCCAAATCTCTCCTCAACTCCCTCAAAACAACTCCTCCAACTCCAACAAACCCATGGCAAATTTAAAGTCTTTATTAAAAGATACCGCCATTTATGGTATCAGCAGCATTGCGACCCGCTTCATCAACTACCTGCTTGTGCCCATCGAAACCATCGCATGGGCGTCGAGCGGAGGCCAATATGGCATCATCACCAACGTATATTCCTACATCGGAATCCTCATCATCGCCCTCACTTTCGGCATGGAGACCACCTTCTTCCGCTTTGCCAACAAGGAAGGAGAAGACGCCCGGATGGTCTACTCCACCGCTTTGCGCATAGTAGGAGCCGTCGCTTTAGCCTTCGCCGTGCTCGTTATCCTCTTCCTGAACCCCATTGCCACGTTCATAGGCTACGGCGATCACCCTTGGTACATCGGTTCCATGGCCATCTGTGTGGCCATCGATGCGTGGTCGTGCATCATGTTCGACTACCTGCGTTACCAGCATCGCCCCATCAAGTTTGCCACACTGAAGTGCCTGAACATCGCTATCAACGTGGCCCTCGTGGCCCTTTTCCTCATCGTTTTCCCCCTATTGCGCATCAACGCGTTCGGCATTTACGATGCCAACTTCATCCCCGACGTAGGCATTGTGTTCTATCTGAACCTCGTGGTGAGCATCATTACCACCCTCCTTCTGCTGAAAGAGATGCGCGGAATCACCTTCGGCTTCGACTGGGCGATGTGTCGCCGCATGCTCTCCTACACGTGGCCCATGCTCATTCTCGGCGTGGCGGGCCAGCTGAACCAAAGCGCCTCGACGCTCATTTTCCCCTATTTCTACGACGGCAGCATACAGGAGGCCCGGGCACAGCTGGGTATCTACGGTAGCACCATTAAGATAGCGATGATCATGGTCATCATTACGCAGGCTTTCCGCTTTGCTTACGAGCCGTTCGTGTTTGCCAACAAGAGCGCCGACAAGAAGGAAACCTACGCCAAAGTAATGAAATATTACATCATTTTCACGCTGTTGGCTTTCCTCTGCGTCATCGGTTACATGGACATTCTGCGCTATGTGGTGGCTCCCGACTACTGGGAAGGACTGAAAGTGATACCCATTGTGATGGCCGCCGAAATCATGTTTGGCATTTATTTCAACCTTAGTTTCTGGTATAAGCTGACCGACCGCACCATCTGGGGAGCCTATTTCTCGGGTCTGGGCTGCGTGGTGCTGCTTCTGATTGACGTTTTGCTCATCCCACGCTTCAGCTATATGGCCTGCGCTTGGGCCGGTTTTGCGGCCTACGGCATAAGTATGGTGGCCAGTTACTTGTTTGGTCAGAAGTATTATCCCGTCAACTATCCGCTCAAAGACATCTTCCGCTACGTGCTTTTGACCATCATCCTCTTTGCGGGCATGAGCTTTGCCAACCGCCAATGGGACTCGTGGGCGGCCATGGGTGTCAATACGCTATTGATTCTGATATTCATCGGCGCCATCATTAGGCGCGACTTGCCACTCAGCAGTTTACCCATCATCGGCAAGCGGTTTCGCCGATAGGTTGCAAAAGCTATGCTTTTAGAAAGTAAAAGCATAGCTTTGACCACCTGAAAGCATAGCTTTTAGCGTGTAAAAGGGCTGCTTTTACAACGCAAAATCAGCCATTTCATCGAGCGTTTTCGTGTTTCTCATCAATCCATCCACACGTCTTTAATTTACAAACAACTATATACAATTCAATGAAAAAGTACATTATTTATCTGTTCCTCATCCTTCCCGCGCTCGCCGTGTCGGCTCAGGACAAGACCAAGAGCCTTTCGATAGAGTTCTTCGGTGCCCAAAACACGGTGGGCATCAACTACGATTCCCGCCTGAAAGGCAACAGCGGCTGGGGCTATCGTGTAGGTTTCGGGTTCGGATACGGCAATTCCAACTTCTTTGGACAGGAACAGGAAACAAAAGGTTTTGGCATACCGCTCGAAATAAACTATCTTTTGGGTGGCGGCAATCATAAGTTTGAAACAGGCGCAGGCGCAAGTCTGGGTATTTATAATGTGGAAAACGTCTACCATATTTATAGCCCGTCACAAATGCGGAGTACACGCTATGAGACCAAGACCAGCTTTGGATATTGCATGTTTGGTAATATCGGCTATCGCTACCAACGCCCTAAAGGCTTCTTGTTCCGTGTCGGTCTTTCACCATCATTCAACTTTGGAGACGAGCATGGAATCAACAAAGCGTTCTTCTATCCCTATCTTGGCCTGGGATGGTCGTTTTAGTTCTCGGCAGAAGCGATAAGAACGAGAATCATCGTGTAACATTTTATTTTTAATATATAGACAATGAGAAAAACAAAACTACTCTTTTTCTTCCTCTCTTCGCTCTTTTCGTTCGCGCCTTCGCATGCCGATGAGGGCATGTGGACGCTCTACAACCTGCCACAGGCAGTGTATGAGCAGATGAAGATGGAAGGTTTCAAGTTGCCCTACAATGACCTCTACCACGGGAAAGACGCCGTCAAGAACGCTGTCGTCAACTTCTCGGGCTACTGTTCGGGCGTTGTTGTAAGTCCCGACGGACTGGTATTCACCAACCACCACTGCGGTTTCGAGGGTATCCGCAGCCATTCTACCGTCGAACACGACTATATGCTCAACGGTTTTGTGGCCCGAAGCCACGCCGAAGAGCTGCCAAACAAGAACATGTTTGTAAGTTTCATGGTGGAACAGCGCGACATCACGCCCGAACTCGACAAGCTGGGCTTCAGTGTTTTATCGAAAGAGCGGCAGTCGTACTTGGTCGATTCGCTCCAAAACGCACTGACCAAGGAGGCCAAAAAGCAAGACAAGAGCTACCATGTAAGCGTAGACGCCTTCTACGAGGGCAATAAATACTACGCCACAACCTATCAGATGTTCCCCGACTTGCGTCTGGTGTTCACCGTTCCCAAGTCGATGGGTAAGTTCGGAGGCGAAACCGACAACTGGATGTGGCCGCGCCAGACGTGCGACTTCAGCGTGTTCCGCGTCTATGCCGACCCTAAGACCAACGGACCGGCCGAATACAGCAAGGACAACGTGCCTTATCGCCCGAAGCATTGGGCACAGGTGAGCCTGCAGGGCTACAAAGAGGGCGACTTCGCCATGACCATGGGCTACCCCGGAAGCACCAACCGCTACCTCTCCAGCTATGGTATCCACGAGATGCGCGATGCTCAGAACACCCCTCGGGCACAAGTACGTGGCGTAAAACAAGAGGTTATGACACGTCACATGCGAGCCGACGAAGCCGTCAGAATCAAGTATGACTCCAAGTACGCGCAGAGTGCCAACTACTGGAAGAACTCCATCGGAATGAACAAATGTATCGATTCCATCGGAATTATCAACCAGAAAAAGGCCTACGAAGACCGTATCGCGGCCTGGCAAGACAGCACGGGCTTCCTAAAAGGTAAGCTCGACTTCGATAAAATGGCCTATTTCTACGGCAAACGGTTCGACGTTATGCGCAACCTTATGTACTTTAACGAGACCTTCCGCCGCACGAGCGAGTTTGCCAGACGTGCTACCAGTCTCGATAAAATCGAGATAAATGGTCCCAAAAAGAATCCAAAGAAGCAGTATATCCTGTTTAAGGACAACAGCGAAGAGTGGGACGCGGCGCTCGACAAGGAAGTGTTGGCCACGCTGCTCACGAACTATCGCCGGCATGTTGATACCGCATATCTGCCAGCTTTCTACAAAACCATCGACCAAAAGTTCGGCGGCAACTGTCAGGCCTACGTAGATTACCTCTACAAAACGTCGTTCCTCATGAAAAGCGGCACGAAGATCTACCCCAACAAGAAGAGTTATAAGAAAGATCCGGGCGTGCAATTCGGTTTGGATTTGCTTGAAACACAGGCCGCATTGGGCGTTGGAACGCAAGAATTTGCCGATTCCATCGCCGATCAGGAACGCTGGCTCTGCGCCGCCAAGTTGCGCATGGAGGAAGACATGCCACACTACAGCGACGCCAATTTCACCATGCGACTCTCCTACGGACAGGTGGGTGGCTTCGACTTAGGTGGTCGTCCGTCGGGCTATTACACCACGGCCGAGAGCCTGTTGGCCAAGATGAAGCAGGGCGACGCGGGCATTTTCGACTACAAAGCCGAACCCGTGATGCACCAACTCATGAGCAGCAACGACTACGGACGCTACGCCGACAAGGACAGCGGCAAGCTGCAACTCTGCTTCCTCACCAATAACGACATCACGGGAGGTAACTCCGGCAGCCCGATGTTCGACGGAAACGGCCATCTCATTGGACTGGCATTCGACGGAAACTGGGATAGCCTGTCGAGCGACATCAACTTCGACAAACGATTGGCACGCTGCATCGGCGTAGACATTCGATACGTGCTCTTCATGATGGATAAGTGGGGCCATGCCGACCGCCTCATCAAGGAAATCAACGCACGATAGGCGTTGAAGTTAACGAGTTGACGAGTTGATAGTAAGCCTAATGAAAGGAAACTATCAACTCGTCTACTTGTCTACTCGTCAACTTGTCTACTTGCCAACTAAAACTCTTGCCAATCTGATTCCCACAAAGCCCAACAGAGCCGTGGCTCCTACCACAAAGGCAAAGCTCCAGGGAGACGACAGCGTAAGAATGACATTGGCATAGTCCTGCCCCATCTCTTCGATGGTAGCCTCATAATAGTTTTGCGGATTTGTCCAAAGGGGAATAAACCAGGCAATGGGAGCCAATGCCAGGATGGGATAGGCCCAGAAAGAACTTTCGGCCGTGTCGGTGCCCATCATCTGTCGCACCACATCGGACAGCACACCTACCATCACGGCGATGGTGGCCGTTTTCAAATCGATCTCTCCGCAAGCCAAGAAGAAAAACACCACAGCTAACGACAACACGGTGGCCAGGCCGCTCTTGCGCCACCGGCGGGCCAACCACGCGTAAGAAAAGGCACACAGCAGCGAGGCCAAAATAGGACTGCCCACCCAGAAATAGGCCGAAAGAAAGCCTAAGAGCGACGCTCCCAGCACACTAAGCACATAAACAACGACAACACACACGATACCGATAATCATCTTCTTTTCCATTTTAATAAACCGTTAAAGTGAAACATGGCGATATGTCATGCTTTTCATGCAGTCAAAAATAACAGGAAAAAACATGCAAAGCAATACCCAAAACAGGTGATTCACAGGGCAATACCATTCTTTTCAACGCCTCCCATCCCGCGTCCACCTCGCTCATGGCAGCCGGCTTTGGCAACATCTGCCACTCTGTTTTCGCCATGTCTTTCACGCTTTCCGTCCATACGCACGACTCCACACCGATATTGAGGGAAAAATTCCTCCACTATGACGTTTAAATTTAGCTCTCATGATTGTGTCAAACAAGACACGCTATCACATATTTTAGGTATAAAAAACGGCGCAAAATGGCCTTAAATAAACTTTATTGCCTGTAAAAATACCTTTTTTTAGCGATTTCAAAGCGTTTTTTAAAGACGTAAATTTGTATGCGTTGAAAAGACATTTTTACAAAAAACTACACAGATATAAAGCTATGGTGATTTATTCAGATTATAACCGACATTTTATCAACCTCGTGTTATATCTGTTCGTATGGTTTCTTTTTATTCCTCTTCCGTCTCATGCCATCCCCGACGATGACAATATCACATTCCATATCGTAGAAAAAGACGGGACAGGGCTACCCTTTGCCACCATTTACGTGGAAAACAATGACCGCACCTACACTGCGGACGCGCGGGGAAACATCGCCCTGAAACGCACTTTCTTTCAAGGAAAAGGCTCGAAAGTTACCGTCAGTTATGTGGGTAAGGAGACCAAGACACTAAGAATCTCGGCCGCATCGTTGGGTACGCGTGCTTCGATGACCATCCCATTGGAAGACAACAGCCTCTATTTGAAGGAAGTACAGGTCAACGCCGTGCGCTCAACGAAAAACTCCAACTCGTCGATGGTGATACAACGCAATACGATCGACAATATCCAGGCCTATAGTTTGGCCGACATTATGCAAGTGTTACCGGGCAAAGCCATCCTCAATACCGACATGCACAACGCCAGTTTCCTCACGTTGCGTTCGGTGCTTTCGGGCTCGGTAGAGAATCCGCTCGACGCTTACACGCGTAATAAAATCAACGATTACACACGCAACGCAGCCTTCGGTATCTCTTATGTGGTAGATGGCACTCCCATATCGAACAACACCAACATGCAGCTCGACAGCTATGGAAAGTGGGGCGGAACGAAGATGTTCGACCGAAGGTTCAACACCGACAACAATGAAAATGTGGGCAATGGCAACGATTTGCGCCTGATACCTGCCTCATCGATAGAGAGTATCGAGGTGATATCGGGTGTAGCCCCCGTTAAATACGGCGACTTGAGCAGCGGGGCTGTCATCATCAACCGCCGGGCAGGACTCACACCGTTCTACGGTTCGGTGAAAGTGCAGTACGATATCTTCAACGCTTCGATCGGAAAAGGAATCTCGTTGGGCGACAAATACGGTCTTCTCAACTTCAATATTGACTACGTAAGCAGTACGAGAGGCCGGCGCGATAAACTCAAAACCAATTCAAACATAGCCCTCAACACCACTTGGACCAAGATGTTCAGTAGGAAACAGAAGTGGGAAAACACGCTTTCGCTCGACTTGACACGCAGCCTCGACGGCCTTAAAAACGATCCCGACGCCGTGCTGAACCGTACGAAGACCGAGCAATCGGCCCTCAGACTGAGCACCCGAGGATCGCTGTCGCCCGTGAAAAGCGTCTTCGACATGCTCGAATACAACCTTTCGTTCTCATTGTCACGCCAATACGACATGCACGAAGAGTTCATAGCCAACACCCGTCGCAGCATTATCACCGACGCCTATACCAGCGGACTTCACGAAACCGACATAGCACCGCCTTACTACACGGCGTTATTGGAAATCGAAGGCATGCCTCTGGCCACCTACGGCAACGTCGAGGGCCATCGACTGTTGAAGTTTGGCAAGACGTCTCATAACTTTACACTCGGCATTTTCGGCCGTTATGAGGCCAATTTAGGTAAAGGTAAAATATTTAACGCCGAAACGCCCTATTACGATGGAGGACAAGATGGGCGTGGCGATCGTTCTTACGACTACAAAAACCGCGTTCGCCTATTACAATATGGCGGTTATGTGCAGGATAAAATGACGCTTCCATTGGCCGAAAATATGCTATCTGTGACAGGTGGACTGCGATTTGAAACGCAAAGAAGATACTTCACGGCCAGTCCGCGCTTGAACGCGATTTTCGCGTTGAACAACGGATTGAGTTTCTATGCGGCCTATGGTATCAGTTATAAGATTCCGGCCACAGCTTATCTGTATCCCGAAAACGTATATTTCGACCGATTAGTATTCTCTCATTACAGCGACAATGCCAACGAACGCTTGTATCTGTATCAGACGAAGGTGGTGGATCCGACCAACAAAAACCTGAAATCACCCTACACTCACAGCTTCGAACTGGGCCTTTCGTTGCAGAAACGCGACTTCACCACGTCGCTCACCGGCTATATGAAGATCGATATGAGGGGCATTTCGTCAAGGTCTGTCATTGATACCATGTGGGTGCAGAACTACAAGAAGACGGGAGTTGAGCCTTCTGGCAAGCCCATTTACGGCCCCGACGGTGAGCGCGAACTGATTGTGGACTCCTATTACACGCCCGAAAACTCACTCTATAGTCGCAGCATGGGCGTGGAATGGATCGGCAATATCCGTAACATCCGCCCATTAGGCATAGCGCTCAACTACTCGGTGGTCTACAATTACAGCCTGTATCACTCCAAAGGCGAACGGGCCGGCGGTAACATCGACATGCAAAAAGAAGCCGTGACAGGGCTGTACGCGCCGACCAAGAATAGTTCAGACGAGGTGATTTCGACCCTAAGTATCACCAAACATATTCCGGTTATCGGCCTGATATTCAACCTGCGTCTGCAAAACTTCTGGTATCGGCACTACAATCGACATGGATTCAATGTCTACCCGATAGGCTATTACGACCGTAATTTCAAGAAAGTGTACTTTGAAGGAAAGGAGGCCGAAGCCCCCAAATGGGGTTATTTGCGGCTGACCGACACGGAACCGGTCAACATCAACCAGCCGATTATCGTGCCCAACTGCCATTTGCGCGTATCGAAAGAATTGGGACAGAAGCTCCGTCTGTCCTGCTATGTGAACAATGTGTTCAACTACAGGCCCTATATCGAGCGCTACGGCACCCGCATCTACTTCAATCAGGCGCCCACAATCAGCATGGATATATCCTATAAACTCTGAAGCTAACAAGCTCATTCAAGTATAATACATATTATTAAAATCTGAAAAAATGAAACAACTGATTTCTAAAATCCATCTCTTCGCATTGCTGTTGATGATGGTCTCGGCTGTCACGCTGACAGCTTGCAGCGACGGTAACGACACGCCCGAAGTAACGTCGGGGTCAATCAAGGTGAGCGTAAAGCTGGCATCGGCTTACAGTAAGGTGAAGCTGGGCAAGGTAAATCTCGTATTGCGCAACACCAATACAGGCAAGGAAACGGCCGTTGACGTAAAAACCGATGGCACGGCACTCATCGAGAATCTTCCGATAGACATGTATGATCTGACCGCTACATATGAAATGCCGGGGTCAGACTACAAGACGGCATTGGGATTGCTCGAACTCAACAACGAAAACGTTATGTTCTCGGCTTCGGCCACAGGCATTCAGCTAAGCCCGGGCAAACCTGCTGAAATAGCGCTGGAGCTCAACACCGCCACAACCGATAACTTTGTGCTCAAGACCATCTACTATGCGGGGTCTGACAATAAGAAAGCCGCCGGTGAGAACGACCAGTTCATAGAGATTTACAATAACACCAACCGTGTGCTCTATGCCGACAGTCTGTGTGTTGCCGTGACGACAATGAACCGCTACGGCAACGGCCATGCCTCGCAGAACAAACGCTACTATTACACGGAAGACGGTCGTTACGACTGGAGTAAGTCAGAAGGAATGAAAGATGTCGCAGGTGCCAACGACAAATATTACTACGCCACCTATGTATACATGGTGCCCGGAACCGGCAAGCAATATCCTATCAAGCCGGGCGAGAGCTTCATCATCGCCGCGTTCGCGCAGAACTATAAGGCTACTTTCACGTCGGCCAACGGCAAAGAAGTGAAGCCTGAAGCGCCGGAGCTCACCGTCGATCTGAGTGGAGCAGAATTCGACGTGGTTTACAAAGGCTATGAAGAGTTTGACAATCCCAAGGCTGCCAATATGAATATTATCCATGCAGGCAATAGCCGATACATGCGTTTGTCGCGAAACGGCAAAGAAGGCTACCTGCTCTTCCGCCATCCCGATCCCGCTTTGTTACCGGTTTATCTCTATCCGGCTATCACTCCGGGTACAGGTTCCAACTCGCAGTTCATGCAGGTGCCCACGGCCAACGTCATTGACGCGGTAGAAGTGATTACACCGACGAACAACGGTTATCTGGCACCTAAGGCCTACCAGAAGAATGACGACGCCGGCTATACCTATTCAAAGCCCGATTACAGTTCGGAATGTATCACCCGAAAAGTTGCCCGCATGGATGGCAGCCGCCGAGTGCTGCAGGATATCAACAATTCTACACTCGACTTTGTGACGATGAAGGCAGAGCCAAAGGCTTTCGCTCCTCAGAATTAAACGGATATGCGTAAGTTTCCGAAATCATATATCGCTGCTTTCGCGGTGCTGTGGACCATCGGTGCCACGGCCCGGGGCGGCGATACGCTTCATACTTTCAACATTCCTACGGAACAGGAGTTGCGTCAACTCGACCGACTGATGGCTGTTCCGACAGGCATCCGGCTGTTGCCACGAGCCGGTTTCAGCTATAATACGGTGAGCTATGGCCGTGAGAGCGGCAAGATGAGGCGCGTTCAAATGCCCGAAAAGGCTACCGACGTGCGCCTGCGGTCTATCGGTCTGCATACGGCTGATACGTGGCAACTCTACGGCGAGTTTGCCTATGCCCGCCTGTATGAAGACAGCGTGCAGTGGCTTTTGAGCGAAATGCCCGTTGACGGCTTGCCTTATTACTTCGGTTCGCCCAAGAAAGGAAACAGGGAAAGGGAGCAATATGATTTGAAAGGAACTTTCAGTTGGAATATCAATCAACGCTTTGTGGCAGGCGCGGCAGCCCAGATAAGGTATCAGAAGGGCACTCGCTCCAACGATCCGCGCCCTTCTACAGAGAGTTTCACCTCGCGCTACTATCTCTTCGGCGGCCTTACGCTGCCCCGTTTCTCGGCCATTGTGAGTGGCGGTTTGGGCTATGGAACGAGAGATAACGACTTCGTTTACAACAACCCGGACAACGACCGTGGAGAAAGACTTGATCTCATGGCCTACGAACTGATGGGATTCGGCATAAACCGAAAGACCCAACAGTTTCAGAATCGCAGTCTGGAAAGTAATGTTTACACGCGTTATGCGGGCTTGCAGCTGCAAGGTCGTCTCGATAGTCTTGTGCTTTGGGCACGCATTGGCTATGACATGAGACGCGACAGCATTCGTCGCAGCCGCACGACCAACGTCTCTCGCAGCCTGCTTTCTACCTATCATGTCAACAAATGGACCATTGAGGCAGGGGCAAACTATACGTTCAACCCTTCACTTCGTTTGCAGACACAGGCTTATGCCTGTCTTTCCAAGGGCTACGACAAGTTGTACAATATTCTGCAAGGGCAGAAAAACTATATCTATCAGCACAGAAATATGGGAGTTGAGGCCCTTCTTTTTCAGTATGGAAAGAAGCAAGCCATCCGTCAGTATGCCTTTTCGGCCGGCTATGAGTTTGAGAAAAAGCACGACGGATCTACCCAGCACATCTTTGAACGCAAGGCTTTTGATGTGTCTATAGCATGGCACCGACAGTGTGCCCTGCGCTCTTCATACTATGTTTTCTACGGTTTGAAGCAGGCTTTCACGTTCCCCACGGCCACGCTTTCCTATCCTTCGTCGCAGGAAAACATTTTTTCCACCGACCTGGCCACGCCCCTTTGTAATTATTATCACACCCGGCAAGGTCTCACGGGCCTGAATGTCGGCGCGGGAAAGACTTTCGGACGCTATGGGCTTTTCTTGTCGTTGGATTATAAAATGGCGTACGCGCTTGCCCGAACCTATGGCATCGAAGGACAACGGCACCGATTCAAGGCAAATGTTATCTTGGGTTTTTGAAAATGAGAAAAATCCTTTCCGCTGTCGTTACGCTGCTTTTGTGTATCGGAACGGGCGCCCATGCCGCCGTCAAACCAATTCCGAGAAATCCGGCCTTGCGCCTGGGAACACTGCCTAATGGCCTTACTTATTATATATTACACAACAATCATCCCGAGCACAGGGTGAATTTCTACATCGTGCAGCGTGTGGGGTCGATTCAGGAAGAGGAGCGCCAGCGCGGCCTCGCCCACTTCTTGGAACACATGTGTTTCAACGGAACAGAGCATTTTCCGGGCAATCAAGTGGTTGAGTATTTGGAATCCTTGGGCGTAAAGTTTGGTCCCAACCTCAACGCGCACACGTCGATAGACCGCACGATTTACAATATCAACGACGTACCTTCCAACCGTCTGTCGGCATTAGATTCGTGTTTGCTTATCCTGCGCGACTGGTCGTGCGGCTTAAAGCTCGACTCGGCCGAGATAGAAAGGGAACGCGGGGTGGTGCACGAAGAGTGGCGGCAGCGCAATACGGCCGCTGCCCGACTGTTGGAACGCAACTTGGAAAAGCTATATCCGGGCAGTAAATACGGCCGAAGAATGCCTATCGGGCGCATGGAAGTGGTCGATAACTTCAAGCCCGAAGCACTGATGGCTTATTATAAAAAGTGGTATATACCGCAGAATCAAGCGATTATCGTTGTAGGCGACGTAAATCCAGACCGCATCGAGCGTAAGATCAGAGCGCTTTTCGGCAGTATTCGCAATCCGAAGTCAGCGAGAACGCCTGTTCAGGAGCCCGTTCCCGACAACGAACTGCCCATCATCGTTATCGATAAAGACCGGGAACAGCAGCTCGACGTGGTGCAAATCATGTTCAAGCAACCTGCCGTCAGTCGGGAAATCAAGACTTCGGAAGATTATTACGCCTATCTTTCAACCAAAGATATGGCCATCGGCATGCTGGCAGCCCGCCTTTCCGAACGTGCGCAAGAATCCTCATGCCCTTATAGGCAGGCAGCAGTGGGCTACGGAGCCTATCTCTTGTCCGATGTCAAATACGCCTTCCTACTGACGATTGTGCCCAAAAATGGCAAGACATCGCAAGCCATCGAGGCCGCAGTAAGCGAGGTGAGACGTGCCCAACAACATGGTTTTACCGCTACAGAGTTCCGCCGTTCGAAAGCCAATAGCCAAAATGTACTCAACCGCTATGAAGCTAATAAGGACCAACAATCCAACGCTTTTATTGCCGGAGGTTACATCGAGCACTTCCTGAAAGGCGAGCCGATACCCTCGCCCGATGACTATTACCGTACGCGTACACGTATTCTGCAAACTATTACGCAAGCAGACACACAGCGATTTATACGCCAAGCAATGCCCAAAACCGACCGAAACATGGTCATTATCAACTTCTTGCCCGATAAAGAGGGCTTTCACGCCCCGACAAAAGCACAACTCACGGCAGCCGTCGACGCGGGAAAAGCCGCTGATACGCAGCCCTATATCGATAAAGTAAAGGACGAGCCGCTTATCAAGGATATGCCGGCTAAGGGACAAATCGTCAGCCGAAGTGAGGACAAAGTGTTGGGATTCACTCGGTTAAGGTTGTCGAATGGCGCGCGGGTGATGTTGAAAAAGACCGATTATAAGAAAGATGAAATCCTATTCAGCGCTTTTTCGCGAGGCGGTTCTTCATTATTGGACGCACCGGACTTCATCAACATGAAACTCTTTAACAAGGTCATTAACAGCAGTGGGCTTGGCAACTTCTCCTTACAAGAGCTCGGTAAGGTACTGGCAGGAAAGACCTGCAACGTGAACATGGCACTCGAAAACAGCTACGAACGGTTGACGGGTAGCACGTCACCGCACGATTTGGAAACGCTTCTACAAATGTTGTACCTCTATTTTACGGCCATCAAAAAAGATCAGCAGGCGTTCGACCAACTCATCGCAACCCATAAAGCCCGCCTTCAGCAACTGAAAGCGTCGCCCGACATGGCTCTTTCCGACTCATTGGTCAGCACGCTGTACGCCCATAATCCACGTTTTGCCAACAACTCGCCCGAAGACATCGACCAAGCCGACTACGACCGCATTCTGAAAATAGCCCGGGAACGCACGGCCAATGCCGCAGACTTTACTTTTATGTTCGTGGGCAACTACGACGAAAAGTTACTCTTACCCCTCATTGAGCGGTATATCGCCTCACTTCCATCGACCGGTCAACGGGAGACATGGCGCAACGTACATACCTACCCGCAAGGCGATGTGACCAATCGGTTCAGCCATAAGATGGAAGTTGCCAAAGCCAAGGCTTACCTTATAAGGCTGACTCACGGCGTAGAAAACACGCTTCGTAATCATATCATGGCCGAGATGGTGGGACAGCTCCTCACTTCCATTTATATCAAGAAGGTGCGTGAAGAGGCGTCGGCGGCTTATTCGGCCGACAGTCACTGCGCAATCACGAAAGAGGGCGACACGATCCGTCTGAAACTTTATGCCATTTGCCCGTTCAAACCCGAGAAAGCGGATACGGTCTTGGCGATTATGCGCAGTGAGGCCGAGGCGATGGCACACCGGGTGGACCGCACGGAACTTGATAAAGTAAAGGCTTTTATGGCCAAGCATCATGAACAGCAATTACGACAGAACCACTTTTGGCTCAAGACGTTGGAGCGTTATCAGGAGGAAGGACTCGATTTTGTTACCGACTATCACGCCGTTCTCGATAAGATTACACCCTCCGATATCGCCGATTTCATGCGCATGCAGGTCTTTTCCAAGGCCTCTCGCCTTGAGATTATCATGTTGCCAACTCCATAAAAGCGACTGCCTGCCGAACCGATTGGCTTTGCCTTAACACAAGCATACTCTTTTATAGAGTTAAAGGGCGGTTCGGAATAAGGTTTTCTAAAGACTTACTTGCGTTTACCGAGCTATGATTCCCGGGGTTGAGGAGAAATGAAAAAGGAGACGTAATCTGCTCGATCACGCCTCCCCGGCTCTCTATTTCTTATCTTTGTATTATATTTTTCCTACCAGGTCGATACCGGGTTTGAGGGTCTTATCGCCCTTCTTCCAGCGTGCGGGGCACACCTCGCCATCGTGTTCGGCCACGAACTGGGCAGCCTCTACCTTGCGGACGAGTTCGTCGGCATTGCGACCGATGCTGTTATCCTGTATCTCGGCCAACTTGATAAGACCTTCGGGATTTACGAGGAAGGTGCCGCGATAAGCCACGCCCTCATCCTCCTTGTACACGCCGAAGCCACGACTCAACTGACCTGTGGGGTCACCCAGCATGGTGTAGTGTATTTTCTTGATGGTTTCGGAAGCGTCGTGCCATGCCTTGTGTACGAAATGAGTGTCGGTGCTCACCGAGAACACTTCTACGCCCATGCTCTTAAGCTGCTCGTAGTGGTCGGCCAAGTCTTCCAACTCCGTAGGACATACGAAAGTGAAATCGGCGGGATAAAAGAAGAATAAAGCCCACTTGCCTTCAATGTCTTTACTACTTACGGTTTTGAAACTACCGTTCTGGAATGCCTGAACCTTGAATCCAGGAGCATGCTGATTGATAAGTGGCTCCATTATAATATATGTTTATTTGATAATTGTTTTATATTGTCTGATTTAAAAAGCGAGTGATGGATTTATCGCATGCGGCTTGCCACTACGTCCCAGTCTACAATATCCCAGCAGGCAGCGATATGATCGACACGCCGATTCTGGAAATCGAGGTAGTAAGCATGCTCCCACACGTCGAAACCGTAGAGCGGATTGAGACCTTGACGCAAGGGATTGCTGCCGTTGGGCTCCTTGGTGATAACGAGTTTGCCATCCTTATCCTGCGAGAGCCAAGCCCAACCGGAGCCGAAAAGCGTTGCGGCGGCCTGCGCGAACTGCTGTTTGAACGTATCGAAATCGCCGAAAGTGGCATTGATCGCTTCAGCCAGGCGACCCGAAGGCGCGTTGTTCTGTGCGGGCGATTTGAACTGAGCGAAGTAAAGAGCATGGTTGAGCGTCTGTCCGGCATTGTTAAACAAGGGGCCTTCGGGGGCAGATACCACAATCTCTTCTACGCTTTTATCCGCAAACTCGGTATCTTTCACAAGCGAAGCCAGCGTATTGACATAGTTCTGAAAGTGCTTACCGTAATGGAAAGCTATCGTCTGTTGGCTGATAACAGGTTCCAACGCGTTGTCCGCGTAAGGAAGTTGAGGCATTTGTATAGTCATAATCTGAATATTTAATGTGGTTATTATTATTGAATATTGCAAAGTTAGATGATACATCTCCCGCAAACAACAGATATTATCTATCGTCCGATAGACAAAAATCTATCAACCCCTAACAAACGCCCTGTTTATCGGCAACGAGCACGCCGTTTTCATTAAGCCCGACGGCCGGGAAAATCAGGCCGGAACACGAGAGTAGCTCGCTCCGACCACCGCTTTAGTCCGCTTCGTGAAGGGTGAATCGCCCTGCGTAGTATAAGACAAAGGGCGGGATAGACGGCTTATTCACTATGAAAATTTCGTACAAACCGCTCGTTTCTTTTGCGCCAAGATTTTTTTGGTCGCAAATAAGCCAAGCATTTCGCGCTTTGCCAAAAACCATCAAATCGCTGATAACCAACCATTTGCGAAAAATAGCCCACTTCCCGTGCGTCAAAAGCCACCCAAAAGCATAGCTTTTACCCGCTAAAAGCATAACTATTACAAGGCAAAAGGGCTGCTTTTATATCGTAAAAGCATAGCTTTCGGGCGGTAAAAGCTATGCTTTGAGCTTGGAAAAAGCGAAAAACGACCGCGCAAGAAGGCAAAAACGACCGTTTCATCGCTGTTTTTCGCTCTAATTGAAGCATTTTCAGAGGCCGTTTTTATGACCGAAATTTTACATTTATTGGCCATCAGACCATCAAAAAAAGCACGACTATGAACCTTTAATTTGTTCACGGTCGTGCCTTGAATTAATTAGAATGACGTTGTCAGACGTCGATTATTTGCCGAAAGTTTCGTCGAGGAAGGTGTAGAATGCCGGATCTTCGCCAACAACAGTCTTCACAATCTTGCCGTCGGGACCTACGAGAATCTTTGTGGGGAAGCCCGATACGCCATAGTTATCGAGTATCGCGCGGTCGTTCCTAGGATTGTAGACGTGAATCCAAGGCAACTCATGTTGCTTCACGGCAGAACGCCATTTGGCGTCGGTATCATTGCAATCGATACCTACAATCTCAAACTTTCCGGTATATTTCTTATAGTATTCCTTCATCTTTGGCATGCCCTTGATGCACCATCCACACCAAGAACCCCAGAAATCGAGCAACACATACTTGCCACGAAGGCTCGATAGCGCGAAGTCTTTGCCGTCGATATCCTTCAAAGTGAAGTCGGGTGCAACGACACCGGCCTCCTGTTTCTTGGCGTTCTCAAGCTTACGAGCCTCCTGCTTCTTGATTTCGGTGATGGGATAAGTGTAGTATTCCTTCAGACGACCATTCTTTACGGCCGGCGCAAGCAGGTCTACGGCCTTTTCCATGAGGCGTACTTGGTCGAGATTAGGGATGATGGCAGCGCTGGCTTCGCTGTTTGGATGGGTCTTGATGAAGTCTAAAATGGCGGCATAGTAGGCATCTTGCAACGCCGGAAACTTCTCACGGTACTCCTTAGAGACCACATCTCTGGACTCACCGTTTTTCAGACGTGTGCCAAGGCTCTGCTGCAATTCTTTCAGAGGCTTACGGGCATTTTCCATCATGATGTCGGCCTCGTGGTATTGCTGGTAGAATCCGGAACCATTGATGTCGAATCTGTCGTTGTAATCGCCCTTCAGCTCGCATTTTTCGCCCGGAACGGCTATGATGCTAACATACTTTGCCTCTTCCTGACGCATGGTAGCGGGTGTCACCAGCTGCAAATTCATGGGTTTGGCAACGTTTAAATCAATTTCACACTTGCCGTTCTTGGCCACCACGGATTGGGGCTTTTCGCCGTCAGAATCGAGAACGAGAACGATGGTGTCGCTAAAGTTCTTCAGCTCTACCTTTAAATTGAAATTGCCTTTTGGTGCTGCGAAGCCAGACAAAGCTGTCATGGCCGCAACCATTGTTAGAAAAATTTTCTTCATTTGTGATTATGTGATTAATTATAATTATGAAAAATAAAACGTAATCGTGAGAAAATCTCGCGTTACGGCTGCAAATATATAACGATAAGACACAAGTTGTACCAAAGCGCTTGTGTATTTAAACTTTTATAACACGGCAGCAAACGCAGAATATATGGGGCTAAAGAGCGGATGGAAACTGTGTCTGAAACAGTAGGGAAGCAAAAGAACGAGGGCTGAATGGCAGCATAAAAAAGTGCCAAGCAATATGATTGCTTGGCACGATGCGTGTTGATCATTCCCTTTTCACACGTCATCGCCGAAACGAAAGCGAGCGAAGGGAGGGTCAGAGTTTTTGGGAAACAAGGTTAGAATACAAACTGCAGGCGAGCCTGAACTTGATGGAAGTTCTTGTCGTAAGGCAAGAAGTCCTTCGTAAGCTGATGATAAGTGTAGTCAACCATCATCTGCGCGAACTTATTGAAGCTGTAGTTCAGACCAACGGTGTAAGAACGAACCGTGCCACCGCCTACGCTGGTAGAAGCATAAGGCCAGTCTGCCATGTAACCGTCAGGATAATACTGGTTACGACCGGCAGAATAGTATTCGCCTTTCACGATGTCGTTCAGGCCGGTGTAGTTGAAACGGCCTACAATCTCAAGAGAACGGCCGCTCAGACCACGCAATACACCTTCGTTCTTGTCATAGCTGTATGGGTTGCCAAAGAGCATATAGCCGGCCTCAACATATCCTCCGTGGAAGTTGTTGGAACGCAATGGATTGGCTGCAATCCAAGCATCGAGTGTTCCCCAGGTATCAATGTTGTTGTTGCTTGCGTCGAAGAGAGTCTTTGAGTCGCGCTTCTTGGTCACGTACTTATACAAATACTCACCACGAATAAACATCTTCTTGTTGTGATAGAGGAGCTCCGCGCCGGCGTCAATTACATCTTCGGCCCACGGCAACTCGCAAGACACGAACTGTTTGTCCTCGTCGACAAATGTTTCCATTGTTTGTCCAAGCTTCAACGTCTTCTTCAGCACATTGTTTTCGGCCACACCGCCACCCACATGCTGATAACGGAAGTTACCACCGATGGCCAACGTCTGGTTCTCATCAATGATAGGACGACAGAGATAGCGACCGGCAAGCACCATTCCATTGTAACCGGCTTCGATCTTGTTGTACTGATTCTCGGTGAAAATACCCTGATAAGCTAAGAAGTGGTCATTGGTGTACTTGTAAGAGAGACCTAACTCACGGCCTTCGCCAAGCGCGTTGGCTGCGCCGGCACGTGAAATGAAATGGTAACTGCCCAGCGACGTGTTGCGAGCCATTGATCCTGCAGGGTTGTTATAGTAACCTCCCTTGATGGCATGGCGTCCGCCGTTTCGGTCTTCCTTAGCATACTGCAGGAAAATGTTCTTCTGTTGGAACTGACCGCCGCCAAATCCGAAGTCAGCATAGAAGTACCAGTCCTGAAAAGTTAGAGAAGTACGGATGCGTGCGTCAGAAATGGCCGCGCCACTCTGCATGGGGGTGAAGTCGGTATGATAATAGGCAGCGTCAGCCATGAAGCGCGCGCCTACGGTGAAATGAAGGTCTTCGGCCTTATTGTCGATAGTTACGGTCGGTTTAGAGTCGAAATCCTGTGCGTTTGCTGACCATGCGGTGAGTGCCAGCAAAGGCATCAATATATATTTCTTCATATTCGTTTCTTAGTTTGATTATTTATGGAATTCTTATTTCTGATTAATAACCTAAAGCATCGAGCACGGCGTCCGCGTTAGGAACCGTAGATGGCGCCTGAGAGTTGTCGTAAAGCTGTCCGGGATGGAAAGGATTGGCGAGCT
Source organism: uncultured Prevotella sp. (assembly GCA_963547405.1). GTDB lineage: Bacteria > Bacteroidota > Bacteroidia > Bacteroidales > Bacteroidaceae > Prevotella. The sequence continues at coordinate 22,075 of CAUURC010000015.1, forward strand.
TCGCGTTGCAACGGAAACCATTTTCAATCATGTAATGGAGCGAAATCTCCGAACGATTGGTGAAATAACCATCCATATAAACCGGGTGTGTATCAGGTTCCTTGAACGTTGTATAAGGAGTTGGCTGTACGGTTACATTGAGTACGTGGTCAAATTCTGTTGGGTTCTGTCCCCAGAAGTTCACATAATAGCCCATGTTTCTCTTCATCTGAGCGTCAGAATCGAAAGAATACGGGTGGTTAAGCATACCTGCCTTGCGAATCATATAGGCCTGCCATGGCTTGTTCATTTCAGGATAGTTGTTGGGTGCGCCTGCAATGGATGGGCCAATGATATGCGCGCCATTGTCCTGAGCGTACTTAATGAAGTCGGCATAACCCGTCGGTGTGTCATAAGCAAGGTCAGTTGCGTAAGCCGGTTTGCTGATCCAAAGCAGGTAACACATAGGAACCTTACCCTTGAATACATTATAAGCACGATGCAAAGCGTCGAAAGAGAAGGTCTGAAGGATAACCTTACCATTGGTGTTACCCACGTTTACCTTACCACTCACATAGAACTTATTGTTGGTGCTTTCCGGTTTGGTGATGATATTCCAGCCCCATTCGTCGAGAATATTATAAACGCGAATCTCAATATCTTTGGGGTTAAGCCATGATTCTTTGAATTCGGGATAGATACCGGGGCGGTTTCCATTGTCGGCAGGGTCTTTTACATAAGCCGTAGAGCCGTTCTTATTGCCGAAACTATACTCAACGAAGTCCATGTATTTGGCAGACTTGCTACCCACTACATTCGGATCGTCACACTTCACTGCAGCCTTGGCAGCCTTATAGATTTCGCCCAAGGTCATGTTCTTGTATTCCGGCTTAATCTTGTATGTAAGAATACGACGGCCATTGGCATCTCTTCTGAGTTTCTTACCCATGGCATAGTTGATCTGATCCTGCAGGGCAGAAACATACTGACCATCTGAATACTGGATAGAAGGAACGCCTTTGGGCGAATATACCACCTTACCGTTGTTCTTGGCTGCAAAAGAAGCACGCTCTTGTTCAGGAGTTGCGTCATTAAACCACTTACCGGCATCGAGCATCAGCAGCTCTGCGTAATAATAAGATAAGGTATAATTGGCGCGGAAATCTTTCTTATCGCGCTGATACTGTTCTTCAATGTCCTTCTCAGAGAAATGCTGACTGCCGTCGGCATTGCGGAAACTGCGGTAGAAATCCTTACGAATGGTCGGCACTTCATCAGAGAATACGTCTTCGATGTTGGTCGTACGCTTCAAATTCTCATCGTGGTTGGCAAGCACCACACCATCTTTTGTGGCCTGCAGGTCACTTTCCAGATAGTCAGCACCCATGTTTCGTGCCCATCTCCACGCTGCTTCGGTCTCTTCGGGTGCCCAATAGGTTGAGCCACGGTGTGCCATACAGGCATAAAGAGGCACGTAGTCACGTACTTTAGCCATCTCTGGAGAAAGCTCCTGCACTGCAATACGCTTTGCGTCGGTGTTCTCGTTGGTGAACTCCTGCTCATCAGAACAAGAGGAAAGGACTGATACGGCTGCTAAACCCAAGAGTCCTAATCTGTAAAGAGTCTTCATCTTTTTGTTGATTTTAGTTGTTTTATTATTTAATTTGAAATCAATTCTTATTTATTTTCCTGTTGTCCTTTCTTGGCCAGATACAATTCCTCGCGATAAGTCAGCCCCATAAAGAGGATTGAAAACAAGCAAGCAAATATCAGGAGAATGAATGTCCAGTTCCAACCGGCAGCCTCTGCCACGTAGCCAATAACGATATTGGCCAGCAAAGCGGTACCAAGCACATAGCCCATGAAGCCCGTTAATCCGGCCGCGGTGCCGGCAGCGTTCTTCGGCGCAAGGTCGAGCGCCTGCACACCAATCAGCATTACCGGGCCGTAAATCAAGAAACCAATGGCAATCAGACAGCCAATCACCACGTTCACGTTGTCAATGTTCTGCCAGTAGACAACAATGGCAACGGCCACGAGCACCATAAACAAAATCGTAGGCAAAGCACGACGGCCATGGAACACTTTGTCCGAAAGCCAACCGCAGATAATCGTTCCGGGGATAGCGGCTATCTCATAAGCAAAATAGGCCCAGCCGGCACTCTTAATATCAATGCCGCGCTCGGTAAGGATAGTCGGTGCCCAGTCCAAACAGCCATAACGAACCATATAAACGAAAGCGTTGGCAAAAGCAATGTACCAAAGGAACTTGTTGCTCAACACAATCTTAAAGATTTCTTTTGTAGAAAGCACTTCTTCGGCCTTCTCCGAATAGTTCTTTGAAGCCGAACCGCTCCACTTCTCTATCGAAGGCAGACCGCACGACTGTGGCGTATCGCGAATCATGCTATAAGCCAACAGGGCAATCAAAATAGCCACAGCGGCAGGGAACGCGTACGTTCCGATGAGGAAATAACGCTGTTCGTCGGCACCATAGAACCAAGAACCGAACCACAACGCGCCATAAACGGCCATCGGACCTACCAACGCACCGCCCACATTATGGGCACAATTCCAGAACGACATCCATGTTCCACGCTCTTTAATAGAGAACCAATGGGTCATCACACGGCCGCAGGGAGGCCATCCCATACCGTTAAACCAACCCACAAGGAAGTTCAAAACGGCCATCAAAAGAATAGCAAACGACTTATGCTCGGTACCAATCCACTGAATCGGCACAATCATAAAGAGCATAGAAATAGCCGCCATCACCAAACCTAACGGGAGGAATGTGCGCGCGTTACTGCGATCGGAGATGCTCGCCATGATAAACTTTGAGAAACCATAAGCGATAGCGTTCATCGAAAGCACAATACCAAGCTCTCCTTTCTCAAATCCGAAGTTGGCCAACATTGGAATAGCCATCGAGAAGTTCTTACGAACAACGTAAAAACCGGCATATCCAATGAATATACCTAAAAAGACTTGCCAACGCAGTTGCTTATATCTTGCGTCAGCTTCAGGACCGGTCTGTTCTGTTTTATAGGCCGGTGGGGTTAATAGTTTCCACATAATCGATTGTTTTTGTTATTATTAATTTACTTTTTTAGACGACAATGCCCTTAGAGATTTTGCGTCTCTTTTTGGCGATAGGTTTTCTTTCCTCCGGCTATGAGGCCAAAGTGATGATTTTATTGAGTTTTAATAGGTATTTGTTAAAGGCAGATTACTTCCTTTGTCATTGTATTATAGGTTTCTTTTTTCGCCGTAATTCGAAAGGCGTTTGCTTACACTAGCGAGCGGATTTCTTTCATACGAAAGCAAAGGTATGCTTTTTATATGAATAACATCTAATTCTTTAAGCTTTTTTATAATACAAAGCACAAAATAATTTACATACTGTTGCAAACCTTAACATCACAAGAACCATCTGTTTGATGATTCAAACCACCATAAACATGCCCAAATTGAAACGCGACGCCTCAACTCTTTACAAATAACAGATGCGCAGAAATGTAAAAAAACGGTCACAAAAACGGGCTCTCAAAATTCTTCAACCAGAGCGAAAAATAGAGATGAAACGGCGTTTTTTACTCTTGCGCGTGGTCATTTTTCGCTTTTCCCGAGGTCAAAGTATAGCTTTTACCGCCCGAAAGCTATGCTTTTACATCGTAATCGTTATGCTTTTAGCGGGTAAAAGGGCTGCTTTTAGGGGGCTTTTTGCGGTGTTTTGGCGTACTTTTGATAAGCAAGAAGCAGGGTGTTTATTGTAAGCAGTTGACTATCAGCTATTTGCCCGTTTTTGACAAAGGGCAAAATGCTTGGCTTATTTGCGACCAAAAAAATCCTGACGCAAAATAAACGAGTGGTTTGTACTAAATTTTCATAGCGCATTCATGCCATCAGCAAACGTCTATTTCTATAAATCAGTTAAAGCCAAAAACAAAAAAAGGGCCTGCATCACTGCAAGCCCTCGTTCAATATAACTAATCATCACTCTCTGATGAGAGCAAAATATTCTGAATTAATCTTCAGTTTCGGCTCCTTTCGTTTGCAGACAGAAGTAGCCGGTGTGCAAATAGTTGTCCTTAATAAGGGACATAATACCCCATACGCGCGAGCCTTCAACCTTGATAATCTCAACGTTCACGTTCTCGTAGGTCTTTTCACTGCCGCTCCACGGGTCGTTAACCACCACCTTTCCGTCGGCTTTCTTACCTACGGTGAGGTCGCCGCTGAACCAGCACTTGATGCAGTTGCCGTAGAAATCCCATTGAGCGAGGTTCATGCCATTGTCCTTGGTCAGGCCCATCGTACCCCAGCTGGAAGATCGATCATTGTCGAAGAAGATACCGTCGTTTGTCGACGCCATGATTTTCGCCTTTTCCTCTTCGGTGAAAGCTACGTCGGTAGCTTCTACCTGCACCTTAACAGTCTGCTTCAGGCCCATCATGTCGGTGACGATGACGTCCGTCGAGCCGTTTGCCACGCCCCGAATGGTAATCACATCGCCTTCTACGGACTCTACATCGGCCACCTTCTTGTCATTGCTGACAGCCTTGTAGTTGCCGTTTCCTCCGATTACGGTCACCTGTCCAGTGCCATCCGTGTGACCGAGCTTCATCCCTATCTTCACGACTTCCTTATCGAGCGTCATCTTGAAATACATCGACTTCACGATGACACGCTTATAATTGCCGGTGGCATCCGAAACTATGATACCCGTTTTTCCTTTCACCGCACTCTTGACGGTCACGGCATTACCCGCTATCGTGGCCGAAGCAATGTCCGGATTCTCTACAATCAGTTTGTAATCGCCGCCTCCGGCAGTGATATTAAAGATGGAAGACTCGCCCACTCCTACCTTCACCGTGTCTGTACTTAAAGTGATGGGCGTCGTCTCTTTCGGCTTCTGCTCTGGTTCGGGCATATCATTCTCGTTGCTGCAGGCTGTAAGAGCCACGGCGAAAACGGCTGCCATCATAGTCGAATATATATATTTTACTTTCATCTTTTTATATTTTTAGCGTGTTACCAATCTTTTGCGTAGTTACCCGTCCGTATGGTTTCCTCGCCATAGAAGGCTTTTGTGATCGTGCTGAAACGAGAAGCATAACCGTTACGAGGATTCAGTGAGAACACCATTGTGCCACCGTATCCGTCAGACTTGATCTTTTCGGCCTCCCATGAGCTGATAATGCGTCCTTGGGCAAACTCGGACGAAGCCTGAATCATGCCTTTCTTGGCCAATCCGGGATAGTTGCGGCTCAGGTTGCTGTAGCGTCCGTAGTCCTGAATAGCGTAGTCGATGTATTCGCCGGGTTGATGTCCATCTACTTCATACAAGCTTCCGGTACGACTGTAGACGTACACTTCCATGAGTTTATCGGGCATAGCGCGCTTGCATTCGTAGCAAAGACGCGATGCGGCTTCATTCGACGGAGTGACAAAACCGGGATAATCGCCGTAGCTGGAATACTCATCATCAAAGAAGATGCCGTCAAGTCCGTAAGCCTCAACTACCGCTTTCAGGTCTTGTGCAAATCTTTTGGCTCCTTCTTTCGATAAATTGGCGATACCCGAACGGTCGTGGTTACCCAGAATTCCCAGAATAACTTTCATGCCTTTCTGCTGTAATGGCTTCAGATATTTTTCCCTATAGTCGAGCAGGTGTTGCACGTTCTCGTTGTTGTAGTTATACACCTCGCCGGTCTCTACGTTATAATTGATGTTTCCTGAGAAGAGAATCACCTGATCGATAACGAATTTACCCGACTCTTTCAGCGTATAGCAGAGATTATGGAGCGGATTGGCGTCGTTCACTTCCATGCAACTGATGACCTGCAGGCCGTTTTCCTTGTGGCAGTTGGGCATTTTGGTGATGTCGCGCACGATGAGTACGAACTCGCCTTTGTCCTTCGACGCCTGAGCGGCACCCTTCACGCTCACGGGAATGGCGTAGATGCCGTTCTTCTCGAGCTCTTCGGCCGAAGTATATTCCACCGTCACCTTTGACGACTTCATGGCTCCGGCAGCCACTTTAGCCGCTCCGCCCACCTTGATGAGCTTCTCGGGCAAGGCCTTGATGTTGGTTCCGTGAGCCTTATTGTAGTTTTCGAGGGCCTTGGTGTCGTACACCAACGTATATTCTTGATCGGTAGTGGCAGCTTTCGATAGGTTGACATAGAAGTCGATGGAGCCTTTTTCGTTGAAGATGAGCGAATCTTGATGGCTGCATCCATATTTATCGGTAATAAAGGCGAAGCTGTTTTCCGATATCCGATAGTTACTTTCGTCGACGCCGGGCACGTCTATACCGTTCGTACAGGCTGCCGCTATGGCCAGTCCTGCCAACGAGAGAGCCAGCATCTTGATGCTATTGATATTCATAAATTTCATGTGATTTAAGTTAAAGAGTTATTTCTTTTCGGGCAGCGACACGTTATGCCATGACAAAGGCTTGTTGGCCGTAGCGTCATTGCCGTTACCGGTGGCGTCCTTGACGATGTTTGGGCTTGTGCTGTCGTCCATCTTCCAATAGCCTACCAAGCCTTTTGACTTGGGATCGACGCTATAGAAGTTGGCGGCAATTTCTTCCTGCGTGCGCACTACGTTCCAAACGCGCACCTCGGACATGTTGCCCTCGAACCAACGGGCATCATCGTACGACTTGCCGATGAGGAAGTCGCGGTCGGTACCATTTCCTACGATAGACACTTTGCCAGTCCGGAGCTTTCCTTGCGACTGCAGACTGCCGTTGACGTAGACCTTTACCTCGCGCGTATCGGCGTCGTAGGTCATGGCTACATGTTGCCAGCGGTTGGTTTGCAGGCCCTTGTTGGAGTCGGCGTCAGGGAAATTGCCCGCACCGGTGGCTATCTGAATCTGGTTGTCGGGGAAACCGGCGTCGCCAATACGCATGAGGAAGTTTCCCTCAATACCCATAACGGTAGAGATGAGCTTACCAAACTCGCGTGGATAGATGAGTGCTTCCATCGTAATCTGGTTCATGTTGTTCACCAAATCGGGCGTTGCCCATTTCACGGTGAGGAAGTTCTTGCTCATGTCGGCTACCACATTGATGAGTGCGCCCGCACGGAACACGAAATAATAGTTCTTCGCCGACTGCAACACCTCAATGTCCTGACAGTTCACTGTTACAGGTAACACGTAGGTAATGGCACGATCCAGATTGGCCAGTTTGAAGAAAGCAAACTGCGCCTCGTTGCTGTTCACGCTACCTTGGTTAATCTTCACGTCGCCCTTGACCACCTTATAGCAGGTATCGGGCAACATGACGGCCTTGGCATAGTAGGCTTGGTTGTAGGTTTCTACCAGATTGGCAGCCACGCTGAATGTGGCGTTCAGTTCCTTTTCGGCCGGACGTGCCGTCGAAAGCGTGAGCGACTTCACGATGTTCGTTTCACCCTTGATAATCGTTTCCGAAGTGAATGTCTTGCCGTCGATGAACGCCTTGCTCTTGAAGTTGGCTTCATCGTTGTTCTGGCAGGCCGTCATCAGAAAGGCGGCAGCCACAAGCGGCATATATTTAAATAGCTTCTTCATTTCCTTTTATTCTTTAACGGTTGGATTGATAGTCGAGATTACCTTACGCAGATTGGGATAAGTGAACGACGCGTTGTAGTAATCTATGTTGGCATTGAGCAGTCCCATGCCGGCGCAGGTGTAGCCGGTGTGATCTGAAGCGACGAACTTAGCGATGCCGTGCATGGCCAACGTCTTGCCCCAGTAGCCTGTTTTAGTGTCGGTTTCATCAGCCGACTTGTTGTTGGCCAGCAAAATGAACTTGTCGGAAGGCACGCCTTCGTCCAAAGCCTTGCGTACGAGAAAGTCCATACCATAGACCGACTTCTCTGCCTGCGTAGGAATGATGATGTAACGAGCCTGTTCCAGCAACGTCTTATCGGTTACGTACTGCGGACGACCCATCATAATGAGTTCCTTATTCTTATGCCGTGCGGCCCAATCCTTGGCGATTCCGAGGAATACAGCCTCCACGGCCATGGCCTCAGCCTTCTGCTCTTCGGTCAGGTAAAGGGTCAGTTTGGCATTGAATCCCATGATGACGCCGTCGTAGTTGAAGTTATCGACAAGCTTCATCTGCGTATTGAGCGAATCGACAAGATAGGTATTGAAGTCCTTGAACGCTTTCCCCGCATTATCTGGATTCTCTCCGAAGGCCTTCTTCTGCGCGTCATAAGCCACCTTAATGTCTTCGCAGCTGACTTGGAACACCACTTTCATGCCTTTCTGGCTCCGCACTTCCTCGATTTCTTTCATCATCTGCTCGGTGAGCATTTCCGGTTTCGTCAGCACGACATAGTCCACGCTATCGGGCACGGCATTGATATGCTGGGCCTGACTGAAGGGAATGGCCTGGCCGTTGTCGAACCATGCCATCATGATTTTATGATGACCTGCCTTGTAAGCCCTGAGGTTTGTAAGGTAATTCTGATAGAGTTCGGCATTCTGCCGTTCAATACCTGCTGGATTGATGTCTACAGGTTCAACGTCCGTATCACAGCTACACAAGAATAGAGCCGCCGCGCAGACCGTTGAAAATGTCAGACTCTTGATGATATGTTTCATTGTTTTTATTCTATTTAATTCGGTAATCATTATTTATATATCCGTATTCTTACCTTCAACTTACTTGGCCCACCACACGTCAGTAGCCATATTGTCGGCTCCTCCAAGCATTCCTACGGCCGCATTATAGTTGTCGAGGTTGTTGGTACGCTCTTCTTGCGGATACGCCAAGCGACGTGCGCCACGCTCCGTGTTGACAATACCGCCGCTATTATTGACCTTGACGGGCATGAGCAACGGATAACCGGTGCGACGATAGTCGGCCCAAGCCTCGAGTCCGAGTGGGAACATGGCCAACCATTTCTGCGTGATGACACGTTCGAGTTGACGCTCCAATGCGTCGCCGTCGTTCCACGCGATGGTAACGGTCGACGTCTTGCCGCTATAAGAATTATTACCAACGGGGTCATTGTAAAGCGCCGGTGTGCTGGCAGCGTCGGCCAGATACTTCTCCGCTCCGCTTACGCCCCACTGTTCGAAAGAGAGTTTAACGCCCTTCGCGTAGAAATTGCCGGCCTTATCGCCCATATTCCAGCCCTTCAACGCGCCTTCGGCACGCAGGAAAGCCACCTCTGCCGCATTCATCCACAACAGTTTGGTATCTGTCTTCACGTTATAATTAGAATAGGCATGGGCAATCTCGCCACCCGGAATCTGTATTCCGGAACGCAGTCCATAGTATCCGTTAGTTCCGTTGGCAAAGGTTGACTTAGTGAACATCGCAGCGCGACGTGGATCGTTATACCCGTTCATATAGGAAGTGATATCGGCTCCGACACGCGAGTCGCCACCATTATACTCGTACATGATTACTTCAAAAGGATTGGTGCTCGACAAGGTCATGAAAGCATTGTCGTCATTGCCGGTCATAACGCCCACTTCGTGGTTCACGGCAGCCTCAGCCTGCTGTTTAGCCGTTGCGGGATCAGCTTTTGAAATACGAACGGCGAGGCGCAGACGCAGAGAGTTGGCAAACTTAATCCATTTCTCTACATTTCCACCATACACCTTATCGGCCTTGGGAGAGAAGTTGGCGGTGCGATTGGCCGTCAATGTTTTGACCGCTTCATCAAGCTTTTGGAAGAGCCGCGTATAGACTTCTTTCTGCGAATCATAAGCGGCGGTAATCTCACCGTTCACGCCCACCTTCGAATAAGGGATGGGACCATAAGCGTCGGTAACGCGATGAATACCCGCAACCTGCACAACATTGGCCACAGCCAGTGGCACCGGATTATCGGTTGCGCCCTTCACTTCGTTGAAATAGATGAAAAGCTTCGGGATAATATCCTTGAACAGCACGCGGCTCCATCCGTTTTCAGGACTATACTGCGCAAAGTTCTTTCCGGCAAAACCGGCATTTGAATCAGAGATATAACCACTGTAAGAACCGCCACACAGACATTCTGTGAACTGATTGGTATTGACATCGGTCGGAACTACCCAACTCTGGAGGTTCACCATGGCAGCACCCAGCGAGTAAGCGTCGCGCTGCATTTCCTCCTTCGATACGCCATAAGGATTCTGGTTGTATTCCTCATAACTGTTGGTACAAGCCGTGAAGCCCAGTACAAGGCCGGCCGATACCGTTGATAATATGATATTTTTATACTGTTTCATAATTCTATGACTTCTCGTTAGAATTTAAGTTTGATATTGAAACCAAGGTTGCGTGTGCTTGGTGTCATAAACTTGTCAATGCCCTGATAGTAGTTACCCGTGGTAGCTGTTGTCTCTGGATCGAACGGCGCTTTGCAATAGAACATCAGCAGGTTGCGTCCGGTGAAAGAGAGCGTAAGATCGCCCAGTCCGAAGAAATGCTTCTTCTTGAAGGTATAGCCCAAGCTGGCTTCCTGCAAACGAACATTGGTGGCACTGTAGGTATAGAATTGCGGAATACCATCGCTGGCACCGATGGTCGAATACCACGATTCGGGGTTGAGATAGTCGTTACCATTGACTTTCACATATTTATTATCACGAGCCTTCGCACTGGCTTCCGATACGCCGTAGAGGTCGAGCGCGGCCTGTGTGGCTGAATAAACGATACCGCCAAAGCGAGCACTGACCATCACGCCGAGGCTGAATCCCTTATAAGTAAAGTCGTTGCGCCAAGCCATATTGGCCTTCGGGAACACCGAACCCAACTTGATATCGCCTACATTATTATTACGATATACTTTCCCTTCCTTGTCAACATACACGCGACCCTTGTCATCGCGCATCACATCGGTCAGAGAATAGAGGTCGCCCAGCGTACCGCCTTCCTTCAGAATGAAGTGAGCATTGCCCAAACCACCTACGTCGAGGCGATCCTTATTGATGACGGCACCTGTCTCAGGGTGAACGTAATTGCGCACAAGCTCATTGATTCTGTTGCGGTTTGAACTGAAAGTGTAGTTGCTCGACCAACCGAAATGGCCCCATTTGTTATTATAACCGAAGGCCAACTCAATACCGTTGTTCGACACGTTACCCGTTTGGATGTAGAGCGCGGAGTAACCTGACGATACGGAAATGTCGGGGTTGAAGGTCTGATTGAATGTTTTAGTCCAGTATAAAGACACATCGAGATTGAAGTGTTTCAGGAAACGAGCCTGCAAACCCACTTCCCACGAGTTGGTCGTTTCGGGCTTCAGATCATAAATAGGATAGATCGTCTGGCTCTTCCACTGCTTGGTGTTGTTGTCCCATTCATGTTTCGGGTTGGCAATTTCGCGAACGAAAGGAATACCCACCGAAGCAAACGAACCGCGCACCTTCAAATAATCAACGGCCTTGGGCATCTTCAACGTCTCGGAGATAATCCATGAACCACCCACAGATGGATAGAAGAAAGAGCTTTTGTTGGAGTGTGGGCCGGCCAACATCGAAGGCCAGTCGTTGCGGCCAGTAACGGTAATGTAGTATTGGCTTTTCCATCCCAGTTCGACACTGGCAAAGAGCGACTTCGTCTGTTCGTGATAACCTCTGGGTTCACGCTTTTCACGATTGACATCAATCTGATATTCATTGAAGACATTGGGTATCAGGTTGTCGGCTATCGGCCCGTCAATACCCGTCTGGTCTTGCTTATTGTCGGCGAGCGATGCGCCGATGTTAGCCACCACAGAGAGTTTGTCTTGCAACAAACGCTTGTTGATATTCAACATCAAGTCACCATAAGTCTGCTTGTCATCAGTTTTAATCTTAGCATACTGACCGTTGGCACCCGCAATGGTTGTATTGGTGCTGGCAAAATACTTCTTTTCAAAAGTATTCGTAGCGTTATCAATGCGGATACGGCCCGAAACGTTCATCCAGTCGGTGAGTTTATAAGTCAATCCCACATTCATCATGTAGCGATACTTCTTGTTGGTGCGGCGGTTGCGGTAGTTAATCCAGTAAGGATTCTGTCCCACGAACTCGCTCAACAGGTTGTTCCAGTTCTGCGTATAAATGTTTCGTCTGGTGTCGAAGCGCTCAAACATGGCCATATCGTTGTAGTCGTTGCCGCGCGGATAGAGATAGGCCGACACCAAGGGGTTGGCATACACACCCTGATTGGTCATGTTGCGGTCGTTCTGAATGATATAGCTGGCACCGGCATCGAGCAATAACTTATCGTTTAACAAGCTCGACGTGTTGCGGAACGTAAAGTTATAACGGTTATAGCTGTTGTTCGGAATGATACCACCGGAGTTCAGCGCGCTGGCCGAGAAGTAAGTCTGGTTCTTCTCCGACCCTGTCGACACGGAGAAAGCCTCGGTTGTCATGATACCGGTCTTCAGATAATCCCTCTTCGGATCGTAACCCATGTAATTGGCCTCATTGAGTAAGCGGCCCCAACTGTAACTATCCGCACCGGCCTGACGCATACCGCTTCCCGTTCCGTAGCGATTCTGGAACTCAGGAAGGCGGAATGCCTCCGAGAACTCGGTGCTCTGGGTTACGGTAAACTCGGTGTAACCGGCCTTACCTTTCTTTGTGGTAATGACAATGGCACCATTCGACGCACGGTTACCATAGAGGGCGGCAGCGGCCGCACCCGTCAACACCGACATTGATTCGATATCCTCGGGATTGATGTCGGCAATTCCTTCAGTCGTTCCGTTAGAACCGAACGACGAATCACCGCTCCCACCGAAGTTAAACATGGGCACACCGTCGATGACATACAATACATTGCTCGACTGTTCAATGCTTCGTGTACCACGCATTACTACCTTCGACGCGCCACCGGCACCCGATGAGCTGGCGTTGATATTCACACCGGCCACCTTACCATTCAGCGAATTGATGAAGTTAGCGTCCTTATTGGCCACCAGTTCATCGCCATTCACCTGTTGCACATTGTAACTCAGCGCCTTCTGTTCGCGCTTGATACCGAGGGCCGTAACGACAACTTCATTCAGTTCTTTGGCCGAACCCGACGACAAACTGATATTGTAGCTGTTGTTCTTCCCCACACGCACGGTCTTCGTATCGTAGCCGATGTAGGATATTTCCAGCTCGGATCCTTCGTCAACCATCAATGTGAAATGACCGTCAAGATCGGTAATGGTTCCACCCTGAACACCCTTCTGCCGGATGGTGGCACCCACAACAGGCTCGCCGGTTTCATCTTTGATAACGCCGCTCACCTTTTTCTTCTCACCGACATTTTGCTGTCGCTGTGTGTTTTGCTGTAAAGACTTGGAGACGATAATGTTTGTCCCTTTGATTTCATACGACAGACGCTGTCCTTGCAGAATCTGTTCGATGGCTTGTTTGATATTCGTCGCGTTGACGCTGACAACCTTCTGTATATCCAGATCGCCGGCTTCAAACACGAATGAATATCCACTCTTCTGTCTCAACTCTGTTATGGCTTTCTTCACCGTCACGCTTTTCAGATTGAGCGAAACGTTCTGAGCTGCCAGATTCAGGTTCAGACATAACAGGAATGCAGTCACTAATAGACCTTTTCTCTTGCTATTCATTCGGTTTTATTAATTAATTGGTTATAAGATAATCGTAATATTCTTTCAGTTCCACTACCGACACAAAGCCATCGTGTGGAACGGACGATGCATGATAAATTATTTTTCCCGTATCAATACGTTTATTGATGATGGATCATTCATAGGCTATGATTGTTTTTAGGGTTTACAAGGTTTAGGTTAGGCTCCTTTGAGTTGTCAATAGACAATGGCCTTGCGCTCATCTATCATCCGATAGCGAATCTTGCCTGTCGAAGAGAGGGCGTCGAGCACGTCTTTCAGGCTCTGCGACCGCCTGACAAAGGTGCCGTAGAAGTGCATGGAGGCAGCCCGTCGATTTGTGATTTCAACATCGGCATTGTAACTGCGCGACAGCTGCAGGGCTATATCCTTCATCGACTTGCCGTCGAGCACGATGGTGCCGTCGGTCCATTGGCTGGCATTCGTAGCCACACAGTCGCCGATACGCACCTGACGGGAGTTCTTGGAGAACACGGCCCGCTGATTGGGACGTAACTGATAGTGGCGATCGGAGCTATCCGCAACGTCGAGAACCACGCTGCCTTCGGCCAGATCGACAACCGCTTCGTCGTCCGCGGCATAGTCGCGGAAGTTGAATTTGGTACCCAACACGCGCACGCCGAGGTTGTTCGAGTTTACCGTAAAGGGCAATTGCTTGTTCTTTGTCACTTCAAAATAGCCTTCACCCGTAAGTTTCACATCGCGGTTTTCTACGCCGAAACCCTGCGAATAGCTCACCTTTGAACCGGCATTGAGCCATACTTGCGTGCCGTCGGGCAACAGCATCTTAGTAGTTGACCCCAGCGGAGCCTCTACATGGATATCGGTAAAGGCACTCAACAGCGCCTGTCGGCCTATATTATAAGATAGGTAAGAGAACAGCCCCACCGTTACTACGGCCACGGCGGCATATTTCAGCACGTTCAGCCTGCGACGCTCATGCGGCCGTTCGGCCTCTCGGGCTACAGCCACACGCTTCAGAAAATCGTCGTAAGCACGCTCCTTGTGGAATCGGTCGGCAGTATTCGGGTCGGCAACAGAGAACCAAATCTCCTCCAACTGCTCGAAATAGGCACGGTTGTCCCGGCTCTCGGCTTTCCAATTGTCAAGCTCAAGGCGTTCGTCTGCGGTGAGATCATCAGTAAAAAAGCGAACGATTAGGTCGTCAATATAACTGGTAGGTTCTGTCATCATTTTGGTTTAGGTATTAGTGAGACGAAAAAAAGGGAAAGGGGGGTAGTGAATATATTATTTTTTTTTGTATTTCATGAGCCCGTTATATACATTTATCTTATCAAGCCCATTGGGTTCATGAAGTCTGTAAAGGCTTTCATGAGAAATACGCCATCAGCAAAAAGATGAAGTATTTGCCCAACTGCTGCTGCAAAAGTCGCAAGGCCTGCTTCATGTGATACTTCACGGTATTGACCGAAATACCCAACTCTTGAGCAATCTCGGCATTCTTCTTGCCATCGAATCGGCTCATCTTGAAAACCCGTCGGCAATCGACCGGCAGCCTTTCGATGGCGTCGTTGATGGTCTGTTCCAGTTCTTTCTCCAACAGATAGCCCAGCGGATGGTCGTGACCGGCAGGCTTTTCGAGCAGACGGCCGTCATCAGACAGCGTCGAAAGCGTCTGTTCGTGGCGAACCCGACGCGACTTCAGATAGTCGAGACAGCGGTTGCGCACGCTCCGGACAAGATACTGACGTAAGGAAGTTTGGATATTGATATTCTCACGCGTTTCCCAAAGGTGGAAAATCACGTCGCCCACCACGCTTTCGGCAAGGAAATCATCATGCAGATAACGGGACGCAATGACACACAGCACATCATAATGGGCATCGAACACATACCGATAAGCATGCTCGTTGCCCTCTTTCAGTTCCCGGATAATCAAGGATTCCGATAAGTCCATGTGTAACTATTTTATCTATTTCTTTTATTTCAGCCGGCAAATATAATACTTTTTACGCAGGCAAACAGCAAACTCCCTAAGGCAAATGTAAGAAATATGGATAGATAAGGCCATTTTGACCGAATAATTCACTCTTTCTACTTGTAAATATCATCCTATAAATGCCCGGAATAGACGCCCAATAAAGGTTCTTATTTCGTGACTTTCGCAGGAGATGTCAAGCGAGGAACAGAGGAAATTATAGCCAACGCAATTGAAATCGCCACGCAGAAATGTAAAAAAACGGTCACAAAAACGGGCTCTCAAAATTCTTCAACCAGAGCGAAAAATAGAGATGAAACGGCGTTTTTTACTCTTGCGCGTGGTCATTTTTCGCTTTTCCCGAGGTCAAAGTATAGCTTTTACCGCCCGAAAGCTATGCTTTTACATCGTAATCGTTATGCTTTTAGCGGGTAAAAGGGCTGCTTTTAGGGGGCTTTTTGCGGTGTTTTGGCGTACTTTTGATAAGCAAGAAGCAGGGTGTTTATTGTAAGCAGTTGACTATCAGCTATTTGCCCGTTTTTGACAAAGGGCAAAATGCTTGGCTTATTTGCGACCAAAAAAATCCTGACGCAAAATAAACGAGTGGTTTGTACGAAATTTTCATGGCGCATTTATGCCTTTTCCGCCGAACCAAAAGCATGGCTTTTGAAAAAAATGATGTATCTTTGTGGCGGATAGGCGAACATTCTTTTTCCAAAAAAAATAAGGTTTCGAGGCAAGGTTTTGAACTTTGCAGGATTTAAAGAGTAGAAAACCTTTAAAAACAAAGCAATATGAAAACAAGAAATTGGATGTTGACCGCCATCGCGGTTTTAGCTACGGCTTTCTCTTTACAATCATGTCTCAACGAAGACGACAACTCTCATCTCAGAATGCCCAACGCTTTGGTAACATTAAAGAACAATGTGGCATTAGGCTTCTACCTGCAGTTGGACGACAAAACCACCGTCAAGCCCACCAATATGACACAGTCGCCCTACGGAACGAAGGAGCTACGGGCGTTCGTAAATCTAAAGTTTGACGACAAAGATAAGGACAAAATGGAAAGAGCGGCTTATGTCAACTGGATCGATACGATACTGACGAAGCCCATGGCCAAGAACTTGGGTGAGAAGAACGATGCCACTTACGGCAATGATCCTATAGAAATCGTGAAAGATTGGGCCACAATTCTGGAAGATGGTTATCTGACTTTGCGCTTCCGCACTTACTTCGGCGATCCGAAAAAGACGCACATGATAAACCTGATACCCACGGGTAAGCCTTATGAAGTGGAACTGCGCCACAACGCCAATGGCGACAAAGCCGGATTTGTAGGCGACGGATGCGTGGCTTTCAGGCTGTCTGACCTGCCCGACACGGGAGATAAGGAAGTAGAACTGACCATTAAATGGAAGTCGTTCAGTGGCGACAAGAGCGCAAAATTCAAATATAAAACGCGTAAATAGATTGCCACCGACCACGCTGCAGGCAACATATAACGACACATGAACCTATTCGGAACCAGCAAGGAACAACAAATTATCCGACTGTTTAGCAAGGGAGATTCCCGTGCGATGGACGCGCTGTATGCCGAATATGCCGACTGTCTGACGGCCGTTTGTGCCCGATACGTACCTCGCGAGGACGATTTGCACGATGTGTTGCAAGAGAGTTTTATCAAGATTTTTACCAAAATAGATTCGTTTGAATATCGTGGGCGAGGCTCCTTGCGGGCCTGGCTCACGCGCGTTGTGGTCAACGAGGCGCTGCATTGGCTGCGGAATACCCGACAGCTGTTCGTCGTCGACTCGGATATAGAAAAGATGGAGATGCCCGAAGAAGAACCCGACGCCTCTTTATTGTCCGACAACGAGATTGCGGCGCTGATAGGAAGGCTTCCGGCCGGCTATCGCGCCGTATTCAACCTTTATGCCATCGAGGGCAAAAGCCATAAGGAGATTGCCCTGCTACTCAACATTAAGCCCGATACGTCGGCGTCGCAATATTACAAAGCTAAAAACATGCTTGCCCGAATGATCAGGGAGCAAAGAAAGAAGGAGGAACTGCAATGAACGATCAATGGACTGACGATATACGCAAACGCATGGAACAACGACGGACAGCGCCACCCAAAGGCCTGCTCGACGACGTGAAACGCGAGATGGCCGCAAGGGGACTGAAGCCTTTGGCACCCGTTGCACGGCCTCATACGCGTCTGTTCCACAACAAATACTATCGTGCGGCGGCCGCGATTGCCCTCCTGGTAGGCATGACCGCTACGTTGACGCTGCTCAACGATAAGCAATCGGATGCGCCGATGGCAGCCCTCGATGCCGGTAAGGATGTTCGCCCTTCGGCAACAACACCCGCCACGCCGGCACAGTCTTCGGCAGCAACTCCCGTACTTCTTGCCTCTGCCGACCGGACTATGCAGACAACATCGGGCAAAAGCATGACCGCCATGGCCCATACACCTCCTACCGAAGGAGTGGTTGGGGCTACCGACGCGCAGCCGGAAGCGCCAACGGCGGACAAGGGTTCGACAACCGACGCGGCAACAACCAACGATCGGCCGACAAAGCCTATACGCAACACAGGCCGAGACACGTATGAAGGAGGCATTGCCCTGCCCACCGATCACCCCAGAGCGTCCGCACGCCAAAACAAAATCAGCATGGCCACCTATTATAATAGTATGGGAGGCAAGACAACATCGAACGATATGCTGCTCTTAGCGACGGCCAACCCGATAGGCGACTATTCTGAAGACATGGCGGGCACCAACTCTCGAGGCGTGGTAAAGCAAAAATCAGAAGAGGGAAAGCGCACCCGGCATGGGTTACCGGTGAAGGTCGGTGTGGGACTTAACTATTATCTGTCGAAGCGATGGAGCCTGCAAACGGGACTTAATTACAGCCATCTCGCGGCAGAAACGACCTACGGACCTACGATGAAAGACGAACGCGAAAAACAATCGCTGCATTATATCGGCGTGCCGGTGGGCCTGAGTTACTCGCTGGTGCGTGGCAAGCGTTTCAACATTTATGCTTCGGCAGGGGCAGAGGTCGAGAAACTGGTGAGCGGAAAGATTACGATCCATGACAAAGCGGCCGACACAAAGGCTCCGATGCCATCGCGCTCGCTATCCGAACATCGGCCACAATTCTCCGTCAACGGTAGTATCGGTGCCGAATACCTGTTTGGCAACAACCTCAGCGCTTATGTAGAACCGGGCGTGCGTCACTACTTCAACAACGGAAGCAGCATCGACAATATCTATAAGGACAGACCCACCAACATCAGTCTGGGCGTGGGACTGCGCCTTCACATCAATCAATAAAGGAATAAGCGGAAGTCTTTTCCAATAAAAAAAAGATTTTCAAAACAGAAAAAGATAATGAAAAAGATAAAGATGATGATGGCCGGACTGGCCGTTTTATTGAGTTCATGTAGCCAAACAGAGGTGATCAAGTGGACAGAAGCCCGCAACTACTACCACGTAGGCGAGACGCGGCTACCCGAAACGATGAAAATAACGCGGCAACAGACGTTTGACGAAAACTTCGGAATGGCCGCTATCATGAGCAAGGACGGCCAGCCTACACCCATCGACTTCAACAAAGACTTCGTATTGGCTAAGATTGTGCCTGAGACCGACCGCCAAACGACGCTCCAACCGCTTGCGCTCAAGAAGGTGGGCGACAAACTGCAACTCACCTATCGCTATACGCAGGGTGCCCGCCAGTCGTTTACCACACGCCCTTTCTTCCTGTTGATTGTGCCCAAAGCGTATGAAAAACTGGAGATTGAGGAGAAAATGGTTGACAAAGAGTAACGCGTCAGGGGTGTTATAGATAGAGTACGGCCTCGTTGCCTTGGTTGAACAACAGGTCGAGAATGCTCAGATTAGGCTGAAATCCCCACTTCCGCTCATACACTTGATAATATCTTCGCGACTCGAACGCGGGGTCGGGAAGCGGATGTTTCGGCCGAATAAGGTTGCGAAAGTCCGTGAGTGGCGTTGCGGATTCATAAGAAGTGGTGGGCTGATAATCGGGTTGGATATCCAGCAACTCGCACATTTTCTCCGTGATTGCCATATTGAAATCAAAGAGAAAGTCCCACCGTTGCTCGAAAAAAGGACGGATATCATCCTGATAAAACTCAAAAAACGGACTCTCGCCGTAGGCCGAGCAAAGGGCATTCCAGTGGATATGGCGCCAATGACCATGGTCGCTGATACGCACGTCGCGCATCAACGTCTTCGACAGAGAGTCGCCATCGGTGGTCACGGGAATACTCAACGCCTGCAATCCGTTGGTCGTGGCAATGACCATTCGATTGCGATAGGTCTGCTTTACGAAGTTTTCGCAGCGTTCTATCAGGCAGTGGTCGTGGCGGTTGAGCTTCTGATACCACTGGATAGGACCAAAATATGTACTGGAAAGATATAACATGGTTTCGGATACGCTATATACCTAATACCCTCTTATGCTCATAAGCTCCTCTTTTCTTACGACTTTTCCGACGATGAGATGTTGATGAATTAATACCATCTGCCTGCCCGTATTGACCAAAAGGTATCGACAATCGGGACAACTACAACGTTGGCAACACGCCATGGGAATGCAATAACGCTGGCCTTTGTGGAGGATGGTGTCGCCCGGCAACGCTTCTACCTGCGACAAATAACTATGTACGCTGTCGGTATAGACCAAGAAGTCGCCAAAATGGCAATCTTTGCGCGCGAGTTTGTTGACCATCACCTTATCACCGACTGAATACACAGGATAAAAATCGTTACTGGTTACGGTAAAGAAGGTGAGGACAAAGGTGTGAAGCACAAAGACTATCGCAATAGCCACACCCATGGGCAATATCCATTTTGAAAGAGAGATAATATAGAGTGTTAGGTTTTATAAAGCATGTTTGAAACTCTGAACGCGCATTGATTACTTAATTCCATCCACCATTTTGAACAATCGGCTCCAGCGAATGCCTTTAAAGCCCTTGCGATCCGGGTCGGAACTGTACCAGATGAAGATTGGTTTGCCCACGATATGGTCTTCGGGAACGAAACCCCAATAGCGTGAATCGGCGCTGTTGTGGCGATTGTCGCCCATCATCCAGTAGTAATCCAGCTTGAACGTATAGCTTGTGGCCAACTTGCCATTGATGAAAATCTTGCCGTTCTTCACCTCCAGGTCGTTCCCTTCATAGGTTCGGATAGGCCGTTCGTAAATGGCGATGTTGTCCATCGTCAGCTTCACGGTGGCGCCACGCTTCGGAATCCACACCGGGCCGTAGTTGTCGCGCGTCCATCCCGTGTAAGTCGTGAGCGGATAGGTTTCACCTACCATCGCGTCGGTGTTGAGTCGGATGCTCTTCACGATGTCTTTGCGGCTCTTGAGCACGTCGTAGGCATGCTTCGTCAGCGGCATATAGCCGAATTGATTGAGGCTTGTGAGGTCTTCCATCGATATTCCCAACTCGTGCATCAGCTCCTCGGGAATATCAGCATTGCGCTCTATATAATAAGTATATTGCACGTTGTCGGGCTCTTTGTTAGGCTTTCCGTCGAGATAAACGACGTGATTCTTGATTTGCAAGGTCTGTCCGGGCAAGCCCACACAGCGCTTCACGTAGTTCTCACGGCGGTCGGTAGGCCTCGTAATGATGTCGCCATACTCGTTGGGATTCTGTTCTACATAGCGTTTACCTAAATTGTAAAGGCCTATGAGATAGTCGCGCTGCTGCTGACGGTTGAGCTGCGACAAGTCAACGGGTTGCGGATTCTGCTGTTCATAAATCTGTTCGCCCAACTGATTACACATGCTGTAGAAGTCGGCAGCCTGATAACGTTCGGCATTCACCAGCGTATCGCCGGCCGGATAATTGAAAACCACGATATCGTTGAGCTTCACATGGCCCAATCCTTTCACACGACGATAGTCCCAATGTGGCCATTCCACGTAGCTCTTCACGCCAAAAAGGGGCATGGTATGCTGCGTAAGAGGCATGGTAAGCGGTGTCTGCGGAATGCGCGGACCATAACTTATCTTGGAAACTAAAAGGTAATCGCCTGTGAGCAGGCTCTTTTCGAGTGAGGAAGAAGGAATAACAAAGTTCTGAATGAAGTACAGGTTGATGAAATAAACGGCCACAAGGGCAAAGACAAGGGCATCAACCCAACTCATAATGAAGCGTACCGGGCCTTCGGAATCTTTCCACCACTGCCACCGTATCTTCTTGGTAATATAAACATCGTAGATGAATGGTATCACGATAAGCCCTAACCAGCTCTTCAACCAAAACAGAAACAGGAGATAGAGGATGATTACAACCGTGAACTTCGTCCACTGTACACGCATATTCAGCTTAGCTTTTTCTTTATCGATCATTGTCTTTCAACGTAGGTTAGAATTTAAACAAGTCGCTCGTTGTGAGCAATCCCTGATGATTCAATGTATATTCGGCTGCCAATACGGCCCCCAACGCAAAGCCTTTACGGCTGTGGGCATCGTGCTCAATGGTAATCATGTCGGCCTCGGAGTCGTACATCACAGTGTGAATACCGGGAACTTCGCCGTCGCGCACGCAGTTAATGACCAAGTCATCCTCGGTTATCGGGTCGCCCGCGTCTTCATGCCTGTCGCTCGTCCAGTATGTGACGCCACGCTTCCAGTCCTTCTTTCGGTCGATATTTTCAACGATTTCCTCGGCCAAAGTGATGGCCGTGCCCGACGGAGCATCGAGTTTATGCACGTGATGGGTTTCCTGCATGCAGACATTATACGCGGGAAAACCGTTCATAATCTTAGCTAAGAAGCGGTTGACAGCCGAAAAGATGGCCACGCCCACCGAGAAATTGCTGGCCCAAAAGAGTGTGTGGCCGCCTTCGGTACAGAGCTTTTTCACGTCGTCGCCATGATCTTTCATCCATCCCGTGGAACCGCTCACGACCTTTACGCCATGTTTGAAGGCCTTCAGGTAGTTATCGTAGGCCGCCATAGGGTTGGTAAACTCTATGGCTACATCAGCTCCGGCAAAGGCGGGAGAGTCGAATGCCTCCGGATTATCCACGTCAATGCGACACACAATCTCATGACCACGCTGCAAAGCGATGTCTTCGATCATGTGGCCCATCTTGCCATAGCCGATCAATGCTATTTTCATCTTTACTTGATTATTTGTTAGTTTACAACTTGAAACTTAATTATTTGTGGCAAAGATAATGCTTCTTTTTCAAAGATAAAAGACTGAAATGCAATAAAAAGTAATATTTAAGGCCTTTTGTACAAATTTTGGAGGGCCTTTAAAGCCACTTTCAAATATAATCTCTACTTTTGTATGATGCTTAAACGCCTGATACGGATGGAACAACTTTTACACTACGTATGGAAACATAAGCTGTGGCGACACGGTCCGATGACCACGACCGACGGCCAGCAGATAGAAATCATCGACCCGGGACTGCACAATCGCGACGCCGGACCTGACTTCTTCAATGCCAAAATCAAGATCGCCGGCACGCTGTGGGTGGGCAACGTCGAGATTCATGATCAATCGAGCGACTGGTATTTGCACGGACATGACCGTGATCCACGCTACAACAACGTGATTCTACACGTGTGTGGCTGTATCGATCGACCGGTCCGCAACGAGAAGGGAGAGCCACTGGCGCAACTGCAACTCGATGTTCCCGAGTACGTAAAGGCGCATTACGACGAACTGCTCACCACCGACCAATATCCTCCTTGCTACCGTATCATTCCCTCGCTCTCACAACTCAGCGTCCACGCGTGGATGAACGCGCTGCAAACGGAGCGACTGGAGCAAAAGACGGAGGCCATTATGGAGCGTGTAAAGCGCTGCGACGGTTCGTGGGAAGCCGGTTATTTCGTCACACTGGCCCGCAACTACGGCTTCGGAATCAACGGCGACGCCTTTGAAGCGTGGGCTTATCGTGTTCCGTTACAGGCTGTTGCCCACCATCAGGACGACCTTCTGCAAATCGAAGCTATCTTTCTGGGGCAGGCCGGACTGCTCGATCCGGCGGCCATTGCCGAGCATCACCGGACCGAAGCCATTGCCGACAGTTACTTTCAACGGCTTCGCAAGGAGTATCTCTACCTACAACACAAGTTTTCTTTTGAGCCTATCGACTTCCAACTTTGGAAGTTTCTGCGACTCCGTCCTCAGAATTTTCCACATATTCGCATCGCTCAACTGGCCAATTTGTTCTATCAACGACGAGCCGGACTGAGCCAACTGCTCGATTGCCACGACGTGAAGGCGGCAGGCGAACTGCTCCGTAGCGCCGTCACACCTTATTGGGAGACGCACTACACCTTCGGTCATGCGGGCGAAAAACA
>CAUURC010000016.1:0-43801 GCA_963547405.1 uncultured Prevotella sp.
GAAACCGCAATCTTTGATTTCGGAGGGTCATGAAAAGTTTTCCGCCAATAGGGAGTATTCCGGTGTTTGCCGTGTTCCCTGCCTGCGATACTTTTGCAGAATAAAAGTCGATGGATGACCGCAAGCGGACGAAAAGTGAGGTCGAAACCAGAAACGAAAATGGAAAGATAGATATACATCAAATAAATAATACAGGAAGAGACTTTTTGCAGTAGCCTATTGAATAAAAAAGACTACAAAGCGTAAGTATTAAAAAATCATAAACATAGGCATTATAAGCCTCGTGTTAAAATTATTTAATTAAAATAATAAGATCAATTATCTCATTAAGTAACAGATTATACATTTATGTACAACCATTTAACTTCACAGCAAAGATACGCAATTTCAACTTTTATTCAAAACGGATGGAGCAGGGCAAAGATAGCAGACTCGATAGGAGTTAATCATTCTACCGTTACTCGTGAAATCAACCGCAACAGCGGAGTCCGTGGAACTTATAATTGGGAGACTGCCCAGAAAAATGCCGATTATAGAAAGATACGAAGACCAGGCAACCGCGCCATTTCCCAAGAGATAAAGGATGAAGCAGTGCGGCTATTAGTGGAAGAACAGTGGTCTCCGGAACAGATTTCTGCAGCTTTAAAGGAACGGGGTATGTCAATATCTCATGAGACTATATACAAGATCATCCGTGCAGACAAGAAGAATGGAGGGTCTTTGTATCTTTACTGTCGTCATAAACTTAAACACCGGGCACGTCCAGTAAGTGGCAGTGGATCAATTATTTGTAATAGGGTAAATATAAGCGAAAGACCGGAAGAAGCAGATGGTAGACGCTTTGGTGATTTCGAGATGGACACCATTGTAGGCAAAGGGAACCATGGAGCCATACTGACCCTTACTGAAAAAAGTACAGGCATGTTGTTTATGAGAAAGTTGAACAAAGGAAAAGAAGCCAAAGAACTGGCAAAGACGGTTGTTCGAATACTAATGCCATATAAAGCTTTCCTTAAATCAATAACGACTGATAACGGCTTGGAGTTTGCCTGTCATGAATACATTACAAAAAAAATGGGTGTTACGGTCTACTTCACCGATCCGTATTCATCATGGCAAAAAGGTTCGATTGAAAATCAGAACGGTCTTATCAGGCAATATATCCCCAAATCATCCACTTTTGAAAATATCAGTCATCAGTTTGTTACCAAAGTTGCTGACAAAATAAACCGTCGCCCAAGAGAAAAATTAAATTTTCGTACCCCTTTTGAGTGTTTTTACGAAAATATTCTTTAACTTTGCGGGCGGTGCATTTGCATGTTGAAACCGCCACCTTGATTTCTTTTAGGTATGGCTGAAAAAAACAAAAAGTTTTTCGTACTTTTGTATAGCTGCCAATCAATGGGCAGCTTCTACCAAGCGTGCCACAACGCAAAATCATTCATATCGACATGGACGCTTTCTTTGCCAGCGTTGAGCAAAGGGATAATCCCGAGCTGCGCGGAAAGCCCATCGCCATCGGTCATGACGGCGAGCGGGGCGTCGTATCTACGGCCAGTTACGAAGCGCGCAAGTTCGGTGTACATTCGGCTATGCCGATGATGCTGGCCAAACGCATGTGTCCGCAGCTCATTGTGGTGCCCTCACGCTACGAAGTGTACCGCGAAGTGTCGGCTCAGGTGCATGCCATCTTCCACGATTACACCGACATCATCGAACCATTGTCCATTGACGAGGCCTTTCTCGACGTGACGGAGAACAAGCGCGGCATGGAACTGGCGGTCGACATCGCCCGCGAAATCAAGCAACGCGTCAAGGACGAACTGCGCTTGACAGCCTCGGCCGGCGTTTCCTACAACAAACTGCTGGCCAAGATTGCCTCGGACGAGCGCAAACCGGATGGTCTTTGCACCATTCATCCCGACAAAGCACTTGACTTCATCAGCCGGTTACGCGTCGAAAAGCTGTGGGGCGTGGGCCCCAAAACGGCCAAACGCATGCATTACATGGGTATATTTACGGGGCGCGACCTGCGCAAATGCTCACTCGGACATTTGAAAGAGGTCTTTGGAAAGGCCGGACAACTGTTCTATGATTTCGCCCGAGGTATTGACCGGCGGCCTGTTGTGGTGGAGCGCGTGCGTAAATCGGTGGGCTGCGAGCATACGTTTTCTGAGGATATCAGTCAACAGTCGGCCGTTATCATCGAACTCTATCACACCGTGCTCGAACTCGTGGAGCGTATCGCCAAAGACGATTTTGAAGGAAAGACGCTCACGCTGAAGGTGAAATACAACGATTTCCAGCAGATAACGCGCAGCGCAACGCAGCGCAAACATCTGAAAACCAAAGAAGAAATCCTGTCGTTGGCCAAGAGACTGCTGGCCGAAGTGGACTGTTCGGCCGCGCATCCCATTCGACTAATCGGACTGTCGGTATCAAATCCGGCCGACGGAGATGGGTTGAAAAGAGGGGAATGGGTGCAGTTGGAATTGGAATTTAAGGATTAAATGCGGTTGGGAATACTGAAAATGGCACGTTCTCTACCTAAAAATAAGGAGTATGAGCTTAGCGATTGAAGAATTAAAACGTCAGAAACTGTTGCTCCAAATGGAGTATTACGCTGAGAAAGAAGAGTTTCGACGACAGACCGAGGCCGCCGGCGTGGCCCGAAAGGTGAAGCGTGGCGATGCGTGGTTTCCACTGCGGATGGGCAAGAGCTTCTACAACTCTCTCAATCAGCGGGCCATCGAGGTGTTCCGCACCACCGAACAGGACATCGAACACAACTTTGAGTTTGGCCGTCCGGTCATGTTCTTCCGCGAAAAGAATACCCCACATCCCATTAACGCTCAACAATCATCTTCCACCTCTTTATATTATTATCACTTCACGGGCACGGTTTCCTACGTAGACGGTGACCGCATGGTTGTCATTGTGCCCGACTCGGCGCCTCTGCTCGACCTTCAGTCGGCCGAAACGCCGGTCGGTGTGCAGCTGTCGTTCGACGAAACGAGCTACAAAACGATGTTCGACGCGCTCGACCGAGTGATTGCGGCCAAGGATAATCGGCTGGCGCAACTGCGCGAACTGTTCTATACCAACCAAAAAGCGGAGCGATTCACCTTTCAGCCAACTACTTTTCCATGGCTCAACCCCACTCAGGAGCGGGCCGTGAACGAGGTGTTGTGGGCTAAGGACGTGGCTGTCGTTCACGGACCGCCGGGCACCGGCAAGACCACGACATTGGTAGAAGCTATCAATGAGACGCTGATGCGCGAGAGTCAGGTGCTCGTTTGCGCGCAAAGCAATATGGCTGTAGACTGGATTTGTGAGAAACTTGTGGATCGGGGTGTCAACGTTCTGCGGGTCGGAAATCCCACCCGGGTGAACGATAAGATGTTGGGCTTCACCTATGAGCGGCGTTTCGAGGCCCATCCCGACTACCCGCAGTTGTGGAGTTTGCGCAAGGCGATCCGCGAGTTGCGTGGTCAGCGGCGCAAGGGAGGCGAAAATCGCCACCAGAAGATGGAACGGTTGAAGGCGCGCGCCACCGAATTGGAAATCAGAATCAACGCCGAACTCTTCGGCGAAGCGCGTGTCATCGCATCGACATTGGTGGGATCGGCCCATCGCACGCTTGAAGGAATGAAGTTCGGAACACTCTTTGTCGACGAAGCGGCACAGGCTTTGGAGGCTGCCTGCTGGATTCCGATGCGGCGCGTGACGCGTGTCGTGCTGGCAGGAGACCACTGCCAACTGCCTCCGACGGTGAAAAGTATCGCCGCGTTGCGGGCCGAACTGGGCAAAACACTCATGGAACACATTGTCGAAAACAAGCCCGAAGCGGTTACTTTGCTGAAAATACAATACCGAATGAATGAGAAAATCATGCGATTTTCGAGTGATTGGTTCTATCACGGACAAGTGGAGAGCGCGCCACAGATCAGATACAGGGGTATACTCGATTATGATCGCCCCATCGAATGGCGCGATAGTCAGCATGCCGACGCGGCTTCTGTCCATCCGGAGGGCTTGGAAAACACAGCGGAAACTTATGGCGAGACCTTTGTGGGCAGTTCTTTCGGGCGCGTCAACAAGGTCGAAGCCCAACTCACTCTCGACACTTTGCGGGATTACTTCACGAAGATTGGCCGACAACGGCTACTCGATGAGCGCATCGATGTGGGTGTTATCTCGCCTTATCGTGCGCAGGTGCAGTATCTGCGTGGCCTTATCAAGCACGAAGCGTTCTTCAAACCCTATCGGCGGCTCATCAGTATCAACACGGTCGACGGCTTTCAAGGGCAGGAACGCGACATTATCCTCGTGTCGCTGGTACGCAGCAACGACGAAGGACAGATAGGATTCCTACGTGATTTGCGGCGAATGAACGTGGCGATAACCCGCGCCCGCATGAAACTGATTATCCTTGGCGACGTCAGAACGCTGACCCGCCATCCCTTCTACAAGAAACTTTACGAGTATACGGAAGAGGAAGTGGAGTGAAAGGGAGGTAACGGGGTCGTTCTTATACAAAAAAAAGAAGGACTGTACCGACAAAGTGTACAGCCCCTGTTTTACCTTTTTAGAGTGCTAATAAAGCGACTAAAAGTCTTTATCGGCACTATCTACGTCACAAATATAGTATTTAAATTTGAATTAGGCAAGTATTATACTAATATTTTCTATTCCTGTTGCTTTTTCTATGGTTTCTCGCACCTCTTGTACTTTATCATACTTTTCAAAAAGCGCTATCAATTCCATTTTCAAATCATTTTGTCTGTTTTTCGATACAGCACCTATCATATAATATATTACTTTGATAGCACCATGTAATCTTTGATAATCAGATTCTGACATTTTCCCTGCCGGACCTCTTCTGATAGAGATTGGTAATGCAATATCATACAAAATATTACCATGAGCACAATAATTTCTTATTGTTCTGATAACGGACAGGTAGCTATTAAAAACAACTAACTGCTTTATACCAAAATGTTCACTAATTACTCTTTTAATATTCTGATCCTTAATAGCATTAAACAAATAGATAACCTCTCCTAATGTCATAAACTCTATGGTCTTCCAGGCAGGAGCGTATTTATCATTTATATGAACCTTATGATGGTGTTTGATAATAGGATTAAGCTTGAACTTACTTGTATAGACTTCTCTGTCAAAGCTTTGGACATACGATAGAGAAACAATGGCTGGGTCTACAAACCATGTAGGTGAATCCCTGTGCATATTAGATACATAATAAGTGAGGAATGTTCTGAGGTTAATCTCTATCCGATTGAGATATTTTGTCAGAATATTCCTCAGACTAAAGTCAAAGTAGTATAGTTTAACAATATTGTCAAAGTTGGCTCCTTTGGCAAATTGATGCGTTCTATCTTTTCTCTTGGGATAAGATTTCTCAAATGGAAACCAATAGAATCCCAAACGATAATAGCCAATGTCAAGTAATACTTCCTTAGCTTTAGCCTCATCATTAATGATCATTCCACGCTGTCTTAGCAGTTCTATCTGCTCAGAAACGTCAATAGCTGTTTTTCCCATATTGTTGTTTTGTGCAAAAAACAAAAAATATGATATAACTTTATGATTACTCTATTTATTGCGCAGTATGCTTTTTGATTAACGCCAGCAAGTGTTCAACGGCCACTTCCTGCGGTATATTCTTTTCGACGCACACCTGGCCACGATAAAGACTGACCTTGTTGACGCCTGCTCCCACATAACCATAGTCGGCATCGGCCATCTCTCCGGGGCCGTTCACAATGCACCCCATGATTCCAATTTTCAGTCCTTTCATATCCTTGGTGGCCTCGCGAATCTTGGCGATGGTCTCCCGAAGATCGTAAAGGGTGCGACCGCAGCCCGGACAGGAGATGTATTCGGTTTTGCTGACGCGCAAACGAGCGGCTTGTAGAATACCGAAGGCCGTGTCGACGATAGTTTCCTGCGGGATGTCACCGTCGTTCAGAAGCCATAATCCGTCGGTCAATCCGTCGATCATCAAGGCTCCCATGTCGGCGGCAGCTTCCAATTGGAAGTCGCTCTTTTCCGCTTTTGAATGGCGATACATCTGCGCGAAGACCACGGGATTGAACAAACCGGCGTTCATCAACTCATGAACCAGCGCACGTTGGTCGCCCAATCGGTTCTGATGATTGCTGACACAGACTACCACCACCTCGGGATGGAGGCGCAGACAGGCCTGATATTCCTCGGTCGGCGCACCGAACTTGAGCACCAGAAACTTCACTTCGGCCTTGGTCATGCCGATGAATGGGATGGCATCGGTGGGGAAAACGGGTGCCAGTCGTCCCTCAGCCACCAACGGCGATTGGGCATTTTGCAAGGCGAGATATTTGTCGTAATCTACTAAGTACTTCTGTCCGTCTACCGGTTTTTCGGGCAACTGACTGCCCACATACAGGTAATCGGCCGGCTGTTGGCCCGTGTCGGCAACGGAGGATGCCTGCTCTCGCGATTGCGAAGCGATGACCACAGGCACATTACTGCCGCCAATGCCGGCCACGGCACGGGTCTTGCGTCGCTGCGGATGCAGCCAGTCGAAGTCTTTTGAGGCTGTTCCGGGAATCACTAAATGGCCCGCGTGACTGCCGATGTAGTCTACGAGATGGCGTGCCACAGGTATTTCGGCAGCCGGTTCTTCGCTCAGGCTCACCCGAATCGTGTCGCCAATGCCGTCGGCAAGCAGCGCGCCAATCCCCACGGCACTCTTGATGCGTCCGTCTTCGCCCTCACCGGCTTCCGTTACGCCCAAATGGAGCGGATAGTGCATGTCTTCCTTGTCCATCGCGGCTACCAACATGCGCACCGATTGCACCATAATCACCGTATTGGAAGCCTTGACCGAAATCACCACATCATTGAAATCCTCTCGCTTACAGATACGGAGAAACTCCATACAGCTTTCTACAATGCCGGCCGGCGTGTCGCCGTAGCGGTTGCGGATGCGGTCGGAGAGCGAACCGTGGTTCACGCCAATGCGCACGGCCGTATGGTTTTCCTTGCATATCCGCAGGAAAGGAATGAAGCGATCTTCTATCTTTTTCAGTTCCTGCGCGTACTCCTCGTCCGTATATTCCTGCTTGATGAAGCGGCGGGCGGGGTCTACATAGTTGCCCGGATTGACGCGAACCTTCTCGGCAAAGCGTGCGGCCACGTCGGCCACGTTAGGGTTGAAGTGGACGTCGGCTACCAAAGGCGTGTCATATCCTTCAGCCCTGAGCCGTGCGTTGATAGGCTGCAGGTTTTCCGCCTCCTTGGTTCCTTGCGTCGTCAGTCGCACGAGTTCGCCACCGGCCTTGATGATTTCTTCGGCCTGCGCTACGCAAGCGTCGGTGTCATTGGTATTGGTGGTGGTCATGCTCTGCACCCGAATGGGGTTGTCGGCACCCATATCAATGGCACCGACATGCACGACGGTCGTGGCACGACGTTGAAAATTGAATAAATCCATCGTATGCTACACCCTAAACTGATACTTGATTTCGGCCAAATCCTTATTGGCTTTCTCAATCTTTTCACCCAGTCCGGCCTTCCATGCGTCTACTTTGGCTGCCACGTTCTCATCGTTCAGGGCAATCATTTGGGCGGCGAGAATGGCCGCGTTCTGTGCTCCGTTGACGCCAACGGTGGCTACCGGTATGCCGGGGGGCATCTGAATGATCGACAGCATGGCGTCGAGACCGTCGAGCATGCCCTTGATGGGTACGCCGATAACGGGCAACGGGGTCGAAGCAGCGATGACACCGGGCAGTGCCGCAGCCATTCCGGCCGCCGCAATGATGACTTTCACGCCGCGTGCCTTGGCTCCTTTGGCGAATGCTTCAACCGCGTCGGGCGTGCGATGGGCCGAAAGGGCGTTCACTTCAAATGGGATTTCGTTATCATCGAGCCACTTACAGGCCTTTTCCATGACGGGCAGATCACTCGTACTGCCCATGATAATACTTACTAATGGTTTCATTTTTGTTATGATTTATTGTTGTTTTAAAGGGGTTAAGGAGAGTTTAGAGGGAGTTAAGGAGTTAAAGGGAGTTAAGGAGTTAAGACGTTAGTCTTTTGGGGTTGCAATGTAGAGGGAGTTAAAGGAGTTAAGGAGTGAAAGGGAGTTAAGACGTTAGTCTTTTTGGGTTGCAATGTAGAGGGAGTTAAAGGAGTCAAGGAGTTAAAGGGAGTTAAGACGTTAGTCTTTTGGGGTTGCAATGTAGAGGGAGTTAAAGGAGTCAAGGAGTGAAAGAGAGTTAAGACGTTAGTCTTTTTGGGTTGCAAAGTAGAGGGAGTTAAAGGAGTTAAAGGGAGATAAGGAGTTAAGACGTTAGTCTTTTGGAGTTGCAGAGTAGAGGGAGTTGTCGCTCTATTTGCTCGTCGTGGAGTTAAGACAAATATTTGTCTTATCAACGCTTTATCTTGATTATATCCGTTTATATCCGATAACCCAACCATTGTCTTAACTCCCTTTAACTCCTTAACTCCTTATCTCCCTTTAATCTTAATCTCCTTATCTCCTCTAAATTCTCCTCCTCCATATTATTCACAAGAGTATCGCGAAGAAAGAAACGACGAGTCCCATGCCAAAGCCCACCACCACCTGTGACAGCGAATGTTGCCGCAGAATCATGCGGCTGGTGCCCACGGCACCCGAAAGCACCATCACCAAGCAGAACCACCACATCGGGTTGAAGGTGAAAATCATGGCGAAAGCCAGCAAGGCACCGGCCACACCGCCGATCGCTGCCGAGTGGGTAGATATCTTCCACCATATATTAATGAGCGCGCAGACCACCTGAATCAGCAATGCGGCCACCAGAATACTGCCCATAAAGTGGGGTATGTGGAAGATTCTCATGAGGTAGACGCAGATAAAATAGCACAGAATGGCGATGACATAGGGCACCATGCGTCGTTCGCGAGCGCCCAGTTCAAAGAGCGACCATCCCTGCGTATTGCGATAGAAGCGGATGAGCAGCGTAGGCAGCAGGGCCGTAAACACGTAGACCATTACCAGAACGGTGGCTTTGTAGAACGTTGGTAGCATCTTCAGATAGCTGAAGAAAAACAACGCTATCAGCCCCACCATGGGCAGATAGAATGGATTGAATACCGTGCTGACGGCCCGTGCCACCGCAATTAATTCTTTCTCTTTAATCACTTTACGATTGATTATATTCTTTTTTCTCTTCTTTCAAAACGTTTTGCCGGCGCTCAGTCTTTGCGGAGGCGGGCAATGGGTATCCCCATCTGTTCGCGATACTTCGCCACCGTGCGCCTTGCCACGGGATAACCCATCTTCTTCATCTCCTTTGCCAGAGCCTCATCGCTCAACGGACGGCTCGTATCTTCTTTGTCGATCATCTCCTTCAGCGCCAGTTTGATTTTACGAGTGGAGGTCTCTTCGCCGCTACCCGTGTCGTAGCCGTCGGTGAAGAAGAAGCGCAGGGGGAACGTTCCCCATCGTGTCTGCACGTATTTTACGTTGCTCACGCGGCTGATGGTCGAGATGTCGAGCCCCGTTTTCTCCGCAATATCTTTCAGAATCATCGGTTTCAGGTCGGCCTCATCGCCATCGGTGAAGAACCGGTGCTGCCATGCGATGATGGCTTTCATGGTTAAATACATCGTATGGCGGCGCTGTTGTATGGCGTCGATGAAGTTTCGCGCCTTGTCCACTTTGTCGCGGGCGTAGACCATGGCCTCCCGATCCTGTCGATTCAGCTTTTCCTTGCGTTTTTTGTAGTCGTTTACCAGTTTCGTGAACGAAGACGAGACGGCAAGGTTGGGCAGTCCGCCGTTGTTCATCGAGAACGTCACGGTGCCGTCGTCGGCCGTATCGACAATAAAATCGGGTGTTATCTGTTGCAGGCTGCGCCCAATGGTTTCGCCCATGGCTGCTCCCGGCTTCGGATTGAGGCGTTTGATTTCTTCCTTCAGTGCCTCTATGGTGGCGTCGGTCAGCCGCAGTTGATCCTGAATGCGGCTCCATCGCTTGCGTGTGAAGTCTTCGAAGCAGTTGGTAATGACCTCACGCATGAGGTGGGTCAGCCTTCCCGACTGTCCGTTTTCCCGCTCTTCGTCGAGCAGGCGGTCGATTTGGAGCAACAGACACTCCTGCAACGAGCGTGCGCCAATGCCCGCGGGGTCGAACGTTTGCAACTTTCGGAGCACCTCTTCGATTGTCGCCACGCTCACGTCGATGTTCTGATAGATGGCCAGTTCGTCACAAATTGTGTCGAGATCCTTGCGCAGCAGTCCGTCGTCGTCGAGACTTCCGATGATATATTCCATGATATGCTCCTGTTGGGCTGTCAGTTCCAGTTCGCCCATTTGCTCCTTCAGCTTGTCATAGAACGATATCGTGTCGCCGTAGACGATTTCTTCGTAGTCGGCGTTCTGTCGCTGGCTCCATTGCGTATCGGGCATTTGGTCGTCGTAGCCGATATTTTCGAGCGCGTCGTCGAGGGCTTCCTGGCGCTCCTCGCGCTCGTTTTCCTCCTCGAAACCTTCGGGTTCGTCGGTTGCCACGCTGCCGTCGTCGCGCAGATCGGGCATATCGTCCTCACCCTCGTCGACCTTTTCCAGCGCGGGATTGTCGTCGAGCTGGGCGTTGACATTCTCTTCCAATTCGGTAATGGGCATTTCGAGCAGGTGCACCACCAGCATTTGCTGTTGCGAAAGACGCTGCAACTGCGCTAATTTCTGCTCTTGGGTCTGTATTAACTTCTGTGCCATGCGTTTCGTTATTTGAAATAATCCTTCAATTGGGCCGCCACCGCCGCCAGATTTTCGGGATTATCGTTGCCATATCGCTTCCAGATGTCCTTGCAGGGTTGCAGCAAGGGATCGATCATAAGGTCGCCACGGTTGAGGTAGGGGTCGCAGAATTGAAACACCTCCATCGCGTTGACGATGAGCGTGGCGGGTATTTTCAGCAGTCGGGCCTCCTCTTTTATCTCCGAAGTGCTTGCAACCATGGTCATGGGCGTGAGCCTGAAGTAGAGGTCGAGGATGCGAATGAGCATGACGGGGGTGAGCTGTGGCTGCTGCGGAAGCGGTCTGAAGTCCTTTTCAAACGTCTCATGAATGTCTACTCCCTCGTAGAATCCGGCGGCATTACCGTAACCTCTCATCCGTCGCACACGCTTGGCCTCGCGGCTGAGACGGCTGTGGTGGTCGGCATAAGTGTTCCAGAGCTGCTGTATGCTGGGCGTATCCTTTCTGCGAATGCGGAAAAGCTGCTGGTAGAGATACGCGGGCTCAATATGAAGCTCGAGACTCAAGTCGATCAAAGGTTTGGAGTATAAAGCCTTGACGCCCACCGGTTTTTTCATATAGAGTTGCATCAGCAAAACCCAATACTCCTCTTGCCATAAAGGAAGCGTAGCCATCATAAGATACTTTATTGCAAAGGTACGCCAAAAGCATGATATTCCAAAATTAAACACCACTTTTTTATGTTTATGAAATATCTTTACAACAGCCTCAAAATGGCTGCGTTTTTTTCGAGCCAACCGCTTGTTGGGCGCAAAAAACCCAACGACGACGAAGTTTGTAAGTTGTTAATAATCAGTTACTTTGTTGTTTTGTGCCCGCCGCCTCGCATAGCTTACCCTCGTTTTTGTCCCTTTTTGCCCTTCAATCGTGGCCCTTTTACCTTCTGAAAGCTATGCTTTGGCCTTCCAGTAGCTATGCTTTGGCGTTGTCATAGCTATGCTTTCACCTTCCAAAAGCATAACGGTTAGCCCCGATCGTGCGGTTTTTGCTCGAACATCGTGTGCAAATCAGCTTTTTATTTTCCAGATGCCACTATCTTGAAATGTTAAAAACACCTCGCTTTTCTTGACAAAAGAGGCGGCAAAACATAACGCCTACGACCTCCGGTTGAAAATCTTGGGAATTTATAATTGTTTTTTGATACTGACAGACATTAATTTATATTTCTGTTTGGGGCAACAATCTTTAAAGTGTATCTTTGTACTTGTAGGTTCAAATGGATGGAATCTTAGAAAGACATTGAGTATGGCAGAAAAGAATAATATACCGGAGATGCAATCAACGTTTGATACGATTCGTAGGATATACGATAACAACGAAGCGTATTGGAGTTCGCGCGATCTCTGTAATGCTATGGGCTACTCTGCCTATTGGAAGTTTCAACGGGTAATCGATAAAGCGATAGAAATGGCCGGTGCTAAAGGCCTGAAAATCGAAGACCATTTCAACCATGCGGTTGATATGGTTAAACTCGGCAGTGGCTCATTTCGTAAGGTCAATACTTTCTATCTGTCACGTATGGCATGTATGATTATCGCGGAAAATGGCGATAGTAGGAAAATGCTTGTCAAACAGGCGCGAGAGTATTTCAGCAAAACGGTGTCCACAACCGAACTGTTGCAAAACTCATTGAGTTCCAACATATTGTTATACAAGACCGCTCAAGGAGAAGCAAAGATAGAAGTTCTTTTCAACAACGATACTTTTTGGATGTCGCAGAAGCGCATGGCAGAATTGTTTGGAGTGGATGTAAGGACAGTAAACTATCACTTGGGTCAGATATATGAGACCGGAGAGTTGCGGAAAGAGGCAACTATCCGAAAGATTGGGATAGTTCAAACCGAAGGAGAGCGTGATGTGGAGCGTACCCCTTTGTTTTATAATCTTGATGCCATTATTGCTGTGGGCTATCGTGTAAACAGTTATCAAGCTACACAATTTCGTATTTGGGCAACCGCGGTATTAAAAGAGTTTATTATCAAAGGTTATGTGCTCGATGACGAACGTCTTAAACAAGGTAAGCATTTTGGCAAAGATTATTTCGACGACTTGCTCGAACGCATCCGTGAGATACGCGCTTCGGAGCGGCGTTATTATCAGAAGATAACCGATATTTACGCGGAGTGCAGTGCTGATTATGACTCTAAAGCAGAGAGTACTTACATGTTCTTCAAGATGGTACAGAATATGATGCATTTGGCTGTGACGCATAACACCGCAGCCGAGATAGTTTATAATCGAGCCGATGCGGAACAACCACACATGGGATTGACCACTTGGAAGAAAGCTCCTAATGGACGTGTGCAGAAGTCTGACACGATTATAGCAAAGAATTATCTGTCGGAAGATGAGCTAAATCAACTTAACACGATAGCGACTTCATTTCTTGACTACGCCGAAACTCGTGCTCGGCGTCACATTATCACCACTATGGACGATTGGCGTAAACGACTTGCTCAATATCTCGCAACAATGGATTATGAAGTTAATACGTCATCAGGAACGATTTCGCAAGAGGAAGCAAGGGCGAAAGCGTATGATGAATATGAGAAATTTAAAATCATACAAGATCGGTCTTATATTTCTGACTTCGATCGCCTCAATAACGCCAATGATGATGACGAAAGATCACTTCTTCCTTTTGACCTCAACCCGAAAGAAAAATGAGTTTTTGACCCAGTTGGCAGATTATTTTTGCGCTTAAACTTGATTAAAGATAAAACATTGCCACGCCCTAATACGCTACTCTCCGCCATTTCTTGACTTTTCCCTTTCTGTCAATGAAGGGTATAATGATGATGAGTAGTGGGGGTGTGGCAATGTTTAGGTTACCATGGTTGTGAAGTATTATTCATTTCGATAAGCACACGGCGATCGGCATTGCCCGACAGCGTGACGCTCACATGGTCGGTATCCTTCGTTTCACTGTCCGTAACCGTCAGTTCCAGTTTCCCTTTGGTCCACGGGAAAATGGTCGAATACAGGTTTCGGCGATTCAGTTGCGCCCGCAGAGGCTGCCTTGTCTTCACCTCAATCTGCAGCGACGGCGTTTCGTGGCTGGCCATTTGTATCGTGCCGGTGAGGTCGCAATACAGCGAATCGTTCTTAGGCTCTACCCATACGACGTCTAAATGCTTGGCATTGCAGTCAAACTCGTTGATGTCAGGATGTCCTTTGGGGATGTTTTCCTTCACGGTGACCTTGTAATCGCTCAGCGTCCATTGATTATCCTTGCCTATTTGTGCCTGAAAACGATAGACATTCTGTATCTCGTTGCTGTTATGGGCCGAGAACATGCTGGCTTGCAGCAGTCCTTGGGGCGTCTCCGAGAAGAGAAAGTGCTCAAAATAGTAATCCGATTGGCGGTAAAGTACTTTCCAATTGCGGGTTCCGTCTGCCTTCAGCGTGTCGTAAATTTCGCATTTAGGGAAGTATTCTTTCGTGAATTTTACACGTTCCGCTTCGCTCGGAAGCGCAAAATACTTGTGCGACAGATAAGCCATGAAGAGCATGTCGGTCAACGGTTCGTTGGCCTTGCGCACGTATTCGTAGGCTTTGAATCCCGGTGCCGTCGCGTCATGGCTTGAGCCTGAATCGTAAATGCAGCTCGTCAGACAGCAACTCGTCATGATAAGCCATGTCAAAAGGTATATTTTCTTTTTCATCTTGCTATTCTTTTTTAAAATTAAAAACGATAACCGGCCATCAAACGGACCACGCCTAAGCAGCCGTAACCTAATTCAGTACCGAAGAATACACGCTTGCCCACTTGAATACCGAAGCCCGTAAACTGACCCGTAAGGTTGAGTTTGTAATGTCCCGATTGCTCTTTCATGCTCCGCTGGTAATACAACGACATGCCCAAACCGCCCTCAGAGTACATGCGGAAGCCCTTGTGGCGCAAGTAATAGTAGCGCAGGGTGGGCATCAACGTGAAGTAACTTTCGATAGCTGTGCTCGTAACGCGTTTGGTAGCTCTGCTTCTCCATGTGTCTTTTTTGTATTCATACGATGCCGTCAGACCATAACTCATCCAACGACCGCATTTAAAGTCCTGACGAAAAGCGATGCTGTAACAGGGTGATTGGACACTTCCGTCGTCGTAGATTTTCAGACGACGGTAGGTAGCAAGCGGACTGCCATTATACGGCATGTACATGAGGTCGTCGTCATACCCCCAATCTATTCCCAGATTTGAGGTGCCGAAGCCCATGCCTAATGATACTTCACGCAGGGGAATATCATCCTCTTGTGCCATGACGGTTGTAGGCCAACTCATCAGAAAGGCTCCTAAAAGTAAAATACTTAGTTTCTTTACATTCATATTTTTTTAATCGTGATTAAAGGTTTTCTCTTATTTCATTTGCATGCGAATACCCAGTTGCAAGGCCGGACTGAAAGGCTTTTCCTTGAAAAAGGTCTTTACCGAACTGCCATTGTCGAACGAATAGCGCATCGAAGGTTCGGCATAGAGGCCCACAACGGGTGTTAGCTTGAGGATGGCGCCCACTCCTGCTGTCAGAGAGCATTGTGGTTGGTCTTTCTTCATGGGCTGTCGCGTCCCTTCCGTTCGATAGTCGGCCTTGACATTGAAGTCTATTTGTCCGCCGCCCATGGCGTAAACAGCAAACCGCCGCCCATGTAACAACCGGTAATTGATGGTCAGTGGCACACCCACGTAGTGCAGTTGTTGCCGGGTTGTGATGATATGTTCGCGCATGTGACGCGTCAGGGTGGCATTGAGTTGGGTATATACCACGCCCGTTGTCAGACTCCACGAAGCCGTTAGGGGCACGTCGGCCGTCAATCCCACAGATATTGGTAGGTCATGATGCGCCTCTTCGCCATATCCAACGAGATATACCGTGGCATCGTTTGTTGCTGCTCGCGACATCGTGGGACTGTTGCGCTTGTTCATGTGGTATTGGCGTTGCATTTCGGACGACATGACCACACCATCTTGCCGCTGATAGGCCACCAGTCCATTGCCGGCATAGAGGCGCAGACTGACACCGGATGTTGTTTGGTGACGCACGACAGGCTCTGTTGTGGGGCTTAAAGGTTGCAGAAGAGGCTGCGAGGGAGTGTCAGGCTGCGACTGGCGCGGCGCTTCTTCGGCAGAATCGTCGAAGGGAGGCGCGCTCGGTTCGGCGCAATAGGGCACTTCGGCGCCATCATCGGTTATAGAATGAAGGAGCAGGGGCTGTGTTTCTTCCTGCCGTGTTGCCTTGTTTTGGGCCACAATGGGGCGTGTTTCAGCGGGTTCTATACCTATGGATTGTCGAATCGTATTGCGTCGATTCAGTAGCTTTTGCTCCGTGGCCAGCTGTTCGGCAGGCACATCTGTCTGGCGACTTAACCAGAAAATGCCACCTCCTACGGCCGCTATGAGGACTGCCGCTGCCACTATCCAACGACGCAAAGCCAATCGCCGCGGAGCCGTGGCAGCCGATTGGGCGTCGAGAGCCTGCTCAATGCCCGCCCATAGCTCGTCGCCGACAGGCTCTTCCTGCCGTTCCATCTGCTTGCGAAGCGTGTCCGTCCAATCTGTTTGTTTCATTTTTTTTGCGTCTTAATGTATTCTTTCATCATTCGGGCCATCATTTTCTTGGCCCTGAAAAACTGCGAAGCCGAACTGTTTTCTTTGATATGCAGCAGCTGCGCTATCTCTTTGTGCGACCGCTGCTCGAAAACATAGAGGTTGAAGACCATCCGATAGCCGGCGGGAAGCCGTCCGAGCATTTCGGTAATGGCCTCGGGAGGCAACTGTTCCACAGGCGGCTCGTCCTCATCGGGCGTCTCCGGCATGCTGTCGGTCAGCACCCAACGCTCGTGCTTGCGTACATAGTCAATCGATAGGTTGACGACGATGCGCAACAGCCACGCAATGAGTGAGCCTTTGCCCCGATATTGAAAGTCGTCGATGTGGGTCAGCACTTGGATAAAACTCTCTTGAACGATGTCTTTGCGGGCGTCGGCATCGCCCACATAGCGGTGACTGACGGCCATGGCTCGTGCGGCGCAACTGTCATACAGCTGTCGCATGGCCCGGCGGTCGCCCCGCCTGATTCCGTCCAAGATGCTTTCTTCCAATTCCATTCGCCTTTTAGAGAATCCGTTTGGTTGCGGTGAATGGATAAGAAGCCCCGTTGAGCGTTACAACGCCGCTCCATAGCCCCGTCTTCTTCTGATAAACGGCCACCCATTTGGGCGCGGCCGGATCGTCTTTCTGCGTCAGGTCGAAGTATTCGGTGGTACCTGAGCTGCCCGTATGCAGGTAGATAGTCACGACGGGGCCACTGGCACCCGGCAGTTGACCGAAGGTTATTTCCGATCCGGTCACAAGCAGCGTTGTCGTGAGGGGCTGCGTGCCGTTGCCGGTCAGTTCAATCGCAAAGCGACCTTGCCACGGTGACAAACCGTTTTCTCCTTGATGCTGAGGCTGTTGCTCAGTTTCGTCGTACACGGTGCACGCGGTGAGGCTGAAACAAAGCAGCGACAGAAGCATGTAGAAAATTCTTTTCATGACTATTTTTCTTGTGATGGTCTATTATCATAACTTGATGATGGTGGAAATCTTGCATGCAAAAATGCAAAAAAATAATTGATGACAAGAAAAAACGTGTCGGTTTCAATGAAATAAATCGAGAAACAGGTGTGCGTGAAAGGCCAAATTTCGAGTCAAAAATAGACTTTCCGTAAGCTTGGTGTTTATTTTTTTTGTAAAGAAAGTGGTAAGAAAAACGACCTCAAAAAATACTCCAAATAGATCAAAAAACAGGGTTCGAAACCTGTTTTTTGCACTTTCGTGATGTCGTTTTTACGCTTTTCTTGGTCAAAGCATAGCTTTCACACGCTCAAAGCAGCCCTTTTACCTTGCGAAAGCTATGCTTTTAGCGTGTCATAGTTATGCTTTTAGCGGCTAAAAGGGCTGCTTTTAGGTCGTTATTTTCAAAGAATCAGGTTGCTTTTGATGCGTGTTTAGGTTGCAGTTTTCGGTAAGGTGCTGATTGATAGTTAGTTGGCTGTTTTTCGCAAAAGCTCGAAATACGGGGCTTTTTCGGGCCAACTTCTGTCGTGAAGCAAAATACGAAAGTGTTTTGTATGATTTTTTCATAGAGAATTTCGCCTATTTTGTGCATGGCGTGGTTGGTGTATGGCAACTGGTTGAAGCCAAAAATGAAGGGCAACACTGGTTGATAAGCATGGCGGAGAG
Organism: uncultured Prevotella sp.; assembly: GCA_963547405.1. Taxonomy (GTDB): domain Bacteria; phylum Bacteroidota; class Bacteroidia; order Bacteroidales; family Bacteroidaceae; genus Prevotella. Next base: position 18,029 of record CAUURC010000016.1, read on the forward strand.
GAGAACCTGTTGCTTAGAAGTTGATCCGGACACCAATATTTCCATATATAATTTGCTGTCGCCGAATAAAAACTGTAATTTTGCTTTCAGACAATGCGCGGGCCGTTCGTGTAGCCATGACGCATCGTAACCTTAAAGAAACCATCTAAAAACTTATATTCTTATGAGAAAAGTCTTGATATCAGCCGTGTTGTTCTGTCTTTCCGTGGCCGGTTATGGTCAGTTGGGCGGACAACCCGTTGACTATGTAAGTACGCTTGTGGGCACTGAATCGAAGCACGCGCTGTCTACCGGCAACACCTATCCTGCCATTGCCCTGCCTTGGGGCATGAATTTCTGGGTGCCGCAGACCGGCAAGAACGGCGACGGATGGACCTATACCTATGGCGCCGATAAGCTGCGGGGCTTCAAGCAGACCCATCAGCCCAGTCCGTGGATTAACGATTACGGCACGTTTTCGCTCATGCCCATCACCGGAAAGGCCGTCTTTGACGAGGAAAAGCGGGCCAGCTGGTTCTCGCATAAGGCCGAAAAGGCGACACCTTATTATTATAGGGTGTATCTGGCCGACTATGATATCGTGACCGAAGTGGCACCGACGGAGCGCGCGGCCATCTTTCGTTTCACCTTTCCGCAGACGGATGCCGCCAAGGTGGTGGTCGACGCTTATATGAAAGGGTCGTATGTGAAGATTATTCCTTCGGAAAACAAGATTGTAGGTTACAACACTTACAACAACGGAGGTGTGCCCGAAGGTTTCAAAAACTACTTTGTCATTGTCTTTGACAAGCCTTTCGACTTTACCGCCACAGCCAATCCAAAGGGCGTACAGAAAGGAACGACCGAGCTGCGGGACGAGCATGCCGGGGCGATTATCGGCTTTAAGACTCGCCGGGGCGAAACCGTGCACGCCCGGGTGGCCTCGTCGTTCATCAGTTACGCGCAGGCCGAACAGAACCTAAAGGAGCTGGGCAACAGCGATTTCGATGAAATCGTGGCGCAAGGACGCCATCGTTGGAACGAGGTGTTGAGCCGTATCGAGGTGAAAGACGACAATATCGACCATCTGCGTACGTTCTACAGCTGCTTCTATCGGTCGGTGCTCTTCCCACGAAGCTTCTATGAAATCGACAAAGATGGCAATCCTGTTCATTATAGTCCCTATAATGGCAAGGTGTTGCCGGGCTACATGTTTACTGATACAGGCTTCTGGGACACCTTCCGCTGCCTTTTCCCCTTCCTCAATCTGGTTTATCCGTCGATGAACGCCAAGATGCAGCAGGGTTTGGCCAACGCTTACAGGGAGAGCGGGTTCCTTCCTGAGTGGGCCAGTCCGGGCCATCGCGGTTGCATGGTGGGCAATAATTCGGCCTCCATCGTGGCCGACGCCTATCTGAAAGGGATTCGCACGCCCGACACCGAAACCTTGTGGGAGGCCGTGAAGCATGGTGCCAATGCCGTACATCCTACCGTTAGCAGCACGGGACGTAAGGGATACGAATACTATAATAAGTTGGGCTACGTGCCCTACGACGTGAATATCAATGAAAATGTGGCCCGAACGCTCGAGTATGCTTACGATGATTGGTGCATTTATCAATTCGGTAAGGCGCTCGGAAAGTCGAGAAAGGAACTGGAGCCTTTTGCTAAGCGGGCACAGAACTATCGTAACGTGTTTGACAAAACAGTCAATCTGATGCGTGGACGCAACAAGGACGGCAGCTTCCAAAGCCCCTTTAGTCCCTTCAAATGGGGCGATGCCTTCACCGAGGGCAATGCTTGGCACTGGACGTGGTGCGTGTTTCACGATCCGCAGGGGTTGATTCATCTGATGGGGGGCGACGCTACTTTCAATCAAATGATGGACTCCGTGTTTGTCGTTCCGCCTGTTTTCGACGATAGTTACTATGGGGGCGTGATTCATGAGATACGCGAAATGCAGATTATGAACATGGGAAACTATGCCCATGGCAACCAACCCATCCAACACATGATTTACCTTTACAACTACAGCGGGCAGCCTTGGAAAGCCCAGTACTGGCTGCGCGAGGTGATGGATCGCCTCTATACGCCCCATCCCGATGGTTATTGCGGCGACGAGGACAACGGGCAGACGTCGGCGTGGTATGTGTTCTCGGCCATGGGATTCTATCCTGTATGCCCCGGTAGCGACCAGTATGTGGTGGGAACACCCTATTTCAAGCATGTGACGCTGCATTTGGAGAATGGAAAAACGGTGACCATCGATGCTGACAACAACTCGTCGGCCAACCGTTATATCAACCGCCTGACGGTCAACGGCGCGGAATACGACAAGACTTATCTGACGCATACCGACCTGTTGCGGGGCGCCGCCCTGCGCTTCGACCTGTCGGCAGTGCCCAATAAGCAACGCGCCACGGCTCAAGACGCCCGTCCTTATAGCATGAGTAAGTAACGTCTTACGTGTCATCACACAAAAGGCGCCCACTGATACGTCAGGGGGCGCCTTTTTATATGATTGTGATCAAAAGTCGGAGGTAGGCTTATCGCTTCAGGAAACGACGGGCGTAGACATGTCCGCCATCGGCTGCCTGCATGAGATAAACGCCTTGTGGAAGGCCGCTGAGCGAGAGAACGGCACTGTGCTTGCTCGTGGCTGCGGCCTGCTTGAGCAGTCGTCCCGTCAGATCGAAGATCTTTATCCATTGCAAAGCCTTGCCCTGTACGGTCAATGTATTGCCATCGATGGTCAGACGGAAGTCGGTTGTCGGTGTATTCTCTATGCGGGTGGCCTGTGACGAGATGTCGAAGAGCGTTTCGTCATTGCCGTGCACCTTGGCAACCGTATGTCGTTCGGCCTCGGAATCGTCAATGCCGTTGCCGTTGTCGTAAATCAACTCCAGTCGGGTACGATAGCGTCCTTCCGTGAAATCGGCGGGAATCTTGATGGTAAGGGGCAACAGCGTGACGTCGAATCCCGTGAAGTCCGTTTTATTCTCTTGACGGATTTCCAGCGCGACTTTATCGTTCGCGTCCAACAGCTGTAGTTTGGCGTAGCAAGTGCGCTCTAACCCACCTTTGTTTCTGACGGCGAAATATATCTTTTCTTCGTCTCCGGGCTTGAAACTCCTCTTCGATGGATGTTCAGAAAGTTGGAAACCGGCATCGAAGAAGCCTTCTTCCGACACGCGCACCATCTTGTTTTTGATTTCTATTTCCATGCGTGGAGCCAGTTTCATGCGTGTCCATTCGCCCCATTTACCGTCATTTTTCTTCGGAACACAAATGGGAAGAAGCTGGTAATAGCCGTCGGTAAGTCCTGAAACGTCTACCTTTATCTTCTGCGGAACGGTGATGAGATAGGAGTTTTTCATTACGCCGTTGTCGTAGTTGGCGTACATCCGTTGCGTGAAACCTCCCGTAGCATGGTCGTCGGATGGGCAGGCTTTCAGCAGTTTGCCTTCCATATCGAAGATGCCTACACCAATATCGCCATTGAAATCCTTGCCTTTGTTGATAAATTCGCACATCTCCGCGGGAAGTATTGTTGTCGTAGCGAAGGTTTTGGCGTGGCCTTCGGGTAATCGCAGACTGCCGCCCAAGTTAAACTTGAGTTTAGGACTGTCGGGCAATAAGGATGGGTCTATGGGTTTTACGTTGTCCTTGTTAGGATGTGCCAGAATGGCGAGCAGTCCTATTTTGAAAGAGAGCGGCTTTCCGCCAAACTCGCTTCCGCTCTGTGCGACGTCTGTCGCGGTGAGCGAGAAGTAACCATCGCTTTGTCCTCCCCAGCCGAAATTCATGTGGAAAAGACCATTTTCGTTCAGTCCGTCGGTCACCCATGCGTGTCCGCTACCGCCCAATTTGTAAAATCCGGAAAGGTAGACAGGAAAACCATTGAGCAGTTCCTGCCGTACGATTTCAGTGAAACCGGCCGTTCCTTCGTCGGATCTTCTCACAAGAGCAGTTGTATAATCGAAGTGGTTTTGCAAAGCACGTTCGGCCGCTTCGTCGTAGGCGCCACTCGAAGAGGGAGTATATTGCATGTTGGAGGCTATGCCGGCGTCGTTCATCAGCAAGGCGACGGCGTCGGCTTCCACGTCGGTGTAATGCTTATACTGGTCTTTCATGTGTGCCCAATCGTAGCGTGATTTGCTGAAGTCGGCATGTACCCTCTTGTTGTCGTAGGCCACGGTATAGCTGTTTTCGCCCTTTCCTTGAACAGGCCACTTGTGGCAAAACATCACCTGTGCCATCGCTGTGGCCACGCAACCGGTGTAGTTATAGCCTATTTTCTTGTTGTAAGGATAGTCCTGACTCCACTTGCAGGATAGCAGTGGCTTGACAGCTTTATACGTAGGGACTGCTCGGGTAACCGGTTTGGCCGCTTCGGGATGCTGCCGTAATTGCGTAAAGCGCTCCCGATAAGCCTGCAATAGCAGTTTTACACCGGGATTGGCGTTCTGCGTATCCAGTTTACCGTTGTCGCTATAAGCGAGAATTTCGCCCATGGCGTCGTCGCCCGAAACCACAACAAAGCCTTTGCCTTTGTTGTCGTTGAATATGTAGAAAGGTTCTATGGTTGGCTGTTGGCTGCTCCGTGTCTGTATGTTTTGGGCCGAACGGCGATCGGGCGTGACGTATTTTCGGGCGATATCAAGGGCTTGGCGTGCCGTTACCTGTTTGGCCGAAAGGGGGAGGAAAGCGGTCAGTGTGAAGACCGCAAACATGAATGTGCGGTGAAGAGAAAAATGAAAGTTACTCTTAGAATAGAGCTTATTTTGTCGATTATTTTTTACCATGAAGTTATTTTACTGTTAGAAAAAAATGATATTGGGATAACCCAATCAGAAATATAAAAAGAGAAATGATTTTTACAAATATACTCGCGACGTCCTGAAAAGAACGCCGCGAGTTAAGTGCGGTCAAATGAGTACCGTCGTACTATTTGAAGATTTTTATTTCAGACAAGGAAGCGTCCCTGCTCGTTACTTTAAATTCCATTTTCAGATAACGAGTGGAAAGAGGTTTCCGAGTCGTGTAGTTATTCCATTCGGTTTGGTCTATCTGGATATCTTCCGATAGGAGCTTCCAGTTCATGTTGTCATCACTACTATAGAATTTTACAGTACGGGGATAGTAATTGTACCAAGTGATGTACATGCCTAATTGGATACCTTTGATATCTTCTTTTTGACCCAGATCGACAACAATGCTGTTGACACCACGATTGATGTATATGCCGGTTTGGGTATTACCATCAAGCAATTTTTCTGTAGTGTAATAATTAGATGCCGGTGACAAGGTCACTTTCCATCCGGTATTTGATATCTCAGTGCCTTGTGGTTTTTCTTCAGACTCTTCAATGTAAATGTCGATTACCTTGATGGGGATCAGTATCTCACCCTTGACCAAATTGTGCTTGGCTCCGTTCTCATCATAATAAACGGCACGCATGGGCAGCACGTAATCGCCCGGTGTTGTAAACTTCGCGGCGTTTGTGAAGGAAGCGGAAACGATAACTTTCTTTTTTCCTTCGCAGTCTACTTTTTCCGTAGTTGTGATACCTTCTGGAGCCAGTTTGGCATTACCATCGCTTTGGAAGATTGAGTTGTCACGTTCGAGACCTATTTTGCCTTTATACGCAAACTCGGATTCGGTTGTGAGCTCAACGATTGCCTGCGGATCTTCAGCGAGATAGCTGCTACCATTCTCATTGAAGTTGACGAATATTTCCTGTGTGTCGTAGTCTGTAGTCCAGACATCTTTCGGATTGATGACAATGTAACCATAATCCTGTCTTACGGCTTCGGGACTGCTCAACTCACCCTTCTCAGACGGAGTTATTCGGAAAGGAACAACCGTGGGCTTTGTCATGTTCGCAAGGCCTTTTACCGTAACAGGTACGTCGAATTTTACAGCGTCTGTGCCAAGCTCGATCGTTCCGTTGTTGTTAAAAGCAACTTGGTCGGCCGTTGCTACCTGATAGCCTTTGTAGGTCGTGGCGAGTAGCGGAGCGTCGGCAGCATGGGCCACCTGTGCTTTTGCGGATTTGGTTAGGTTACGGCTAACGGCTGCGGTGAACGTAAACATGTGCGCATCATCACCCAAATGTAAGTCGCCTATGAAGTTGTTGGTATATTCAGCATTCTTTGTAGTGAAGAACACCATATTGTTGCGTGGGTCACTACCGCTGAAATACCCCTTCACATCGTATTCGTCATCGTAGTTGTAGTCATGGCTGCATGCCGTGAAAAGCGATGCCGTGAGTGCCAACGCGATGAAATAGATATATTTTTTCATTGTTATTCTTTATTAATAGGGTTTATTCTATTCGGGGAATTTCTGATCTTCCCACTTAATCTTTGTCAAATCATACTTCGTCTTATCATCGGAACCTGGTGTGTAAGCATTTACCTCATGCGGATTCTTGCTCACATCCTTGAGGCCAAGCTCCTTTGTCAACGGCGCATAGAACAACAGATTGGGGTTGTCCGGCGTTTCGATGTAGAGATTGTCCATCACCTGGAAGGCCGAAAGGGCTTTGTTGTAAAGACGTATTTCACGAACAAGTCCCTTGAAAGCACCCCAACTCATATTGAGTTTGGAGAATGTTTCCACCTTGGGCACGTCGAATTCGTTATCAAGCACGCCGTTGATGTAGCATTTCACGTGCTGGCGGTTGTACACCCATGCAATGTGATACCACTTTCTTGGTTGGAGTTTGGTCTTGGCAAAGGCCTTTGGGTCATCGGTTTCGCCCACTTTCATCTGCAATCCACCGTCACGGGTAATACGTGAATAGAAGTCGGGTGACAGCACGGCTTGGTTATCGAAGTTGTTATCAACCTTGATACCATAGGACATGGTCCATTCCTGTAGGTTTTGGAATGCCGGCTCGAAGAAAACTTTCAGATAGAAACCGTCCTGGCGCATCACCGTTGTGTTGAGCACACGGTCGAGCGCAAAGATTTTGGTGTCGCTCGACTTGAGAATGCTGACTCCGTCGGCCGACGCCAGTTTCACGGGAATAGCGTATTTTACCGAAGCGTCAAGCTCATTGCCGATAGGTTTCACGTTAACGTCAACGTTACCATTAGAAATATTGTTGGCATCGATGGTCATTGTCTCCGCTGATAGTGAGTAATACTGAGAAGGCAAAACCTGATAGCTTGTACCATTGGCTTCGTTGTAGTCCTTCAAAGCCTGTTCGTCAATGGTAAACTTAATGTTTACGGCTGCCGGAAGCAGGTTGGCCGAACGGGGTGTCAGAGAACCTTTGCCACCATCATCGCTCATAGTAATCTTGGTCACGGGTGAAGTGGCTGCACCTTCTATGTAGATAGCATTGGGCAAATTGGTTTCTTCGTTGACCTTATCGTAGTCTACATTGGCACACGACCAAGAGATGCAGGCCAGAGACGCGATACTTAAAAGATGAAATATATGTTTCATTTTCCTTTGTTTTAAAGTTTAATGTATGGCAGGATTCATGATTTGAATGCCCTGACGCAGATACTTGTAAATGGGATTGGCAGCATAGTCTTTCTCCATGTGGTAACTGCCGATACCGCCTTTACGGGCACCGATGGGCTCCCACATGGCCATACCGATGTAAGAAGGAACTCGTTTGCCATCACGGGTTGTGTGGGTCACGCCACCGGTGGCCGAGTGCGCCTCAAAGTTCTCTGTAACAATCAGTTTGCGGGCAATTTCTTGATAGCTTTGCTTAGAGCTGAACTTGCGAACCAAGTTGTTGAAGCGTCCGTCAAGATTGCTATAACTTCTGCAATTATAAGCCTGCAGGATGTAATAATTGAAGTAGAGGGCCATGTCGGCAGAGAACCAGTCGGGCTCACCGTCTACGACCAGCCACTTCTTGCGGCCTTCTTCTGTCTCAGCCTTGGGGCCGATGCGCTTACCCATGGTGCGGATGAAGACATTCATGCGGTCGCCTTTCCACATTTCCTTCTTTGTTTCAAAAGGTTGAGGATAACTGGGTTCAGCGTCAAGATCGAAACCATCGAGGTTATACTTGTAGATAGTGTCGCAGAAAGCATTGGCATATTTGACGATAGCCTTGTTGATTGCTTCTTCATCGCCATCTACCCAACCCCAATACTGGTGGCTGTAGTCATTCCATGATTCTCCTTTTTCCTTTGAAGACTGTGGTTGTGGAGGCGTAATTCCGTTTCCAAGGTCAAACAAGAGGCTGCAAGCCAGAACACGGAGTCCTTTGATTTGCTGGGCTCGTTTCAAGTCGGCCTGCTTGGCTGCCGAAAGGTTGGTGCAACCATCCCAAAGCGAAATGACATCGGTGCTGTCGGGCAGATTGTAAAGACAGCGCGAAGCCGGGCTTTCGCCAGTCCAACCACCGAACCAACCGAAAGTAAGTTCGTGGTCGGTCTGTTTGTAAGCACGCAGGTTAGCCAGATAGTTCTGATGCGCTCTTGACAGTGTGGAATCAGCATCGGCCAGCAACTTGTCAATGTTCTTGTTCTCGGTTTCTGTCCAGTCGCTGCAACTTATGTTGAGCAGGATGGTGGCCAGAAAGCTGAAAATAATATATTTCTTCATTTGAATAAGCTTTAAGGATTATTTATTTGACTTCTTGTCCCACCACAGGCGTGTGGCTCCGTTGTCTAAGCCGTTGAGCATTTTCACGGCCTTGGTGATGTTTTCAAGATTCTTGGTGTACTCATCGTTCGAATACGGGATACGTGTCGGACGCTGATCGCCGTTCACGTCGCAGTCGGTCTTCGTAGAGATAGCCTTGAAGATACGGGGATAACCCGTGCGACGGAATTCTGACCAAGCCTCTTGACCGTCAGGATAGATGGCCAGATACTTCTGGGTGATGATGCGTTCCAGATTCTTCTCGAACTGATTGTTGTCATCTTGCCACTTGATAGTGATGTCAGAAGGAGCATCTGCGCTGTATCGAGAGTTGATAGCATCCACGAATTCGGCCGGTTTTGCCGTGTTGTTGGCGGCATACGCTGTGGCCAGAGCTACGCTGATGCTGTTCTCTTCAAATGAGGTAGCGATACCCTTTTCGTAGTATGTCTTAGCCGTAGCATTACCCATGTTCCAACCACGCAACTTACCTTCAGCACGGAGGAAGTAAACCTCAGAGGTCTTCATGATGTATACGGGTGTAGCGTCTTGAACGTTCAGCAACGAGAATTTGTTTCTGTCAAGATAATAGTCCGTTTTGGGAATATTCGTACGTACAGCGTAGTAATCTGTTTTGTTATTTATAGTACCTTGTGTGAAGTAAGAACCGATACGGGGATCATTGTAACCCTTCAGATACGAATAGATTTCAGCACCCATACGAACATCGTTGTAGGCACCATTGATGATGGTCAGCGGATTCTTCAGTGTGATACCGGCACCTTTGCAGAGCGTAGCACCTTCGGCTGCAGCCTCCATCACGCCGTGTGGATTGCTGATGGCCTTTTCGGCATATTGCTTAGCCAAGGCTTCGTCGGCATAAACCACGCGCATTGCCAATCGAAGCATGAGCGAATTGGCCAGCTTGCACCACTTCACGTAGTCACCCTCATAGATGATATCGTATTTGGGGAAGATGTTATAAGCCTCCTTACTCAGTGTCTGAACGGCATCGTCCAAATCCTTGAGCATGGCTTTATATACATCCTGCTGTGAGTCGTACTCGGCTAGTGTCGAACCTTCAATACCTGCCTTTGAGTAAGGAATGGGGCCAAAGGTGTCGGTAGCCTTGTGTACGGCAGCCACTTTAATAATCTGAGTTACAGCAAAACCTACAGGATCGTTGACCGTACGCTTCTTCATTTCGAGCCAATTACGGAAGGCATTACCTGCCATCACATTGTAAGTGTACTGGCTCCATGGCTTGAGCGCGAAGGTTGGGAATCCCTTACCTTCCCATTTGTTCTGAGAAGGAGCCATATAGCCTATCCAGCAAGCACCGCCAAGCGTATAAGGAATTTGGTAATCGTTTACATAGCCTGTACCAGTTGATCCTACGGGGAATATGCTCTGTTCAAAGGCGGTGACGAAACCACCGATAGACAGGTTGTCCATCTGGAGCTCTTCCTCTGTCGGCTGACGATGATCGCGGTTGATTTCCGCAAAGTCTGTCTGGCAGGAAGTGAGTACAGTGGCTGCCATGGCTGCCATGTACAATATTGAATTTATCTTATTTTTCATAAAAACCATGTTGTTTAGAATTGGAGTTTCAGGCTGAAGCCGATGTTGCGCAGGCTGGGCGCGCTGAAATAGTCGCTTCCCTGGCCGTAAGTACCGGTGGTAGAGGCGATTTCCGGATCAAACGGAGCCTTGTTGTAAATCATCCAAAGGTTGTTGGCAATAAAGCCTACGGTGACACCCGGCCAACCCTGACCAAGCAAAGTCTTGGGCAGCGTGTAGCTGAGGCTGAGGTTTTGCAGGCGAACATTGGTGGCACTGTAGTAATAGTAAGCCATCAGTTGCTGGTTGGCTACCACCTCATAATACTTCTTCGGGTCTACTTTGACACCACCGGCCACTTCTACATAGCCACGATCGCGGGCTTGAGCGGAAGCCTTGGATACGCCAAACTGGTCGAGCACGGCCTGTGTAGCCGATGTAACGATACCACCGAAGCGTGCGTTGATGAGGAAAGACAAGTTCAGACCTTTCCATGAAATGCTGTTGGTCCAGCCCATGTTGAAGTCGGGGTTTGTATTACCGATTCTTAAGCGCTGTCCTTTAGGCAAGTCCATAGACGACAGGCTGCCGTCGGGGCCAATAGCGATGGCACCGGTAGCGTCGCGCTTGAGCACTTTGGTTACGTAAACATCACCCATGCTGTCGCCCTCGCGGATGAATCCGCCGCCCGCAGAGGTTTCTGTGAAGTCAAAGACTTGTCCGTCGACAACACTCTTGTAGTCGTGTACCAGTTTTTTCACCTTGTTGACGTTGCGGCTGTAGACCAATCGCGAGTCAAAATCTACCGAACCAATCTTGTCGCTGTAGCCCAATGATAGCTCAATACCCGAGTTGGCGATGTCACCGGCCTGAATATACATGGCCGAATAGGGCGCGGTGGAAGAAAGTTCTTGTAGGAAGGTCTGGTTATAGGTGTTGGAGTGATACCATGTAAGGTCGAAATTGAGGCGGCTTTCAAACATGCGCAGGTTCAATCCCAACTCGTATGAACGGGTACGTTCGGCCTTGAAGTCATAGAAAGGGAAGACTGTGCGTGTAGAAGGAATACCGTTCTCGATGGGATAGGTAAGCGTTCCGCGGGTTACACCACGATAGCGGTCGGGGATAGGCGAACCTACTTCGGTAAACGAACCTCTTACTTTCATGAAAGAGATAACCTCAGGCAACTTCACCATCTTAGATACGATGGCCGAAAGACCTACAGAGGGGTAGAAGAATGAAGGCTCTTTGGCGTTCACCAACAGCGAACTCCAGTCGTTACGACCTGTCATAGAGAGGTAAAGCATATCCTTCCACGAGAGTTCGGCGCTGGCGAATACCGCGGTATTGCGCTTACGGAACTCAGAGTCGTTTGCTCGTGTATTAGTAGGATCAAGCGCTGCTGAAGAGAAAAGGTTGGGAACTTTCAGAATAGGACCGCCGAAGCCTACTGAACTTGAGCGATAGTCCTCGAGACTTGAACCGAAGTTGGCCGTCAGACGATAGTCCTGACCGAAGTTCTTGTCGATGTTGAACATTACGTCCAAGTAGGTTTGCTGGTCAGTACTCTGCGAGTGGTTGTAGATACCGTTGCCCAACGTACCGGCATAGAGTATGCCCTGACCGCTGGCATGGAATCTACTTTCGGCCTCGGTGTTGGTGTTGTCGACGCGTACACGGCCGGTAACGTTAATCCAAGGCAGAATATCGTATTTCAGACTGCTCATCAACATGTAACGCTTACGCTTGGTAGGCGTAATCATGTCGTTGGTAATGAAGTACGGGTTCTGCATCTGCATACCCTGATCACCATAGGGCCAATACTGTGTAGCCAGCTTGCGCGTAGCGTCGTAACGCTTGTAGAGCTGCACGGCCGACCAGTCGTCGCCACGTGGGAAAAGATAAACAGATGTCAGCGGGTTATAGTATTCACCCGGACGATACATGTTCTTGGTGTTCTGAATGATGTAGCTACCACTGAAATCGAGGTGCAGCTTGTCGTTCAGGAAGTCGCTCGTATTGCGAGCCGTGAAGTTATAACGATTATATTCGTTGTTCTGCAGAATACCGGTGGCATTCGTTGTCGCTACCGAGATAAAGGTCTTGTTGGTCTTTGTACCAGTGGTCAGCGTGACAGAGTTGATATTGCTGTGACCGGTTTTAAAGAAATCCCTCGGGTTGAAAGTAGAAGGTGTCTTCAGTTTGGCACCCCAGCTGTCGAACGAACCGGGCATATTGCCGTAGGTGTTCTGGAATTCAGGCATGATGAAGGGGGTAGAGAACTCCATGCTGCTCGATGCAGCAATCTTCACTTTTCCTTCTGCGCCACGCTTCGTGTTGATCATGATGACACCATTGGCCGCTGCCGAACCATAGAGGGCGGCAGAAGAAGGACCGGTGAGCACGTTGATGCTTTCGATATCATCAGGGTTGATGTCGGCAATACCTTCACCGCTGGGCTGGCTGGAATATCTTCCGCCACCGATGTCGCCACCACTCTTGTTGAGCATAGGCACACCATCGATTACGTAGAGTACGTTGTTGCCACCCGTGATAGACTTCGTACCACGCATCACTACACGGGTAGGACCACCTACACCGGTCGTAGAAGCATTGATGTTGACACCGGCTACGGCACCATTCAGGCTGTTCACGAAGTTCACGTTCTTAACGGTAGTGAGCTGATCGCCGCTTACTTTCTGAACGTTGTAGCTCAGGGCTTTCTCCGAACGCTTGATACCGAGCGCCGTTACTACGACTTCGTTCAAGGTCTTGTTGTCTTCCTGCAACACAACATCGAGTTTCTCACGGTTGCCCACGGCAATCGTCTGTGAGGCATAGCCTACATACGAGAAAGTAAGATGTGGATTTTTTGCGCTGGTAGACAACGAGTAGCGACCATCCATGTCGGTAATGGCGGCTTCTTTAGTTTCCGTTACCCTGACGGCAACGCCGATGAGCGGTTCTCCCGTGGCGTCTGTCACAACACCCGTGATAGTCTTCATGCTTTTGTTGGTGCCCGTTGCGTTTTGCGCGATGGCGTGTTGCACGGGTATGCCTACGAAGAGGCATATCGCGAATAGCGACCTTACAAAGCATGTTTCAATCTTCATGAAACGTTTTTCTGTAATTTTCATAATAAATTAATAAATATAAAAGTATAGGTATTGTCAGGAATTTGACCATATATCAATTACTGTTGCTACGAACAAGGCTGTATACAATCATCCCGGATTTATAAAAAAGCGGGACAGACTCATGACAAATAATTAAAAAATAGGTGTTAGTAAACTGAATGCAGTTATTATATTTTAGGACATCGTAGACCTTTTATTTTGTAATTTTTTTTTATTATCGTGTCGCAAAGGTATATTGTTTTTAATAATATAGTATAACGTGCGCATGATTATTAACCAACATAAGGTATGTTTTGTATATTTTAACATGGAGAAATGGCGACCTAATGATGAGTTTAATCAGCAGCATATATATAATAATGTGGTAGGTTGTTTGGGGCTAAAGATTGGAAGTTGCCGCGTATATTTTCATGTGCGGAATGTTGGTTTACGAGCTTTTCTGACGAGTCAACCGGTGTTGAAAACGCGAAATCGCCACGATGAAAAAGGCCGAAATGAACGGCTCGCTACAAACGCTGCGTACTCGTTTTGTAAAAGCATAGCTTTGACCTCCTAAAAGCATAGCTTTTACACGCTAAAAGCAGCCCTTTTACCGGCTAAAAGCTATGCTTTTACAAAGCAAAAGAGTGCAAGTTTGTAACGCATTGATTATCAATGGTATTGCTGTTTTCGCGGATGAGGTTGAAAACAGACGGGCAATGAAAAAATAAAAGCAGCAATCCCGCTCGTGGATTGCTGCTTTCTATTCGTATCGAAGTTGTTGTCTTAGGCTTCCAGACGGCGTGAACCATCACCAATCACTACGTCGTAAACGAGTGGTTCCTTACCGAAACGTTCGTTGTATTTAGCCTTGACCGTAGCTATAAACTGGTCGTAGAGGTCGGCTTTCACCAAGTTGATGGTGCAACCGCCGAAGCCACCGCCCATCACACGTGAACCGGTAACGCCACATTCGCGGGCGATGTCGTTGAGATAGTCGAGCTCTTCGCACGATACCAAGTAGTCCTTGCTCAGTCCTTCGTGCGTGAGATACATCATCTGACCAACGGTTTCGTAGTCGCCGCGAACCAACGCGTCGGAAACAGCCAGCACACGATCCTTCTCACCCAGCACATACTTAGCGCAACGGTAGTCCTCTTCGGGCACTTCGGCTTTCACTTCTTCGAGCCATTCCCATGAAGCGTCGCGCAAGGTCTCTACACCTTCGTGGCGTTTGGCGATGTGGGCCACGACATTCTCGCAACTGCGGCGGCGGTCGTTATAAGCCGATGAAGCCAGTTCGTGCTTCACGCAGGAGTTGAGCAGCACCAAACGGTAGCCTTCGGGATTGAAGGGGAAGTACTCGAACTCGCCCGAACGGCAGTCGAGACGCATGAGATGGCCTGCCTTACCGAAGACAGAAGCGAACTGATCCATGATACCGCAGTTCACGCCTACGTACTTATGCTCGGTGGCTTGACCTACGCGGGCCAGCTCAAACTTCTCAATCTTGTTTTCGCCGAACAGTTCGTTGATGGCGAAAGCGAAGCAACTCTCCAGCGCGGCCGATGAAGACATGCCGGCACCGAGGGGCACATCGCCCGCGAAAGCTGTGTCGAAGCCCTGAACGGCTACGCCACGGGCCATCATTTCACGGCAAACACCATAGATATAGCGTGCCCAGCTGGCTTTCGGGCCTTGCTCGTCGTTGAGGTCGAACGTAGCTTCGTCGTTGAGGTCGATGGAGAAAGCGTGTACGGTTTGTGTGCCATTGGGGCGGATAGCGGCAATCATGCCTTTGTCAACTGCGCCCGGGAATACGAAGCCACCGTTGTAATCGGTGTGCTCGCCGATGAGATTGACACGGCCCGGAGAGGCATAGAAGCATTCGGCGGGCTGACTGAAATGTTTGTTGAAAGCGTCTGCAACCATTTGGGTTGTGAGCGTTGATGTTTGTTTTGTCATAATCTTTTAGGTATTTAGTTATGTAAATAAAATCGGAATCTTTTGGAATTACTCGGCCGAAAGGCGTTTCTCAAAGGCCATCCGCATGCCTTTTTCGCCGTAATCGATTTCACCACACGCTATGTAACCCATGCTTCGCAGTATTGATAGCATTTGTGGATTGTCGAAATTGGTGTCTATTTTCAGACTGCCGACGCCCTGTCGGAGCGCGTATTGTTCGGCTTCTTGAATGAAAAGACGCCCATAGCCCCGACCTCGGACTTCAGTATCGACGGCCAACCGATGGATCACGAAGTAGTCGCCGTGGGTCAGCCATCGGGCCGAAGGTTGCGTATAGGCCGGTTCGCCATTCATGACGACGGCGCCGAAAGCCACCAATCGCTCCTCGTCCGTGAGCACGAAAGCGTGCCCAAGGGCGATGTCCTGCCGGATAACAGCCTCCGATGGATAGTCGGGTGTCCATTGGCAGCGCCCGTCACGAATCATTTTCCAGCGGGCATTGTCTATCAGTTGCCAGCTGGAAGCAAAGTCATCGGAGTGGGCTTTTCGGAATAAAGTCATGGGAATATCAGTCGAATAACAACATATCGGCCATTTCTTCGGGCGTATTGAAAGGCATGCCGTCGATCAATTCGTCGTCGGTGAAACCCTGCAGCAGGCTTTTGGCTTCGGTTTCTTCCATGATTTTCTGCCCGTCGGCGTCCTCTTTGGCTATCATAGCGGCCAAAACGGCGGCACGATAGTTGTCGATTTCTTGTTGTGAAAACATAATAGGATTGTTTATAAGTTGCAAATATCCGCATTTTAAATGATACTTGCAAATTAAAAAAGGCAATTTAATGTTAACATTAGAAGTTGGGCGAGCACTCGATTTCTATCTTCCGGCCTGTCGTGGGATGGTCGAAAACAAGCCGGGCGGCATGTAAGTACATGCGTGGAGCGGCTAAATTGCCATAGAGTGGGTCGCCCACGATGGGGGCGTGAAGGCCTTCAGCATGGGCGCAGTGCATCCGTAGCTGATGGGTGCGGCCGGTCTGTGGACGCAGGGCTAAGCGAAGAATCGTGTGGCCGTCGGCATCGGTCTGGCGACCGATGACCTCATAGTCGGTGACGGCCGTCTTACCATGCCGATGGTCGACCCGTTGTCGGGGGCGATCGAGGAAGTCCGGACTGAGCGGCAGGCTGATTGTACCTTGTTGGCGGCCGTCGAGCAGGGGCGAATCGGCATGCGGGCAGACCAGCGCGATGTAGGTTTTATGAATCCCGTGGCGCAGAAAAAGGTCTTGCAAAGCGTGGTACATGCTTTCCGTTTGGGCCGCGAGGAGCAGGCCGCTGGTCGACATGTCGAGGCGATGGGCCAGCAGCGGGCCTTCGGCATGGGGCAACATGTGGCGCAACAGCGTGAGGGCCGACACGCGTTGACCCTTGCCCGGAACGGAAAGGAGGCCCGCCGGTTTGTTGACGGCGATGATTGATGAGTCGGAATAGACCGTTTCCAGCGTTTGTGGAGCCGCGGTGGTGGCGCTGTCGTTGGTGGAATCGGATGAAATAGGTAGATTGAGGTCGGCCGGTAGCAGGTCGCCGAGCATGAATCGCAGAATGGGCTTGCACTTGCCGTTGCAAGCCGGGTAGAAATGAAGATGATGGCGGATGATGTCTTTCGGACTTTCGCCCCACCAGAACATGGCCATTTGCAGCGGACGAAGGCCGTGGGTGAAAGCATATTGCAGCAATTTGGGTTCGCAACACTCACCGCTGCCGGCCGGCGGTATGTCGGTAGGCGTGTCGGCGTGTGCCCAAATGGTCAGCAGGTCGGCCTCTTGTCCGTCCTTGTCGCGCATGTTGAATTGGGAAAAAAGCCAGCGTTGAAGATGGTCGGAGAGCTGACGACGGAGTCGACGCAGCTGGTCGAGGTCGTCTTGAAAGGCATTGTATTCTCTCTCTAAAGCCGTTTCTTTGCTCACCGACATCTTCAATCTATGCAGTTCGGCCTTCATGAATTGGCTTTCACGTGTCAGCCGTTGTGTTTCTTCGGGTGTCAGGTGGCCGTTTTTGCGCCGTTCGTCGCGCTGGGCCTTGGCCGCTTTCATCTCCTGCCGATAGTTTTCGATGGTTTGTCGGCGTGTTTCTTCGAGTTGACGGATGATGTCCTGCGCCGCCTTCATCCGTTCGTTGCTTTCCAATTGGTCTATGGATTGGTTGATGCGGCTGATTTCTGCCTCGTGTTGTTTGAAGTAACCATCGGGTTGGAGATAGTCGAACACGGCCGGAACGAATCCTTCTTGGTCGCTGCGCCCGCCTATCTGTCCTGAATAAGCGGCCAGATAACCGATGGCTCCTGTGCTTTCATCGGCCACGACCAGCACACCGAACATTTTGCCCTGTGCCGTTTCCTGCCGAAAAGCGTCGTCGATGGCGTATCCTTCCGTTGCTTCGCCGCGCAAAGCAACCTGTAAATGGGTCGCTGCCGCCATGCTATAAGCCTCGGGCTCATAGCAAAACGGGTTGTTGAAGCGGGTGGGGAGGGTTGCGGAAAGATGCAGCGGATGGAATATCACAGTCTTATGACTCTATGGCTTTGAGCTTTTTGGTGTTGCGCATTTTCTGTTTGAAGCGGTCGAAGCCTAACCCGTAGACGCCGATGACGGCACTCTGTGATACGAAAGCGTTGGGATCGATCTCTTCAATGAGGCGGAAAATGGTGGACGATTCGGTCTGTCGGGCCAGCACAAACAATATTTTTACATCCTTACTGCTGTAGAATCCATGCCCGTCGATGATGGTACAGCCTCGCTGCGCCCGTTCGTTGATGGCCTGTCCTATCTCTTTGCTCTTGTCGGAAATGATGAAGAACTGAACGGAACGGCGCATCATATTGACGGCTTGATCGATAAAAATGACGAAGATAAATACGAAAACGTAACCGTAGATAACCATTTCCCAGTCGCGAAGTACCAGGTAACTCGACGTGATAATAATCAAGTCGCAGATGAAAACAATGTGTCCTAATGAAATGTCGTGATACTTATTGACCATGGCCGCTATCGTATCGGAACCTCCGGTACTGGCATTGCATGCCAGTCCAAGGCCAGAACTACTGCCCATAAAGAATGCTCCAACGACAGTGGCCATGAAGGGTTGGTCTTTCAGAAAGTGGTTATCGCCCATGAGGTATTGAACGACGCTCAGCGTTCCCGTAAAAACGACAACGGCATAGATGGTCTTGGCGCAGAATTTCCAGCCAAGAATCCAGAACGCTATCAGCAAAAGCGCAACGTTAATAACCAAATAGCTGACCGTGACAGGAATATGTAAGCCCCAATAGAGGATGGAGGCAATGCCTCCAACTCCTCCCATTGTGATGTGGTTTGGCAATAAAAAGACACCCAAACCTACGCTTCCAATCATCATGGCCAGCGCAATGAGTACATAGTCGAGCCACTCTCGATGTTTATTCTTTCTTCCCATACATTCTTGTTTTGGGACCAAAGTTATAAAAAAATGTCAAGAATTCATACTTGCCGCATGCAGAATTTCGCCTAATGTGGGGTGGATGTGAATCATGTCGCGCAACTGCGAGACGGTAACACCCATGCACATGAGGCTGCTGAGTTCTTGTATCATGTCGGCACTATGGGCTCCGTAGGCGTGGCAGCCTATCAATTGGCCTTCGGCGTTGGTGAGCAATTTGACCATACCTTCCGTTTCGTCCATGGACACGGCCTTTCCGTTGGCTCGGTAGTAGCCTTTCAGGCAGTTGTAGCCTTGCACTTGTTCCTTGCAATGGTCTTCTGACGCGCCTACGCTGGCTGCTTCGGGATAGGTGAAGATGGCCGATGGCATGATGTCGAACCGGATATGGTCGGTCAGACCTAAGATCTGATTCACGGCTCGAATACCTTGCATCGAGGCGGCATGGGCCAACATCATCTGCCCATTGACATCGCCGATGGCGTAAATGCCTGTGGCCGACGTGCGGAACTGCGTGTCGACAGTGATACCTTTAGGCGTGAAGTCGACACCGGCAGCCTCCAAGTGAAGTTGTTCCAAACAAGGCTTGCGGCCAGTGGCCACCAAAATGGCTTCGGCATTGATGGTTTGGGCCTTGCCTTTGCGCTCGAACGTGACGCCTTCGGCCGTAATGGCGGTGACACCGGCCTGCATGTGGAACGTAATTCCTCGCTTTTCCATCGACTTGCGGAGTCGTTTGGCAATGTCGCTGTCGAGCATGGGCAGACATTCTTTCAGATATTCGATGACCGTAACCTCACTTCCGAAAGTCTGGAATATGCTGGCAAACTCCATTCCGATGACACCTGCGCCGATAATCACAAGACTTTCGGGCACGTGGTCAATGGCTAATAGTTCGGAAGATGTCATGATACGGTCTTCGTCAAGTTGCCCGATGGGGGGCATTTTGGCTTCGGAACCGGTGGCGATGATGATGTTGGGGGCGGTAAAAGTTTCATCGCCGGTCGTCACGGTGTGTCCATCCACAAACTGAGCCTCGCCTTTTACCAGCCGAATGTTGGGTGCGGAGAGTAGCGTTTCTATGCCTCCACGCAACTGAGTCACAACATCCGTCTGGCGTTGGCGCACGTGTTGGAAGTCGATGGTGGCCTGTGGGTCGGCCGAAAGGCGTGCGCGGAGCACGTCGGCTTCGTGACACCAGGTCTTCGTAGGGATGCAACCCACGTTGAGACAGGTGCCTCCCACGTTTCCCCGTTCGATGATGACCACGTTGAGGCCATGCTTCGCAGCGTACCCGGCAGCTTCATAGCCACCGGGTCCGCCACCTATGATAATAAGATCAGTTGTTGTCATGCAGCATTTGTTGATAAGTAACTATAGGATGCTTGGCTGCTTGCACGTCGTCGACGCGTCCAATAGGTGTCCGATGGGGCGCGGCTTTCAGCTCTTCGGGCTGTTCCTTCGCCTCTTGCGCTATCTTTCGCATCACTTCGATGAAGCTGTCAATCGTCTCCTTGCTCTCATTTTCGGTTGGTTCAATCATGAGTGACTCATGGAAAAGCAGCGGGAAATAAATCGTTGGTGCATGATAACCATAGTCGAGGAGGCGTTTGGCGACGTCCATCGTCGTAACACCGGTTGACTTATCGGCTAATCCGTCGAAGACAAACTCATGCTTGCAGAGGCCTTCGATGGGCAGAAGATAAAGGTCTTTTAGTCGTTCTTTAATGTAGTTGGCATTCAATGTGGCCAACGGACCGACTTCTTTGATGTGCTCCTTGCCTAAAGAAAGGATGTAGGCGTATGTGCGCAGCAGCACGGCGAAGTTGCCTTCGTACGGACTTACAGCAGGGAAGAAGGCTTCGAGTCCTGCTTTTACGCCGACGGGGCCTGCTCCCGGTCCGCCACCGCCATGAGGTGTGGAGAAGGTTTTGTGAACATTAACGTGCATCACGTCGAAACCCATGTCGCCGGGACGGCACGCGCCGAGCATCGGATTGAGGTTGGCGCCGTCGTAATACATCAGTCCGCCGCAGTCGTGGACAAGTTTTGCAATTTCAGGGATGCTCTTTTCAAACAGTCCCAACGTATTAGGATTGGTCATCATCATGCCGGCGATTTCTTCTCTCTGCTCTTTGATGATGGCTTTCAAGTCTTCTACGTCGACTGTTCCGTCGGCCAAACTCTTTACTTCGAGTACTTCCAGACCGCATACGGCTGCAGAGGCAGGATTGGTACCGTGGGCTGAGTCGGGAATAAGCACTTTTGTGCGCTTGTCGTCATGGCGACTTTCGTGATAACCGCGCATCACCATCAGTCCCGTTAGTTCGCCGTGAGCACCCGCATAAGGCTTTAATGTGAAGGCATCCATGCCTGTCAGCTTGCAAAGAAGTTGTTCTAAGTCGTGGCAAACCTCCTTGGCGCCGGCTACGGTTGTGGCTGGTTGCAGAGGATGTAAGTCACGGAAAGCAGGCTGTGCTGCCATTTCCTCATCAATACAGGGGTTGTATTTCATCGTACAACTGCCTAAAGGGTAGAAGCCGTTGTTCACGCCGAAGTTGTTGGCACTATGATTGGTGTAATGACGCACGACCGTCAGCTCGTCGCATTCGGGTAGTTCGGCATCCTTCTCGCGGCACAGTGTTTGGGGAATCTTATACTTCTCGCACTGGTGTTGTGGGAGTGAATAGCCGCGACGGCCCTCCTTGGAGAGCTCGAAAATCAAGTTTCCGTATAATTTATTGTTCATGATGCAGCTATTTTAATCAGTTTATCCATTTCTTCTTTCGTACGTTTCTCCGTGACGGCAATCATCAGTAGGTTATCACCTACTTTGATTCCTCCGAAGATTCCGGCCATTTCCAAGCGTTTGAGCAGCCCATCAACATCGCCGTCATACTTTACGCAGAATTCATTGAAGAACGGATGGGGGAATACTTCCGTGAAACGATTTGTTGCCAACAGCTGTTCGTGCAGGTAATGGGCATTGCAATACGACTGTCGAGTAGCCTCTTTCAGTCCTTCTTTGCCCATCAGTGCCATGTAGATGGTTACAAACAAGGCCATGAGTGATTGGTTAGAACAGATGTTCGATGTGGCTTTCTGACGTCGGATGTGCTGTTCGCGGGCTTGTAAGGTCAGGACGAAGGCTCTCTGACCGCGGTTGTCTTGTGTCATACCTACGATACGACCGGGCATTTTGCGTATCAGTTTCTCCTTGCAGCACATGTAACCGATGTAGGGACCGCCAAACTGCATGGGGATTCCCAGGCTTTGGCCATCGCCAACAGCGATGTCCGCGTTCCATTCACCGGGCGTTTTCAGGATTGCCAAGTCTGCTGCAACGCAGTTCATGATGAGCAACGCCTTGTTGTCATGGCAACTATCGGCAAATCCTGTGTAGTCTTCGATAATGCCGAAGTAGTTGGGTTGTTGTACGATAACGCCCGCTACACCGCCCGCTTCCAGCTTCGTTTGCATGTCGTGCTTATCGGTGATTCCCCGTTTTTGGGCAATCAGTTCGATTTCCATTTGTTGGAAGTGCGCGTAGGTCTTCACCATCTCCGTAATTTTCGGGTCTACCGTGTCGGAAATAAGGATGCGGTTGGCTTTCTTTCCTGCTGCAACGGCCATCATGGCTGCCTCAGCAGTAGCCGTCGTTCCATCATACAGAGAGGCGTTTGATACGTCCATGCCGGTCAGTTCGGCCATCATACTCTGGTATTCGAAGATATAGTGCAGTGTTCCCTGTGAGATTTCTGCCTGATAAGGAGTATAGCTGGTGAGGTATTCAGACCGTGCTACGATGGAAGGAATCACGGAAGGTGTGTAATGGTCGTAAACGCCGGCACCGGCAAAGCATGTCAGCGGTCGGTTCTTGCGACCCAGTTTGTCGAAAAGTTGCCTAATTTCAAGCTCACTTTTCTCTGAAGGAATATCGTATTCGCCTTGAAAACGAATTTCTGCCGGCACCTCAGCGTAGAGGTCTTTCAAAGACTTTACGCCGATGGTGTCGAGCATTTCTTGGATATCCTTCTCCGTATGGGGGAAGTATTTATAATCCATGGCTTACTTGTTGCAGAATTCTTCGTAGGCCTTGGCGTCCATCAGATTGTCCAGTTCGGTCTTGTCTGATAGTTCAAGTTTCATAATCCAGTTTGCAAAAGCGTCTTGGTTGACGAGTTCCGGTGTGTCTTCCAGGGCTTCGTTCACCTCAACGACGGTGCCACTTACAGGACTAATCAAGTCGCTGGCGGCCTTAACGCTCTCCACAGCTCCAAACTCTCCGTCTGCTTCTATTTCGTCGTCAACTTCAGGAAGGTCTACGTAAACCACGTTACCCAGCTGTTGCTGCGCAAAGTCGGTAATACCTACGTAACCATACTCGCCTTCTACTCTCACGTACTCGTGTGACTCTGAGTAATAGAGTCCTTCTATAAACTTAGCCATATTATTATTAATGTGAAGTGTGAAATATTTTTGAAAGAGAAAATTGAATTGTTTTTGTTATTTCTTATAATGTTTATCGTAGAATCTTTTCTTGACAACATGCCCGGAGAATACCTTTTTTCTGATCTGGATGTCGAGCGGTGTGTCGAGTTTAGCGTACTCTGTGTCAACCAAAGCCATGCAAACGCTCTTGTCGGTTGATATGGTATGATAGCCCGTTGTGACTATACCCACTTCCCGTCCGTCTTTTAGAACAGTGTAACCATTCCGTGGAATAGCTTTGTCGTCAAGCTCTATGCCCACCACCTTTTGTGAAACGCCCTCTGTTTTCTGTTTAACGATGGCTTCCTTACCAATAAATTCGGGTTTATCGAGTTTGCAGAACATGCTCAGTCCGGCCATAACGGGAGATATTTCGGGTGATAATTCGTGTCCATAGAGCGGCAGTCCCACCTCAAAGCGCAGCGTGTCACGGCAACCTAAGCCGCAAGGCGTTACGCCTGCGCCCATTAGCGCGTCCCAAGCCTGCTGTATATAAGCCTGTGTGCCATAGATTTCAAAGCCATCTTCGCCCGTATAACCTGTGCGGCTCACGATGATGTCGTCGAAAGTCTTGACGGTGTAGAATGTCAAGTCGTCGCAGTTCAGGCGCAATACCTTCTCCATAATCTCGGCAGCTTCCGGTCCTTGAACGGCTAACTGGCCGTAATCATCACTGCGGTTCTGCAAATCGATGTCGAAACCTTCTGCGTTTTGTTGCATCCAAGCCCAATCCTTGTCGATATTAGCGGCATTGATAACGATGAAATACTCCTGCTCGGCCATCTTATAGACCAGTAGATCGTCTACCGTTCCGCCATTCTCGTAGAGCATCATGCCGTAGAAAACCTTACCAATGGGGGCATCTGTCACGTCGTTGGTGAAGATATGATTCACCCATCGTTCGGCATCAGGCCCTTTCACCGTCACTTCGCCCATGTGGCTTACGTCGAAGACACCGCAGTGTTGGCGCACGGCTTGGTGTTCCTCCGTGATGTTGCTGTACTGAATGGGCATGTCAAAACCGCCGAAAGGCGATATCAGTGCTCCCTGTTTTACGTGTCTGTCGTAGAGACAGGTTCTTTTGTTTTCCATAAGTCAATTATTATAAGAAAGAGTTTTCGGTAAATCGAGCTGATGGGGTGAAGTCTTGCAGGCTTAGTCGAGCAGTAGTTGTATCAAATCTTCCTTTTTCAGATTCATGATAACAGTTTCTGTGTCGGCAGGTAGCGCAGCCTGCAGTCCTTCGGCCGTCAGTTCGGCACCCATTAAAGGTTGTAGAATTTGGTCGTCGAGGGCACCGGTCAGGAAATAATCGCCCACCAAGTTGATGGCCTTGATGTATCCGTTCTTCACTTCCATGCGTGCTTCCAGTTCGCCCACGCCGTCTATTCGTTTCTTTTTAATGAGTGTATAGCTTGGATTTTTGCCATAGATGAAGGCCGGAGTAAGGTATTCTTGCTCCAGTTCTTCAATGCCGTGGATGTCGTTTTCGGTCAGCATGATTTCGCCGTCGCACAGGTTTTCCCTGACGAAAGTCTTGAAATCTTCCAACGATATGTTGGCATAGTCTTTCAGAAGCGCGATGTGCTGGCGCACGCTTTCTACGCCCTTACTTAGCAGCTTCTCGTTGCTGGGCGTAATCGCGCCCACCATGTTGCGCATATCGGTATCGTAGAGCATGGTGCTATGGACGATACTGCGGCCGGGTAGTCGGTAGAAAGCCGATCCGCTGACCTTCCGGTCGCCAATCATCACGTCGTTACGGCCACTGGCCCGTGCGTCAACCCCCAGCTTCGTGAGCGTCAGCACCACCATATTTATATAGCGATTGAATGTGAAGTTGACATTATCTTCGTCGGTAATATACGAGAACATAATGTTTTTCATGTCGGCATAGACACAGCCTCCTCCACTTTTGCGGCGGTAGGTGAGGATGTTGTTGGCTCGACAATAGTCTAAGTTCACCTCATTTTCAATCAGTTGATTACGTCCGAATATAACACTTGGTTCCACTTGCCACATAAAGAAACAATCGGGTTCTTCGATGTGACGGGCTACGTACTCTTCCATGGCCAAATAAAAAGACAGCCTTCGTACGCGTTTTTCAGGCAGGGATATATACTTCAATGGTTTAGGTCTTTTGTAAATAGATATTGCAAACTTACATAAAATTATCGTATTCCAAGCGGTTAGGCAAAAAAAAATGTGTCGATTATCAAAAGTTGTTGTTCGGCAGTGTAGTAAGGCCAAGTCGTTGTGTGCTGTAAGACTCCTTCTTTCCTAAAGTAAAACGCGACTGCTATTATATAATAAGGTGTAACCGCCGATGAAAAAGCTCCGTATATTTGCACTTTCTCCACAGCGGAGGGCACCATGCGTGATTGGATGCGCGAAGAGTAATCCCACCTATTTATATTATTATATAAAGAAAGTTGCAGAAATCGGTGTTGCAACGTCCTTTTATACCTATATATAGGTATTGTTTTGTACGTTTAAAGCGATGTACCTTTGCAGCCGTTTAATTTTATTATAATAATAATTTTTTTTTGAAAAAAATTTTAATATTTATTAT
>CAUURC010000017.1:0-42392 GCA_963547405.1 uncultured Prevotella sp.
TCGAGGATGGTCACTTCGGTAAAGAAAGGCAACTGCGCGACCTCCTTGTCAGCCTGTTTGGCGTTTTTCTTGTGCACGTTGAGCATGGCGTTACGGAACGATCGGAAGAGATAAGCGGTGAAATTCTCCACCGAAGTCAGCTGTCGCCGCTTCATATAGATATGGCAGAACACGTCATGAACACCATCTTCGCACGTAGGTTCATCGAAACCCATACCACGACCGTAGGCCATCAATTCGTCTACAGACAGAAAATAGAGAGATGAAAAGGCCTCGTTGAGACCCTCCTCATCCTCACTGTTCAGGAACATTGTCCAATGAAGTTCCAGTTGTTGCTGCCGTTTGTTATGGTTCATGGTAAAGGTTAAGACTATAGTATATCGTTTTCGCGGCTACCAAAGCTTCGTTTAGAAGCTGCGCAACCAGCCTTCCAGTTCGAGCATCAGCAGGTTGTGGAAGCGGAAACGAGGCAGGATGCCCCAGCCATGGCCGCCCGATGGATAGACATGAAGGGAGGCAGGGACGTCGTGGCGATAGAGTTCCATGTAGTAATTGACGCCATTGGCAGGCGCCACCACTTGGTCGTCGTCGCTCAAAGCTATCCAAGCCCGTGGCGTTACGCGCGAAACTTGCAGGTCGTTGCTATACAGGCGTTCGTCTTTTTTGGAAGCCTCCTTGCCCAAAAGGTTGTCGTGGCTCCCCTTGTGGGTGAATGCCGGATCCATCGTAATGACAGGATAGAAGAGTATTTGGAAGTTAGGCTTGGCGTCACCACGGCTGTGTGTGGCCAGCGTTGAGGCCAGATGACCACCCGCAGAGAAGCCCATGATGCCCACGTCGTGGCGGTTGATCTTCCAGTGAGAGGCGTTGTGGCGTATCAGTTTCATCGCTTCCTCGGCATCGCCGATGGCCACTTCCTTCACGCCATGGGGCATACGATACTTCAATACGATGGCCGCAATCCCCATATTGTTGAGAAAACCGGCCCAATCGGTGCCTTCTTTCGCCATCGCTAAGCTGCCATAGCCGCCGCCGGGGCAGATGAGCACGGCCCGTCCCGTAGGTTTCTCCGGCAAAAAGACATACACCTTGGCCGTATCGGTAGGGTCCTGACTTGCGACAGGTGCACCGTGAGACCACAGATTCAATTCAAACGTGCGCTGTGCCATGGCCGGAGCGACCGCCAGAAGCAAGGCGCAAATCATCATCAGTTGTTTTAATTTCTTCATATTGTGTTAGGATTTAGGCTTGTTTCCTATCGTTTAGCTGCAAAGATAAATAAAAAAACGTAATCTTGTATCGCAAAACAGACGAAACCAAACATGCCTTCACGTGATTATCGGCTGGCATACGGCAAGGCCCGACTTCAACCATTCGCTGCCGGTTGAGGTCGGGCCTCGTTGTTTTGTCCGTGTTCAGACGTTCGATTTTCAGAACCGACGCTTCATGCCTCCTGTGAATTTATAGCCCACTCGCAGCATAACAAAGCTGGGAATGCTGTTCGTCCATGTCTCCGAACGACCCTGTTCATTCAGTTCGAATCGCACCGACTTCACATCATGCAGCAGGTCGTAGGCGTGCAGAGCTATGCTCAGTTTGTTTTGCAGCATCGTTTTGGTAAGGCTGGCATTCAACAATCTGTCCGTAGTATTCATTTGGGTGTCGTTGTAACCGACCCGTTTGTTGAACGTCAGCATGGTTTTCAGTTCCAGATTCCAAGGCAGTTTCGCTGTCGATGTCAACGTTTCGCTGATATCCCAGGCATTCACTTTCGTGAAATCGGCCCTACTTCCGGTGGCGATATAGTTGTTCGCCATTGTGTTAGAGGAAATGATGAACTTCCGATCGGGCGACCATGTCACATCTAGAGCGCCCAAATTATTGAACGTGCGCACGCGGCTACGTTCCTGACCTTTCCCGGCTACGCTCATCAAGTCTACACTATTGTTATAACTAAAACTGAACATGGTGGTCAAGTTCCACTTGTCGTTCTTGTCCAGTGCCCGCGAATGATTCACATCCAGGCCGCAATTCCAGTTCCCATTGATGTTGACCGGTTTCGATGTCGTCACGCCTGTGGCCTTGTCGTAGCTCACCGACGTGGCCAAAGCGTTCTGAACAAAGCCGTAATTCAAGTTAAAGCTCGTTATGGGATGATAGACGCGCATGCTGGTAATGGCATATCTCAGCGAAAAATCATGGCTGAAGGCCTTCTTCAAGTCAGGATTACCCAGCGTCACGTACAGCGGATTGGCGTCGCTGCGGACGTCAAGCATGCTCATCAGATCGCGTTGATTTTGTCGTAAAGTATACTCGAAACTTAATTCGCGCATTCCCGTCGAGTCGTTCCACTCCAGAGCGCTACGCACCGACGGGGACATCAGCAGGCTGTTGCGGCTCTTTTCAAACTGCTTTTGCCGAAAGAATCTCAGCTTTTCATACGCGAAATCCAATGGAAGCAAGGCTTTTATGGAGATTTTTGGCCCACCTTGGGCGTTCGTACGCGTGTATGTAGACCGCAAGGTCAGCATGTTCCGAATCTCATGATTGGTAGAATGGTCGCTGTTGGTGGCGTCGAGCACGGCTTTCAGTTCGTCTCTTGACGAGGGCAATACGCCTAATGGGTAATGATCAGCGTTGTAATGGGCCAATCGATCGAGTCTGAAGAGCGAATTGTTGGCCGACCGATAATTATACATCATTTTATAATCGACATTCAAAAACAGCGTGTTAATCTTGTCGGCCTTGGGTGTCAGTAGACGCCCAAACGACATACCGGCCTCCAGATTGGTATTCTCATTGGGGCGTTCGGTATATTCATGGCGATGGTCTTGTCGTGGGTTCGTGCCGAAATAGTCATATCGATTGAGCGCGTATCCCAACTGATTGTCCTTCGAATGGCTGCCATATAAATCAAGTTTCAACATATTGGCGAAGTTGTCGGTGCCCTTGCCGATTCCGATGCGGTCGCTAAGGTGGAACGCCAAGAGGTCAGAATAGTTCCGTCCACGCCCTTCGCTGCCCTGTCTGTTGATGGTTATGTCTCGCAATCGATTGCTGAACCGGGGCTGAAAAAGGCTGTCGAGCAAGTCGTCGGCCCAATCGGGAGAAGCCAGAAAGCTGGCCGAACGCGACCGGTTATTGCTTGTGCCATGACTACCGCTATATTTAAGCAGTGCCTTCATGATTTGTTTCTTCAGCCGTTTGCCCCACGACAGCGTTACAACGGATTTAGAAGTCTTCTCCCGATCATACGTATTGCTGCCTCCATAGACGTCGCCACCCGTCAGAAAAGTTTGTCGGCTCGTGCGCTGTTCGTGGTGAATGGTTGAAGGAGTGATGGAGAAAGCCACGGATGACTCATCATCAAACGTCTTGCCCTTGCGCTGATAACTGGCCTCTATTTCGCCATTTCGAGGAAGCCCCATGCCGCTCCTCATTTGTTCCATGTCATTGCCTATCGTGGCGGGAGAAGGTCCTACATTGGCGAAATAGCCACTGAGATGGATGTTATTCTTCTTGCCAAACCCCAGAATGTCGACATTTTCATAGTAACGCTCATGCGTTCCGCCGGCCATAGCGGCCTCGCCACTTATGCCATGCTTAAATCGCTTCTTCAGATTCACGTCTACCACGCATTCCTTATCGCCCATATCGCGCCCCATCAGTCGGCTGGCTTCGCCGGCATGGTCGTACACTTTCACCTTATCTACGGTGTAAGCAGGCAGGTGGGATAGTGCCAGCTTCGGGTCGCCGTTGAAGAATCGCCGCCCATCTACCAGCAACGACGACACCCGTTTGCCCTGAATGGTGATGACGCCATCCTTCAGGCGGGCACCCGGCATTTGACGAATGAGTTCGTCGAGCATCGAACCTTGGCTCAGATTGAAGGCATCGGCGTTGTAAACCAGCGTGTCGCCCCGCATCACCATCTTGACGCGCGTGGCCTTAACCACCACTTCCTGCAACGCCTTGGCGTCTTCTTGCATCAGAATATCTTCGAAAAACCACCTTTCCATGCTCTTAGGCAGGTTCACCGTGATATTCTTATACACGGTCTTATAACCCAACATAGAGAAACAAAGAATATAACTGCTGTCTCGTTCTACCTCTATCTCATAATGCCTCATTTCATAATGGCCCATCGAACCAAACGCTCTGTAATCCTTAGAGATGGTTCGGCGAATCACCGAACTATCCTTCGGCGACAGCAACTCAATGGTTACGCCCACGAGAAAATCCCTTGTCTTAGCGTCATAAATCCTTCCGGTGATTTTAGCGGCATGCGTAGGAAGCAGAAAGAGAGTGCAAAAGAGAGTGAGCAAGTATATTCTTTGTTTCATAATAATTATTTACATAAACATATCCCACACGAGCCTTTGAAAAGTAAATTCATCACGCATCCCTACGATCGTTCCAATATGAGATTGATTTTTAAAAAAAAGAAAGGTAGGAGTTGTTGGTATATGATAGTGCTCAACTAAGTGTGGACAGTCGTCGTAGTCTGCCTTTATAAACTTAATATAGGGATTCCTCTCTGCCACACGCGAAACTATATGGTCCATGAATTTAGATGGCCCAGACCATTGGGCATAAAAGAATAAAACAACCTCTCGGTTGGTGTCCAAATATTCCCATAGATTCCAATCGGTACACACATCTACTGTTCCATTTGTTGGCTTGTTCTCTGAAGAAAGCATACGTTTAGAATCAAGAAACTGCGCATTAGCATTTACACAAAATGCCATTACGAAAGCAAACACTGCAAAAAATCTTTTTAATTTCATAAGATTGTAGTTTTAAGTTAAACAAATAAATTAATTAAATGAAATATTAAATTGAATGTGATTAAGAAATTAGATTATCAACAAAAGTATATCTTTTAGAAATAAAAACAAAATTTTTCTATCTTTTTTTGCTATTTTGTTTGTAAAAACACAAAAAAAAACAAGTAAAAATAAATAAGATGGAATAAAAAACTTGTTGTTTTCAGAAATATTTAAGGAATAGTTTATGAGTGAACAAAGGCTCACAACTTATTCTTTTTTTGAATGTATGGAGATAATCGAACGAGATTTAAGGAAGTAGATGGTGTAAAAAAGTGGATAGGATATGATAAGTTGCCCCCTAAGTGCTCATGCCCTATGATTTATCTACATGGCTTTAATTCTGCTGAAATTTTAGGACAAAAGGGTTAAAATGGCTGCGTTATTCTGAAACCGCAAAACTTTTGACGGAAATAACGCATTCTTGTGCGATTTTGGAGTTTGTTGATAATCAGCGAGTTACGCTTTTTAGGCTCAAGATAAGGTGTCGGAAAGGCCGTTATGATCGTGCTTTTGGCTTGTTGTGGTGGCCTTTTTACCGGCTAAAAGCAGCCCTTTGGCGTTGTAAAAGCTATGCTTTTAGCGCGTAAAAGAGCCGCTTTTACAAAAAAAGAGCGTCGAAATGACTTTTTCAACGTTGCGCAATGGCTTTTCCGACGCTAGATGGTGCCGGCTGGAAAGTCATTTTTTTGAATAAGAAACTTTACAAAATAGGTTTATCTGAATTGCAGTCCGGCCTATCGTCCCACACGATTTTCGAGTGGTTCTGCAAAATACGCTCCGTGCCATGATGTAAAAAAATAGGCCATTTTGCTATCTCTGAGATTACAATTTGGCGATATTTGGCCTTCCGAGTTGAAAAAAATATGACTTTTATACCTATTAATGAGTATATTTTCTGTTATATTTACAAAATGTTGAATACATATTACCTATATTTGCATTATTCATTAATCTGTTAATCTATGAATTGGCATAAACTGATAACATGGAAAGACATTCTCAGCTACCGCCAAAAGGTTTTTCTGTTGGTTGTAGGTGGCACGATAGTAGGTCTGACATTTCTCTTTCTCTACCTGTTGAGAATGCACACCTATATTGCCGGCGACGATCCTGCCGCTTGTGTCAACTGCCATATTATGACGCCTTACTACGCTACCTGGTCGCATTCGTCGCATGGGCGTGACGCCACGTGCAACGATTGTCATGTGCCCCATAGCAACATTGTGGCTCATTATGGCTTCAAGGGAATTGATGGCATGAAGCATGTGGCTTACTTTGTCACCCACGCCGAGCATCAGGCCATCCGTGCCGAGACCGCCAGCGCGGAAGTAATCATGGACAACTGCATCCGTTGTCACACACAACTCAACACGGAGTTTGTCAAAACGGGTCGCATCGACTACATGCTGGCCAAGCGCGGCGAGGGCATGGCCTGCTGGGACTGTCACCGCGACGTGCCCCATGGCGGCATGAACGCCCTGACAAGCACGCCGAACGGCGAGAGCCAGGTGCCTATCCCACCATCGCCCGTGCCCCAATGGCTGCAAAAAGTATTGGGAGGAAGCTGATTTCTTGGCGTCACGACCCGGCTGACAGTTCAGACGGATACGGCCGGTCGGCCTTTCAGCCCACCCACCATCACCTCTGCATATTTATATCTATCACCTAACACCTAAAAAACCAATACCTAATTAATATGGCAAAGCAATTGAAAAAATGGCAAGGATGGCTCCTCTTTGGAGGCGCTATGGTCATTGTTTTTGTTCTTGGACTCATTTGTTCCTCTCTGCTCGAACGTCGGGCCGAGGTCGTAAGCGTATTCAACAACAAGCGAACGATGTTTACCGACTCCATCGTTGCGCAAAACGAGAAGTTCGCCCAAGACTATCCGCGTGAGTATCAAACATGGGCCATGACCGAAGATACGACCTTCAAGAGCATGTATAACAGCTCTAACGAACGCGACGTGTTGGCTATCAACCCCTATATTGTTATCAACTGGGCCGGCTATGCCTTCTCTCGCCACTATAATACGCCCCGTGGTCACCGCCACTGTCTCGACGACTTGCGGAAGATTCTGCGCACGGGCAGCCCGGGAGTAGATGGACTTGACGACATGCAACCCGGTACTTGCTGGACCTGTAAGGGCCCGGATGTGCTCCGTCTGATGCGCGAGAAGGGTATAGATGCCTACTATGGCGCAAAATGGAGCGACTGGGGAGCGGAAGTAATGAACACGGTGGGCTGCTCCGACTGCCACGATGCCCGCACGATGGAGCTGCGTCCGGCTCGTCCCGCTCTGTATGAGGCTTGGCAAAGAGCCGGTAAGGACGTGCGCAAGGCCAGCCATCAGGAGATGCGCTCGCTGGTATGCGCTCAGTGCCACACCGAATACTACTTTGAAAAGGAGAACCATCAGTATCTGAAGTTCCCACAAGACAAGGGTCTCACCTGCGAAGATGCCGAGGCATATTTCGACAGCATAGGTTTCTACGACTATATCCACCCGCTGTCGCACGCCAAGATTCTGAAGGCACAGCATCCGGGCTACGAAATGTTCAAGCAGGGTATTCACGGTCAGCGCGGCCTTTCGTGTGCCGACTGCCACATGCCTTACAAGCAAGAAGGTGGCGTGAAGTTTACCGATCATCAAATTACAAGCCCATTGGCAAAGATCGATCGCACCTGCCAGACTTGCCATCGTCAGGACGCGGAGACGCTTCGACAGAACGTTTACGAGCGTCAGAAGAAGGTGTACGACCTTGCCATGCGGATGGAAACAGAATTGGGCAAGGCTCATCTCTATGCCGAATTCGCGTGGAAGCAAGGCGCAACCGAAGCCGAAATGCAGAAAGTGCTGACGGATCTTCGCAAGAGTCAGTGGCGTTGGGACTACTCTTTGGCCAGTCACGGTGCCGCATTCCACGCTCCACAGGAAGTGATGCGCCTCTTGGCCGACGCTATGGAGTTGGCTAAAGACGCTCAGGTAGAGTGCACCCGCATTGTGGCGCAACATGGTTGGACCAAGCCTATTCCGCTGCCCGACGTATCTACCAAGGAAAAAGCGCAGCGTTATATCGGCCTTGACATGCCTAAGCTGAAACAACAGAAGCAGCAATTCCTCGACACAATCGTTCCGAAGTGGATCGAAGAAGCCAGAAAGAATAAGAAGTTTATCACGAAACCGATGTAAACCAATATGGGGGTGGGCTTCACCCATCCCCATTTGTTATCCTATACTTATACTATGTGGACAAAACCCTGGAGCTATCGGGAGGGATCAGCGATTGCCTTGGGACTCATCATCGTGGGTCTCATGTTGCAATATAGCGTGGGCCCACTCGAATGGAAGATATTTATGTGGCCGGCCAATCTCATTGTGCTGGCTGTTTTTGTGTTATTCGTCATTGCTACCTACGTTTTGCGCAAGCGGGTATATGCCTTTCGCTTCATGATGAGCGTGGAAGCGGCTGTTCCGGCCTTGGCCGCCGCGGCGCTGCTCACGGTTATCATGGGACTGACCAAGCAGGTGGCGGAAAGTAAACCGGCTGCCGATCCGATTGGATTGAGCAAGATGCTCAACTTCTGGCCATTCGTTCTCGTCTATGTTTGGATGACGGTTATCGTGGGCGAAGTCATGCTTCATCAGCTGACGCACCTCAATAAAAAAGGCATACCGTCGCTCATCAGCCACGTAGGCCTCTTCCTTGTGCTCACAACGGCCACCCTCGGTTCGGCCGATATGCAACGCACGAAGATGTATTGCGAACTGGGTAAGCCCGAATGGCGCGTGCTCGACGAGCGGCAGGACGTGAAGGAGCTGCCATTGGCCATCGAACTCAATCGCTTTACCATCGACGAATACCCGCCGAAGCTCATGGTGATTGACGACAAAGGGCTGCCGTTGCCCGCGAAGAAGCCCGCGCATATCTTGATAGACAAGGATTTCAAGGGCGAGAAGTTGCTCGACTGGGACATCCGAATCGTGAAACGCATCGACCATGCCGTGCCTGCGATGATGGCGAAGATGGTGGGTAATATGCCCGGCGAGATGGTGGGACGCATGCGCATGGACTCTTTGGGACAGGTGATGAATAAAGGTGGCTACATTTCTTTTGAGGGAAAAGGCGCGCAGTGTGCCCTTCTCGTGCGGGCAACAAAGGATGGCAAGACCACGGAAGGATGGGTGACGTGTGGCAGTTATCAATTTCCCTATCAGGGATTGGAACTCGACAAGCACCATACGATCGTTATGCCCAACCGCGAACCTGCGCGTTTCGCCTCTGACGTAACGATTTTTACCAAGGAAGGAGAACATATCGACGCAACGATAGAGGTAAACAAGCCGTTCGCGATAGCCGGATGGAAGGTCTATCAGCTCAGTTACAACGAGCAGATGGGCAAGTGGAGCAACCTCAGTGTTTTTGAACTGGTGCGCGACCCTTGGCTCCCCGCCGTTTATTTCGGTATCTACATGATTCTGATTGGTGCTGTTCTGATGTTTATTCAGGCGGCTACAAACAAGCAAAACTAAACTTATGAATTGGAATTATTTTATATTCTTCGCCGTTATATCCCTGCTTTTCTGGGCTGCGGGCGCATGGGCCGGCTGGAAAGACAGAAAGGCTATGGCCTTCGTAACCACGGGTTGCGGCCTGCTGGTGTTCTTCGCGTTCATCATTCTGATGTGGATCTCGCTCGAACGACCACCCTTGCGCACGATGGGGGAAACCCGTTTGTGGTATAGTTTCTTCCTTCCACTGGCCGGAATCATTGTTTACAGCCGCTGGCGTTATAAGTGGATTTTATCGTTTTCCACCATTTTATCGGCCGTTTTCATAGGTATCAACCTCTTCAAGCCCGAGATTCACAACAAAACGCTCATGCCCGCGCTGCAAAGTCCGTGGTTCGCGCCGCATGTAATCGTGTATATGTTTGCTTACGCATTACTTGGCGCAGCTTTCGTTATGGCCGTTTATCTCTTGTTTTTCAAGAAGAAATACGCCGAAGAAGAGCTGGATATCTGCGACAATCTGGTGTATGTGGGCTGGGCTTTCCTAACCATCGGCATGCTCTTTGGCGCACTGTGGGCCAAGGAAGCGTGGGGAACTTACTGGGCTTGGGACCCGAAAGAGACGTGGGCGGCAGCCACATGGCTGGCCTATCTGGTATATATCCACTATCGGCTCAAGCGCCGTTCGGCAGCTCATATAGCCCTGTGGATTCTCATCGTCAACTTCCTGTTGCTCCAAATGTGCTGGTGGGGCATCAATTACCTGCCTTCGGCGCAGGGCAGCAGCGTCCATACGTACAATATGAGTTGACGAGTAGGTAAGAAAATGAGTAGAAAAAGTCGACGAGTTGTTTTCGATTTGAAAACAACTCGTCAACTTATTGGTATATCAGTGTCGTGAGCCGATCGGGTGCCATCAGCTCTTTGGCCACTTGCTGAATACTCTCTGACGTGATAGCGTCGATGTTTTGGAAGAGAGTAGTGATGTCTTTCTCCCAACCATAATGTAGAAAACTCTTGCCGAAATCAAGGGCAAAACTCTCCCGGTTGTCGCAAGCCACGCCTATCTGGCCCTTCAATTGCTTCTTCGCCTTAGCCAGTTGGGTAGGTGATAATGGCTTTTCAATGACTTTGTTAAGCTCTCTCTGAATGAGTCGCAGGCAGCGTTTCACGTCGTGTTGGTCACAACCAAAATAGATGGCCCACAGTCCGGTGTCGCTATAACTCACCATCATACTCTCTACCGTGTAGACCAAGCCGTGGTGTTCGCGCAAAGCCAGATTGAGCCGGGCGTTCATTCCCGGGCCACCCATCATATTGTTGAGTAGGTAAAGGCTCATGCGGCGGTCGTCGTGAATGTCATAGGCACGACAACCCAGCATGACATGTGCCTGATGAGTGTTGCGATTGACGGTGAGTGAGGTCGGATCTGAGGCGGGAAATGTGGTTGTCGATGTCAGTAGGGCATTACTTTCGTTTGGCATGGATGGTGCTTTGGGCCAGTCGGCTCGCTGCAGTTGGCGGATTACTTTTTTGAAATCAATATCGCCTTCGATAAAGAAAATGGCGTTATCGGGACGATAATAGCGGCGGGTGAAGCGTTGCGCGTCGGCCGTCGTGAAGCGTCTGACATTGACCGACGTACCGAGAATGTTATGACCTAAGGGATGACCTTTGAAAATCATGTTCTCAAACTCGTCGAAAATCAGTTCTGCCGGACTGTCATGGTAGCTTTCTATCTCATCACAGATGACTTCGACCTCTTTGTCGAGCTCATGTTGCGGATAAACAGAGTGAAAAACGATGTCGGTCAGCAGGTCGATGGCCCGTGATGTATGCTCTTTGAGGATGGCGGCGTAGTACACCGTATCTTCTTTTGTGGTGAAAGCGTTGAGGTCGCCACCCACACTTTCCAGCCCATTGATTACGTGCCAGGCCTTACGGCGGCTCGTTCCCTTGAAGGTGGTGTGTTCACAGAAGTGAGCCAAGCCCTCTTCGCCGGGTGCTTCGTTGCGTGTGCCGGCGTTAATCTGGTAGCCACAATAGACAATCGGCGAATGATCGGGGCGATAGATGACGCGCAGTCCGTTGTCGAGTGTAAACGTTTGATATGCCATAATGGCTGCAAAGGTAATTTATTTTCACAATATTTCTTTTGTCCCGAGGTTGAAATATATGGCCCGGAGCAGCGTGTATTCCAATTATTTACGGTACTTTTGCGGTTGCGGAAGCCTTTTTTCATGCTTCCATACCTATCATTATTGATTTGAAATCCAATACAACAACATGCGAAAAGTAATAGGAATCGGTGAGACGACACTCGATATCATCTTCAAAGACGGGCAACCTATCAATGCGGTGCCCGGTGGTTCGGCGTTCAACGCTATTATCTCTTTAGGCCGGGCCGGCGTAAACACTACTTTCATTGCCGAAACCGGCAACGACAGAGTGGGTCGCCGCATCATTGATTTTCTAAAAGAGAATGGCGTTAATGCCGATTATATCAACGTGTTTCCCGATAGTAAATCGCCCATCTCGCTGGCTTTTCTCGACGAAGAGAACAACGCCGACTACCTCTTTTACAAAGACCATCCCCATGATCGACTGGAATTTGTCTATCCCGAGGTCAATCCCGACGACATCATCGTGTTCGGTTCGTTCTTCTCTGTCAATCCCGTCGTGCGTCCACAGGTGGCCGACTTCTTGGAATATGCCCACAAACGAGGCGCAATTCTTTACTACGACATCAATTACCGTGCGTCCCACAAGGACGAAATCATGAAGATTACGCCTAATCTGATTGAGAATCTGGAGTATGCGGATGTCGTAAGAGGTAGCCGTGACGACTTTTCTATCCTCTATCGCATGCCCGAAGCCCAGCGTGTTTATACCGCAGAGATTAGCTTTTATTGCAAGAAATTCATCTGTACGGACGGCGCCAATCCCATCGAAGTGCGGGCAGAGAACGGTTTCGGTAAGGCTTACGACGTGCCCAAGAACGACCACGTGGTGAGCACCATTGGTGCGGGCGACAATTTTAACGCCGGTTTTATCTACGGACTCATTCATAATGGCATTACCAAGGACGATATCCTGCGTGGCCTGAGCGAAGCGCAGTGGGATCAATGTATCGCCTGCGGTCAGCAGTTCTCGGCCGAAAGCTGCAAGGATATCTACAATTATATCTCGAAAGAATATGGAGAAAGGTTGAAGGGTAGATGATAGACATTGCGTATTCGGGGCTGAATGAAGAGTCTTAATAGCCTTCATAAGACTGTTATACCTATTTTTATAAAAAGCAAAAAGCTGGCTTAGGCCAGCTTTTCTTGTAATTCGGAGAGTGTGTTTATAGATTCAATATAATCTTGCCATCGCCCTCTGATCATGCCCCGGCGGCCCAAATCATCGAGCGTGGCTGTCAGCGCGTCGTAAAAACCATTGATATTGAGCAGATAAAGTTTCTTCCGGTGGTAGCCGATGGTATGCGATGCCGCCACGGTAAATATCTCGTCGAGCGTTCCGATGCCACCCGGCAGGGCTACAAAGACGTCGCTGCGATCCATTATAATCTGTTTGCGGTCGGTCAAATCCTCACAGGCAATGTTGACACTGACCGCGTCTGACAGTCTTCCCGTCTTCTCAATGACGCGTGGTATCACACCGATGGTCGTTCCTCCATGGTCATGCACGGCACGACCGATGGCTTCCATCAGCCCCAGATTGCAACCACCGTAAACGAGCGCGTGCCCGTTCTCGGCCATCCAACGGCCTAAAGCGTCGGCGGCACGGAAGTAAGCCGCGTCGATTTGGTTGTTGGCCGAACAAAATACACCTATATTCATACGTCTGAAATGTTGTAAGGCATGAAACCTTTTACCGGTTTCATGCCTCATATAAACTGATTTCTACTTTATTTCTTTTTGGGTTTGCGACGTGCCCAGCCCTCTTCGCTGAAGTCTGGTTCATCGCCTTTGAGCTTCAATGGCTTACCGCTGATGAGCGAACGCCAATCGGTCTGATCCTCAAAGTCGTTTTGACGGCGGCTGCTTCGCTTGTTTTCGCGTTGACGACGACCCTCTGCAGGCCGGCCTCCACGACGTTCTGTCGCACGACCGCTACGTCCTTCGCTTCTGCCCCCACGACTTTGATGGTCACGTCCACCCTCGTCGGCATCGTTGCAGCGCACCTCACGTCCCTTGTATTCCAGTCCGTTGAGCGCCTTCATCACCTTCTGGGCGTCCTGTTCGGGTACCTCGATGTAGGAAAATTTCTGTAACAAGTCGATGTGTCCTACCTCCTGACGGCCATGCACGTTCTTATTGAGGAACTGCATGATTTCGCCGGGATAGAAACCGTCGGTCTTTCCCAAGTTAATAAACAGTCTGCGATAGCCTGCCTCGGCACCACGCTTGCGGCGTCCGCCTGTCGCACGCCCCTCACCACGGCTTGCCGAGCCTTCGCTCTTGCGACCGCTGATGGGCTTTTCGATAACCGGCGCGTGCTTATAGTAGTCGAGGAACTTGCCAAACGTTACCGTTACCATCTTCTTGATGATATCTTCTTTGTCGATATATTCGAACTGTCGCATGATTTCGGGCATGTACTGAGCAATCTGTTCCTCATCCACGTCGGTCTTCATGATATCGTCCATCACCTTGTAGAGTTGTTTCTTGCAAATCTCTTCCGGCTTAGGCAGTTCGCCGTCGACAAACTCCTTGCCGATTTGCTTTTCAATCTGGCGAACCTTGAACTTCTCTTTGGTATGGATAATTGATATCGATGTACCCTTCTTTCCGGCTCTTCCGGTACGGCCCGAGCGGTGAGTGTAGCTTTCGATATCGTCGGGTAAGCCGTAATTGATGACATGTGTCAGGTCATCCACGTCGAGACCGCGCGCGGCCACGTCGGTAGCAACGAGGAATTGCACCGTGTGTTGGCGGAATTTCTGCATCGTCAGGTCGCGTTGTTGCTGACTTAGGTCGCCATGCAAGGCCTCTGCATTGTAGCCATCCTTGATGAGTTTGTCGGCAATCTCCTGCGTTTCGATTTTCGTACGGCAGAAAATAATGGCGAAAATGTGAGGATGGAAGTCGACAATACGCTTCAGTGCCAGATATTTATCTCTGGAGTGCACCATATAATAGATGTGATTCACGTGCTCGGCGCCTTCGTTGCGTGAGCCCACCACAATCTCTTTATAGTCGTGCAGGTAGTTTTTAGCGATGCGTTCCACCTCTTTGCTCATGGTAGCCGAGAAGAGTAGCGTGTTGTGATCTTCGGGCAACTGCTCGAAAATGGCGTTGATACTCTCCGAAAAACCCATGTTGAGCATTTCGTCGGCCTCGTCGAGCACGATGTTGTTTACGTTGTCGAGTTGTGCTACACCACGATTGATGAGGTCAACCAGTCGTCCCGGCGTGGCCACGATAATCTGAACGCCATGGCGCAGCATGCGTATCTGACTGCCGATATCGGTGCCGCCATACACGGCCGCTACGTGCATACCGTCGATGTACTTCGCAAAGGCGTTGAGATCATCGCAGATTTGCAGACAGAGTTCACGCGTGGGACTTAGGATAACGGCCTGTGTCACACGGTTTTCGGCTACGGTTTTCTGCAACACGGGCAGTCCGTACGCCGCCGTTTTGCCCGTACCGGTCTGTGCCAGTGCGATGACGTCGTTCTTGTTACCGAGTAAATAAGGGATTACTTCTTCTTGGACAGGCATGGGATGCTCAAATCCAAGTTCTTCGATGGCGCGGCGAATCGTTTCGCTAACGCCTAATTCTTCAAATGTCTTCAAACTAATGATGTAAAAATAGGTGGAAGGAATGCAGCCCTCCCAGCCATATCATTTGGGCTTAAAGACCTTCCGTTGTGAATAAAAAGGAATCACGACCCATACGTCGTGACTTCAAAATCGCTGCAAAGGTATGCTTTTAATTCTGATTATCAATTAGTTTGCTATTCGAATTATTCTTTTTTAAGGTTGGAAAACACCAACTAGTGGAGCGAAAGTCTGATGTGGATGGTCGGAATGTTCGACCGCCATGTCAGACTTCTTGGTAAGGTGAAGCACTGTTTTTTCGCGCTTCGCGTTTGTTTAAGACTCCAGAAAGAGAGGGAAAGTGGGTTTAGCGTTTACGCCAGTCGTCTTGTACGTAGCTGGAAGGGTAAGACGAACGGTTGACAATAGTGCCGTCGATTTGTCGGATGTAAGTATCAAAGGCGCGTTGGCCCTCTTTTAAGACAATAACCCGGGCACCGGGTGTCAGATGATTGTACTCGGTGTTGCCACCGCTGAAGCGCCCGTAAGCCAGCAAGATGCCGTGCCACATGACGGAATAGTCGTTGTCATGGTCGTGACCCACGAATATGCCCATCACGTCGCCGCCCTCATACATGGCTGTGAACATGCCCGAGTTGAATCGGGGTGAGCAACAAGCTTCCTGACGGATGCCCATCATGATGGCGTTTTCGTCTCTCACGGCATCGTGGTATTCGGGTAGAGGGATGTGGAAGAAGGCCACAGCGGGAATCGTTCGTCCACCATTGGCTGCCTTGAAAGCTTTAGACTGATTGCGATACCAGGCTACCTGTTCAAAAGTAAGCCAGGCATAGCCATCGGTCTTGTAACTCTTGGGCGCGTAGGCATGCGAGTCCATACAATAGAGATTGGCCGCAATGGTGCTGCCCTTGTGCGATTGTATGGGTAAAACGAAGTCGAGTTCTTGTCCGGGGGCGATAGCTGGCATGATACAGCCCTTCACCTGACGGGCGATGTCGTAGAGTTGACGGTTGGAAAGGCCTTGTTCGTCGTCGTGGTTGCCAAATTCGTAGACCCATGGAATATGATGGGCGGCCAGTCGTTCTAATACTTTGAGCAGCGTGGCTTTGGCCGGCGACGAGTAGATGATGTCACCTGTCAGCACCACTAAGTCGGGTTGTTCGCTGGTCAGTGTGTTGTCTATGTTCTGCAGCGCAGGAGTCGATTTGGGATTGTCTAATTGGAAGTGGATATCGGTGAACTGTACGATTTTGAAAGTTCCGTCGGCGCGGAACTGCAGTTCCTGTGCCATGGTGTTCCAACAAACAACGAAGAAGGCCAAAAGGGTTAGTATTTTTTTCATAAGTTGATAGGTAATAGTTTATTTTCTGATTGTCAGCTGTTCGATAAGGCGAACAG
The DNA here is from genome assembly GCA_963547405.1 of uncultured Prevotella sp. Taxonomy (GTDB): domain Bacteria; phylum Bacteroidota; class Bacteroidia; order Bacteroidales; family Bacteroidaceae; genus Prevotella. Next base: position 16,529 of record CAUURC010000017.1, read on the forward strand.
ACGATTTATTTGAGGCTGTTCAGGTATTTGTCAATGCCCACTTTCAGGGCGTTCCAATAATTGAATTGACGTACGTGAATCATGTCGAAGACGAAGTATCCGTCGGCTGCGTTGATGCAGGCGTCGACAGAAAGGGTAACAGTCGTAGCTTGTTTGCCGCCCGGAAAACCGCTGGGGTTGCCCACATCGGGGCCTCCGGCAAACTTCACGTCACCCTTGAGCTTCGCGGCTGCCTGCGTGCAGAAGCCTTGCATGGTCCATTCGGTGCTGCCGTAAACCGATGAAGCCCCTGCGTAACAGCCCAAGAGTAGCACGTCGAGTTTATTGGCAAAACCATATTTCCTGTAGTCGGCGTTGGCCCAAGCAGGGTAGTCGATCGATGGATCATAGTTGCGGCTGGCCCAATTGACGCCCGAATGATAGTAGTCGGCGTACCAGGCACCTACGTAGGCACCCACTTTGATATTGCTGTTGACGCTACGTACGCGTGCCACTACCTTGCCCATGAAGTCGTAGATCGTCTTGGCGCGGAAAGCCAGCCAGTCCTTGAAGTAAGTGGGTTGGCCCGTATAGCTTTCCGAACCGGCCTTCGCTACGTCTTTGAGAAAGGAAAATGACGTCACACCTTTGGTTTTCATATAATTTTGGAACTTGATCTTGGCGTCGTTGGAGAAGTCGGCTTGCAGGTTGTCGTAGCGGCAACGGTCGAGGATGATGGCATCAACGTTGTATCGGGCCAGGTCGCCGATGAGGTTGAGGAGAAACGTCTGCACGTCGTCGTTGCACGGATTGAGGAACCGTGTGGCGTAGTAATTGCTCGCATCGGTCGGTAAATCCATACCGTTGGTGATTCCCGTGGCGAGATAGTAGGTCGAAGCCCAGCTTTTTTTGTCGGTTTCACGAAAGAGCATGCCCTGTCCGCCGAGGCCGTAGGGGTTCATCGAACCCCCTACAAAGGTGTTTATGGCCGCGTTGACGCGTAGTCCCAGTTCGTGACCGATGTCGATGAAAGCCTGTAGATAGTCCCAGGTAACTGTGCGTTTATAGTATTTGTAAGCGGAACCTTCCCAGTAGTCGAGTTGTTCCACGGCGTGACCGAATACACTTTTGAAGAGAATGTCGCCCGTGTAGGGTCGAACGTCGACTACAATGTCGGTGAAGCCCGCCTCCCGAGCTTTTTTCAAGTCTTCCCGAATATTTTCTTTGCTGTTGGCAAAGCGGCTGAAGTTGGCCGGCGCGTCAATCCAGATATAACGAGGCTTGGCTTTCTTGTCGATGATTTCGTCATCCGGCGTGGGGGGTGGAGGTGTCGTTCCGCCGTTGTTCGGGTCGTTGCCCGAACCGCAGGAGGTGAATAAGAGGAGTGAACACAGCAGTAGTGTCTTGATTTTTTGTAGGAAATTCATGTACAAAAGATAGCAAAAGGGAGAACGGCCGATTTATACGACCGCCCTCCTCAGGTTACAGAAGAAACTTTTCATTTGATGAAACAAGCGTCGATAACGGCGCGTTCTTTCTTGTCGCTCGGCTTGATAGTCTGCTTACCGTTGATGAGCATACAGCTCGATCCGCCACCGTCGAGGTTGAGCGCTTCGGTACAACCGATGGCTTTTAGCATGTCGGCCACCTGCCCCGTGGTCATCCCCTTGACACTCGGCGTCATCTCACGGCCTTCACAGACGAAGAACACAAGGCGTTTCTTAGCTGCGTCGTAGCCGATGGCCGTGCGAGGCTGGGGCGAGGCAGCCGCAACGTCGAGTAGCTCGTCGGCCCATGTGTTCATTATCTTACCGTCGTGGACCAGCACACTGACGCCGCCAATGCCGTTGACGGCTGTTCCGTCGTTCATGGGCGTGCCCTTTGAAGGAGAGGTAGCATTGGGTGCTTCCGTTTCGGGTTTGGTTTTGTCTATTTTCTTGCAGGCCTCATAGCTGTAGTCCTTGTTGTCATTGGCATAGTAAGTCCACGTGGCATGGAACTCACCGGCCTTATCCTGATAGAAGAAACCAATGGTAGGATACCAGAAGTCAGTCCAGTTCTTTGACCAATAGTTCTGGTTCGGACAGAGCATGGAGCCGCCGCTGTAGCATGCGCTCTGTGAGTAATAGAAGCCATTGGACTCAAAGAAGAGACCGCCATTGATGACAACGGCTGGCGCGTCGTAGTTGTTATAGAACTCGGTGGCTGTGAATAATTTCTCATTACCATTGCCCTGGGCCTTGTCGCTCCAATGTATGTCGTTGCTGACACTGAAGGAAGCCTTATCAGTTCCCATCTCAGCGATGGCGATGAAGGCTACGGCAGACTTGCCGTCTGGTGTCTTTACGGCCTTGTATACGTTGATATAGACCGGCAGCTTGCCGTAGTCCGCGTTCACATTAGTCCATCCCTGTTTGGTGATGTCGGTGTTCTCCTCGGGTAGGAGGCCCTTGTCCCACTTCCAGTTAGCCAGTGTGTCCTCATGATCTTCACCTTTACAGGCAGTGAAGACTGAGAGCCCGAGAAGTGAAAGGAATAATATGCTTAAATGAAATCGTTTCATATTCATCTTCATTTGAGTTATTTATCGATACAGTCAAATTGATAGCCACCAAATGATAGGTGGGTGTTGGAAGCGTAGAACACATAGAGGAAGTAACCATCTTCGGACGGTGTCATCAGTACGTCGGCAAAGCGGTTGTCACTGGCATAGCCTACAGAGCCAAAGAGGTCGCCTGTTGGAATGGTGTATTTCAGAGAACTGCTCTTGTTGACGCTACCGCTGATGGATGAAAGATCACCTGCGTCATAGACATAGATTTTGCCCGGTAATCCCCAGTTAGGCCAATAACCCATTTCGTAAATAGCGTAGTAGCGATTGTTGTTGAACGGACGGATATCGGAAGAACCTGTGTTGTAGCCCCAGGCTGAACCAGAGTCGTTGGCAGAGAGTATCTGTTTGGTAGCTCCCCAAGCCGGTGCGTAGTATGCCGGACAGTTTCCGCTATCGTAATAGCTGAATACACAGCCTTCCTCTAATGTGATGCTGGCGGCACAGACCTTGCTGATTCCGTCAAGACCGCCCCATGCTGTCACACTGCCGAACAGAATATTCTCGGCAGGGCCTGCCTTGCCGTCCTTCACAATCCAGCGAATGGCGTTCTGACAGGCGTCGGGAGTGGCGGTGATAATGGCATCGTGTGCCAAATCTCCCTGTACGTGAAGGCGTGCGCCAATGTTTACTCCGAGGTTGTTGGGATAACTGATGAAGAGATCGGGAGCCTTTTTTACATCGTTGGTCTTGTAGATTTTGAGCGTGGAACCACTGGCGGCATAGTTGCAGATGAGCATATTGCCGGCGTAATCGCTCGTGATGGCTCCATCGGCATTGGCCTCTCCTAGGTTAATGTTGCCCAATTTGGTGCCGGTAACTTTGCGGAAACACTGTGGTACGGAGCCGTCGCCAAGGTTCAATATGACGAAACTGCCGATGGAAGCCAACGTTGGGTGCGTGTTATTGGGCGTTGTGACACCCAACATGGTCATGTCGTTCTCGAAAAGTTTGGTTTCGCTGCCTGCCCGATAGCCGTTGGCAATTTTCGGCGGTATCTGTTTGATGACTTTGTAGACGGCTTTGTCCGTACCGTTGTCAGCCGTAATGGTAAACAGAAAGCCATTGTTCATGTCGTGGGCTTCAGCAGGGTTTGGATTGATGGTAGCGTGTGGGTCAAGTATTACGTCTGCCGTCATTTCCGAAAGGTCGGCGGCGGTCACCACAGAGATAATCTTATTATCTTCGTCGATAATACCCTGTAGGTCTCCGGGGTGCAACATGATAGATTTTATAGAACATTTGGCCGACTTGACGCGCTGTCCTGAGATTGTGATTTGTTTTGTTTCACCATACGGGTTGGTGTAAGTGAACTCGTTTTTCTTATTCAAATCGAGCACAGTGATAGGTGGGTCAAGTTTGCAGTTGTTTTCGAGCGTGGCCACAATCTTCATTTTCGACATAGCTTCTTCGGTGGTATTATCGCTCTCTTCCGGATAATACCAAGGCACGGGAGTCACGTAGTCGGTGATGTCGTTGCTGTTCTGAGGCTGCCAACTCACAACGGCCTTGTCGATATATGTGCCCGACGTGAAGTAGGCAGTGAGGCTGGAGATACCTGCTCGGTCGGCGGTAGCGTTCACATGCTCCTCTTCGACACAGCTTCCGAGTAAGAAGAGTATCGCTATGTAGGCTCCGATATATAATAATTGCTTTTTCATAATGACGAATATTAATATTTTTACGTATTCATGGCGTAGGTCTATTTCCATTCAGAGAATTGGTCAATCTCCTTGTTGTTGTTTAATTCTCCAATTGGAATGGGCAGACGATAGAGTTTCTTGGGGAAGTTGAGGTCTTCATTGTCGACATTCACGTAAGTGTAACGGTAGGTGTCGCCCATTTTCTCAATCTTCAGACCGTGTCGGCGAATGCCTGTAAAAGCCTTGTCGGCCAGTTCCCAACGTCGCATGTCCCAGTAATAGAGGCCTTCGAAGGCCAGTTCTATCTTGCGTTCGTGACGCAAAGCCTCGAAGAGACGGTCACCGCTGAGGCCGGAAAGATCGGGTAGGGCGACGCGTTTACGTACCTTGTTTATATAATCAAGGGCCGCCTTGTTGTCGTTCAGGCGGTAACAAGCTTCGGCATAGTTGAGATACACTTCTGCCAGACGAATGACGATACAGGGCTGTGTGCTGTTTTGTACGGCTGTGAAGTGGTGGTTTTCGTCCACCAGTTTACGCAGATAGTAGCCTGTGGTAGTGCGTCCGTTAGTCTTGGCGTCAGTTTCCCTGCGACACCAGCCGTCTGTTCCACCTATGAAAGGCTCGATGGGGCGGCCTTTCCATGTGGCTCCATTGTAGAGGATGGTGGCTTTGAAGCGTGGTTCCAATAGGTCATAAGGCGGTGCTTGCAGTGTTCCTTTCTTGGCAGCTTCGTTCCATGCGGCCCAGTCGAAGCGTTTTCCGTCAGCCATTTCGTATTCCTCTACCATATCTTGGGTAGGTGTTCCGAAACCACCGTCGGCTTGATTACCGTCCTTAGCTTTGTCGCCACCCGGCGCATAGTAGGTATCGAAGCTATGGGTGAGTCCTATCTTCGAGTCGTAGGTGTATTGACAGATGGCCTCAGAGTTGCCGCTGTTGAAAGCATCGGCATAGTTGCCGGTCAGTTGATATTTCATTGAGAAGACCTTTTCGGCCGCTTCTTTCACTGTTTTCCAGTCTTTGCAATACAGCATGGCTCTGGATAGCAACGCGTAAGCGGCTCCACTGGTCAGACGGCCTGTTGCAGAGGCACTGACAGGCAAGTTTTCACCGGCAAACTTCAGGTCGTCCTGTACGAATTTCCAGCCATCTTCTTCGCTATTGAGCTTTTTGTTAGTATTGATTTGGCTCAAATCTTCAGTGTAGAGGATAGCTTGGTGATAGCGTTTGAGCAGCTCGAAGTAGCACAGACCACGGAAGAAGCGCAGTTGTCCTTCAAAGTTTTTCGTATCATCTTTGTCCAAACTGCTGCGATGAAGGTACTGCAAGGCCTCATTAAGACGTCGGATATTCTCGTAAGTGCTTTCCCATACGCCCAGATAAGTATCTGTATAGCCGGCCGTCAAAGGCAGTCCGCCGTAGGAAATCTGGTTGGGAATATACATCAGGGCATTGAAAGTCATGTTGCCATACTTGAATTCATCGGTCAACCCTTCTGACATGCCCACCGAACATTGGTATGTGTCAAAGCTGCTTAGTGCGGGCAATAAGCAGTAGAAATAGTCGATGGCCATCTGCGCGTTAGTGGATGAGCTCCACACAAGGCTGTTGGTAGACTTGTCGGTGGGGTTCAGCTCCAGAAAGTCATTGCAAGAATTCAAGCTCAAAGAAGCACCCAACAGGCAGAGACCTAAATATTTAGCTTTCATAGTTGTTTCCTTTTAGAGTTAGAAAGTGATGTTGACACCGCCCAGAAACGTACGTTGCTGAGGGTAGTAGCCGTTATTTACGCGAGGAGATTCAGGATCGACGCCTGTCGGAAGGTTGTCGAGCGTGAAGAGGTTGGATCCTTCTACGAAGAAGCGAATCTTCTGAATACCAATAGCATTGAGCAAAGTAGCGGGTAATGTGTAGCCTACCTGGAAGTCCTTGAATCGCAGATAGTCTCCCTTTTTCATCCAGAAGGTCGAAGCCAGACCGTTGTCGCCGCCATGACTGACGTGCCCCAGTGTTAATCGAGGATATTTCCCGTTTGGATTATCCAGACTATAAGAGTTTTGCACGAGCCATAATGGCGAGTTGGCACCTTCTTTGAAAGTCTGACTCCATACCGTATTATCGTCGTAACCATTATAATAGGTGCCGAGCAATGATACGTCGAACTTCAGGCCGGCGGTGAAAAGTGCGTTGAAATCGAAACCGTTCCATTGTGCACTGAGGTTGAGTCCCATCATAATCTGTGGTCGGTTACTGCGCCCGATACGGGCTTTATCCTGCTCGTTGATGGCTCCGTCGCCGTTCAGATCCTTGAATTTGATGTCACCCAAATTCGGTCTTGAGCCGTACCAGGCTGAATGGGTAATCTCTTCTTCCGAGCGATAGAGCCCTTCTGCTATCCAAGCATTGTAGGCATCGACGCTCGTACCTACCACTTTTCGCCATTCCTGGGCGTTGGGATCGTCTTGATAGCGTAGCCATTTGCTCTTGGCATAGGTCATGTTGAGGCTGGTACTGTAGTTGAAAGGCTTCCCGCCCAGTGTGAAATGATTGCGATGAGAAATGGTCCAGTCGACACCATAGTTGCTGTAGCGATTGTTGTTGACGTAAGTAGGATAGTAACCACCCATCGAAGGGGCCTTGCCGCCGCTGTTAGAGGCCAATAAGTCGTAGTTGAAATTATAGAACCAGTCGAATTCCAGACTTAATAATCCGTGCCATAAGGTGGCATTCAAACCAATATTACTCGTGCGGGTCTTGGCCCAGGTCAGCGCCGGGTTGGCAATGCCGCTGGTATACATGGAGTTATAAGCGGTTCCGTTGAACACCCGTTGCGTCGCGAAGGCGTAGGTGCTGAGGTAGGAATATGCGGTTACATAGTCGTTACCGAGCAGTCCGATGGATCCGCGCACCTTCAAATCGTCGAGCCAATTGTGAGTACTTTCCATGAAACGCTCGCCCGAAATGCGCCAAGCGGCGGAGAAGGAGGGGAAGAAGCCCCAGCGCTTGCCCGAACCGCTGAAATGGTAGGAACCGTCATAGCGGCCACTGAATTCGGTCAAGTACCTGTTGGCATAGTCATATTTCAGACGGAATATGTAGCCTGCCGTGCGCGTATGGTCGTTGACGCCCGATAAAGGAGAGCTGTTTTTGATGGCCTGACCATACGAAAGGTCGGCTATCTGTGAGAAAGGTACGTGATCTACGTAGCCTGCGAAGTTTGAATTTTTGTAGTCGTTGATTTCCAGTAGTCCTATCGCCTCGACGTCGTGCTTACCGAATCGGTGGGCGTATTCCAGCCGGAACTGCCCTGTAAGCTTCTGGGTAGTATACTGTCCTCTGCTCACGTGGTTCAGCGTTTCGGCAGAGTTGCGTGGATCATCGTTCAGGATAAAAGCTCCGAAGTTGTCTGAGTTCATCGACATGGTGTAGGTCTTGTACGGCGTTGCCAGACTCTTGCTTTGTGAACTCAGATAGTCGTAGGCACCGGTGAAGGCGAACGATAGCCCCCGGAGTCAGCGCGCGTCGTAACGCAGGTTGAAGTTGGAGTTAAGTTCGAAGCTGTGGGTGCGGTTATAGCCCGAGTCATAGATAGCCGCGAGGGGGCTATAGGAAACGCCGGCGTTGTTGGGTAGTGTTCCAGTGTACAGTCCCTTGTGCTTTTCGGGCAGAAACGGGTGCATCATAATAGCTTGGTGCCCGATAGAAAGCCATCCTACTTCTCCATCGCTTTGGCTTCCGTCGTCGGCACCACCCGATGAATATCCCGGTGTCTGGCGTCGCCCCACGGTGCCCACGGCCCCAAATGTCACCTTCCAGTCGCGTCCCACCTTCGTGTCGATGTTGGTGCGCACGTTATAGCGGCGGTAGTCGAAGTTGGCGATGTTGCCCTGTTGATTCATAAAACCACCTGATAGGAAGTAGTGAGTGTCGTCGGTACCACCTTCTAAAGTTACGTTGTGCTTCTGGTTGTGGCCCGTTCCGAACACTTTTCCTATGTAGTCTACATTGTCCCAGCCGTCTGTTGGGTCATCGTTGAGCATGGCTTTGATGTGCTGGCTGCTGAAAACAGGCGTGTATTGGTCGCGTGACTTGATGGTCGTACCGGTCAGTTTGTCCATCAAGTCGGCCATGTTGTAATAGTCAGCATACTCGGGACCATTCATGAATGTGGGAAAGTTGGCGTTGACGGAGATTCCGTATTGTCCGTCGTAAGAAACCCGTGTCTTGCCCTGGCGCCCCTTCTTCGTGGTGATGATGACCACGCCGCCGGCAGCGTTCAAACCATAGACAGCTGCCGCAGCACCATCTTTCAGTACCGAAATACTCTCAATATCGTTGGGGTCGATGTCGTTCATTGATCGTGCTACGCCGTCAACGATGTAGAGAGCACCATATTGCGAACCACGGATGCGCAGTGCAGCGAAGTCGTTGCCGGGTTCTCCCGAGGTCTGTACCGAGGTGAGGCCAGCCATGCGCCCGCCCAACATGTTAGCGACATTGGTCGACGGCGCCTTCAGAAGCTCGTCGCCCTTGAGTGCCGTAACAGCCCCGGTGAGTGATTGTTTCTTGGTAGTGCCATACCCCACGACCACCACATCGTTGAGGGTTGATAACTCGTCGGTCAGCGTGATGTTGATGGTGTGGCGATTGCCCACTTTGACACGTTGTGTCTTCATTCCTACATACGAAAACGTCAGGTAGTCGGCAGCATTAGCCTGTATGCTGTAGTTGCCGTCCAGGTCGGTAATGATACCCGTCTTGACGTTTCCATTTCTGAGCACGGTCACTCCGGGGAGTGATGTACCCGAAGCGTCTTTCACAACGCCTCTGACCATCTGTGCCGTCGTGTTGAGAACGAAAGCAAACAGCATGGCCAATGCCAGCGTTAAAATCTTTGGAAAGACTGAATTTCCGGTTGGTAAGCTGAAATTCATCATGGACATAAAGGTTGATTAGTTAATAGTTTTAGGTTAAATAGGGACCTCTTAGGGTCAGTGTTACTGCGATACTGGAAATTGGTGTCGTTCTTTGTACCTTTTACAAAGACACTGGCATCAATTGTGGGTTCGCCGTCTCGTCGAGAATGATACCAACAACCGTTTTGGTTTGTTGTTGGCTTCTTATGTCTTTGGGTGCTGGTATGATGGCATTTGCCAGCAAAGCTACTTAAAAATCAAAGCACCCAGCAGGAGTGTAGAGAGATACCACGTACTTGTTTTTTATTTACCATGGTAATCAAACGTATTTAGTTACACTCTTAATTATACTGATTGCGTTTTTATATGTATTTGTTGCAAATATAAAGTAAAAACAAACAGATTCCAAAAGTTTTTCTGAGAAACTTTGGCGATTGGGCAAATATTTTGTAATTTTCGCCCGAACATTGATAAAAGATTAATAAATAATCTATAATACCTTGTTTCTTATGTTAAATCGTAGACATTTTATCAAGAACTTATTACTGACTGGCGCCACCGCCGTTATCTCACCGCAATTATTAAAAGCTCAAACACAACCTCAAAGTGGCAAGGGGAAATGGCGTGTGGGTGATAATCGCGCGACTATTGCAAATACAGAGAGTCGGCTTATTGTGCCTAAGGCTGCCGGGATGCGCATCACGGGAACATTCTTGGACGAGATTTCACACGACATACCTCATCAGAACTGGGGCGAAAAGGAGTGGGATCAAGACTTTCGTCACATGAAAGCCATCGGAATCGACACGGTTATCGACATCCGGTCAGGCTATCGGAAGTTCATTACCTATCCTTCACCTTATTTATTAAAGAAAGGTTGCTACATGCCTTCGGTCGACTTGATTGATATGTTCTTGCGATTGGCCGACAAATATAGCATGAATTTCTACTTTGGACTTTATGATTCGGGTCACTATTGGGACACGGGCGACATGCAACAGGAAATCGATGACAACCGATATGTCATCGACGAGGCGTGGAAGATGTATGGTCATCACAAGAGTTTCAAAGGATGGTATATCAGTACGGAGATAAGTCGTAATACAAAGGGCTGTATTCCTACGTTCCATACGATGGGTAAGCAGTGCAAAGATGTATCGGGTGGTCTGCCGGTTTTCATTTCTCCATGGATAGATGGTAAGAAAGCTGTGCAGGGAACGGGTAAACTTACGAACGATCAAGCCGTAAGCGTACAGGAACATGAACGTGAATGGAACGAGATTTTCGATGGTATACACGATGTAGTGGATGCCTGTGCCTTTCAAGACGGACATATCGACTACGATGAGCTCGACGCTTTCTTCTCTGTCAACAAGAAACTGGCCGATCGTTACGGCATGAAGTGCTGGACCAATGCCGAAACTTTCGACCGAGATATGCCCATCAACTTCTTGCCCATCAAGTTTGATAAACTTCGCATGAAGTTAGAGGCGGCCAAACGCTGCGGCTATGACAAGGCTATTACATTTGAATTCTCCCATTTTATGAGCCCGCAGTCGGCTTATCTGCAGGCCGGTCATCTGTACGACCGCTATCGAGAATACTTTGGAATCTAAAGAATTGTGGCTCTGAAAGGGTGAGTTGGTCAGATAAATCAAACCGATTCGCCCGATCAGAGTTTCTTCATTTAAAAACAAACCCAAAACCATGGAACAAGTTAAGTTAGGATATGTCTTTTTTCTGGCATTCGTAGCAGCCATTGGTGGCTTATTGTTCGGCTACGATACAGCCGTTATTTCAGGTACGATAGATCAAGTGACAGCCCAGTTCGGGCTTGATGTCATTCAGCAAGGATGGTATGTGGGCTGCGCGTTGATAGGTTCTATCATCGGTGTGAGCTTTGCCGGCGTGATGAGCGATAAGCTTGGTCGTCGCCCCACGATGTTTATTTCGGCCGTGTTATTTACGGTTTCAGCGGCCGGTTGTGCCATTAGTGTCAACTTCGTGTGGCTCGTAGCCTATCGCATTATTGGCGGATTAGGCATTGGAATCGTATCGATCGTAGCTCCCGTGTATATTTCTGAGATAGCCATCACCCGTTATCGCGGACAGATGGTGTCGCTTTATCAGTTGGCTGTCACCGTAGGCTTCCTTATGGCGTACTTCGTTAACTACCTGCTGCTCAATCTTTCGCACGAAGCCATGTTCACAACCGAATGGGTACAGCTTGTTTTTGTCACAGAGGTATGGCGAGGTATGCTTGGGATGGAAACCCTTCCGGCACTGCTCTTTGTGCTCACTTTATGTTTCATTCCCGAGAGTCCGCGTTGGCTCATCATTCGAAATCATGATCATAAGGCCGCTGATATCTTCTCCGGTATCTATTGCAGGTCAGAAGACGTAGAGAAACAAATTGCCGACACGCGTTCTACCATCTCGGCCGAAACCAAGTCTGAGTGGCGCAGTTTGTTGCGACCGGGTATTTTGAAGGCCGTTGTCATCGGTGTTTGTATCGCCATTCTGGGGCAGTTCATGGGCGTTAATGCCGTACTTTATTACGGTCCGTCCATCTTTAAGGACGCGGGAATGGACGATCCGCTCTTCTGTCAGGTACTCGTAGGTGTGGTTAATACGTTGACAACCATCCTCGCTATGTTTATTATTGACCGAGTTGGGCGCAAGAAACTCATCTATTACGGCGTGTCGGGCATGATTCTATGCCTCATTCTCATCGCCGTCTATTTTGCCTTTGGAACTTCTTTAGGTCTTGGAGTTCATTTCATGCTAGTCTTTTTCTTGCTTTATGTCTTCTGCTGTGCCGTCAGTATCAGCGCCGTTGTCTTCGTATTGCTGTCGGAGATGTACCCCAACAGCGTGCGCGGACTGGCTATGTCCATCGCAGGCTTTGCGCTATGGATTGGTACTTACCTCATCGGGCAGCTTACGCCGTGGATGTTGGCCAACCTCACACCTGCCGGAACGTTCCTCCTCTTTGCCGTAATGTGCGTCCCTTATATGCTTATCATGTGGCGACTTGTGCCCGAAACGGCCGGTATGTCACTCGAAGACATCGAGCGCCATTGGACTCGAACATCGGTGAAATAACGATGTTTCACAAAAAATGCTTATCTTTGCCGCCTAAATAGGGACGGTAAAGCTCTTTTTTAAAACTTCTATCCTAAATTTATAGACACCAAACATGAAGAGAATCTTATTACTGATGGCCCTTGTCATGCAGACATTGCTGATGGTAGGAGCCGATCGAATCGTTAAAGCTGATGATTCTGCAATTTCGTTTACCGGCCGAACAGAGACGCTTAGTGATGGTAGTGTGCGCTACGACTGGGTCGGCGTCTACATGCAAACAAGTTTTACGGGTGGCCGTATCGCCGTAGAGGTGGCCGAAACGGGAACCAGTTATCATAATGTATATATCGACAACCAGTTTGTTCGCAAGATAAAGATAACGGGTAAGGACCGCCAGCTCATTACGTTAGCCGCAAACCTAAGTAAGGGATTACACACGCTGAAGTTGCAAAAGTGTACCGAAGGCGAATATGGTTGTATCACCGTGAGTGCTATTCATATAGCTGCCGGCGCTCGTTTGCAAGCTGTGGCACCTCGTGAGCGACTCATTGAGGTTTACGGAGACTCCTATACCTGCGGCTACGGCACAGAAGGAAAGAGTGCTCGTGAGCGTTTCAGATTGGAAACCGAGAACTGCGACAAGGCCTATGCCTGCATTATTGCCCGCTACTTTGGCGCCGACTATCGTTTGATAGCCCACTCTGGTATGGGAATGGTGCGCAACTACAACGATTCTATTCAAATATCTCGGCATAACCTGTCAACTCGCAGCATGCAAATCTACGACGATTTCAACCGTACTCCCTATGATTTCAGTAACTGCCGCAAGCCTGATATCGTGTTGATTAATCTCGGTAGCAACGACTTTTCTACGCTCGTGAAGCCCACCCCTAAGCAATATACGGATGCTTACCTGCGAATGATTGACAATATCCGAAGCCATTACGGCAACGTACCTGTGCTTTGCATTACGCCTCATAGCGCCAATCGCTACTTACAGACCTCTCTCGACTATTTGCGCGAGCGTTTGATGAACAAGTATTCCGACGTATATATGGCCAATCCAATGCCCGGTATCGTGACGGTAGCTGCCGATACGGGTTCCGATTATCATCCCAATTACCAAGGGCAGTGCAAGATTGCCATGTCGTTGATACCCCAAATATCAGCCATAACCAAGTGGAATCTGACAGATTTATTTTGATTCCGCAACTTATTTCGTATTTTTTGTGACCATAAGTAAATGTTTTTCGTGATATGACAAATCTTTTTGAAACCGAGAAAGATAGCAAAAATGTCGTTCTGAAAAGTAATATTTTGTGTTATTTCATTCAGAACGGAAACTCCACTACAAATGATTTGGCCAAGGAATTCAACCTCAGTATTCCCACAATGGCTAAAACTATCGCCGAGTTGACTGCGGGAGGATATGTCTTGGAGTATGGTAAGTTGGAGACGGGAGAAGGGCGGCGCCCCAATCTCTATGGCCTTAATCCCGACTCGGGTTATTTCATCGGGGTCGACATGAAGCAGGACGCGCTCTGCATCGGACTTATGAACTTCCGCGGAGATCTGATCGATTTGATCGATGACGAACCGTTTTTGCTCGCTAATACGCAGGCGTCGCTCGACGAACTCTGCGATCATATTGCCCGATTCATCAAGCATATCAAGGTTCCTCGTGAGAAAGTATTCAACATCAACATCAATATCTCGGGCCGGGTGAACCCCGATACAGGCTACAGCTACAGTATTTTCAACTTCTCCGAAATCCCCCTGAGCACTTATATCAGTGAGCGGGTTGACTGCGATGTCTCTATCGACAACGACAGTAGGGCCATGGCGTATGGTGAATACATGCAAGGGTGCGCCAAAGGAGAGAAGAACGTGCTCTTTCTGAACGCCAGCTGGGGGGTCGGTCTCGGTATGATCATTGATGGAAACCTGTACAAAGGCAAGTCGGGATTCTCAGGAGAATTCGGCCATATACATGCTTTCGACAACGAAATCCTATGTCATTGTGGCAAAAAAGGCTGCCTCGAAACCGAAGCGTCAGGTTCCGCCTTCGACAGAATCTTTAAAGAACGCATCAAGAATGGCGAAACATCCATATTAAAAACCAAAAACGGCGAAGAAATTACGCTTCACGATCTCGTCAAAGCCACCAACCAGGAAGATCCGCTCTGCATCGACATCCTCGAACGCATAGGTCACAACCTCGGAATGTACGTGGCCGGACTTATTAATCTTTTCAATCCAGAACTCGTTATCCTTGGCGGAACGCTCTCGTTGACCGGCGATTTCATTCTTCATGCCGTGCGTTCAGCTGTTCTGAAGTATTCACTCAACCTCGTAAACAAGGACACTCAAATTCGTATTTCCAAACTCAAGGACCGTGCCGGCGTCGTTGGCGCCTGCATGTTGGCCCGCAATAATGTACTCCAATAAACCACATGATCATTAAAGACAAGCTGTTGATAGGCCTGTTCGCCCTGGCATTACCTTTTAATGCCAGTGCGCTGACGTTTGCCTCAGCCGATTCTACACAGCAAGAAGTAAAGAAGGCAAACGGTAAAGCAGACAAAGAAAAGAAAGACAGCACGGCTGCCGACAAGAAAAAAGAAAAAGACGAATACGCCGAACTCATCAAGAAGAGCGTCAGTCTGGAGCGCGGCCTCTTCGACGTGCGCCATATCGAGGATAAATGGTACTTCGATGTGCCCGACTCGCTGCTCGGTCGCTACATTCTTGCGGTCACCCGACTTACCGGAGTACCCCAAGGCGTTGGTAAGTTCAGTGGCGAAGAGGTGAACAGCGAGACCGTCTACTTCGAGAAACACGATGCCAAGACGCTTTATCTGCGTGCTTACGCGACATCGCATGAGGCCGATTCCGGCACCAGAATCTCACAGACACTGCGGGCATCGACCGTCGATCCCATCATCGCTTCGTTCAAAATCATCGGCAAGAACCCCAACAAGGGTATGAATCTCATAGAGGTGTCGTCCTATCTGATGCGTGACAACAACTCGATAGGTATGCCCGGTACCGCTTCTAAGCAATATAGTATTGGTGGCATGCAGGCCGATCGCTCTTATATCGATACCATTAAGACTTTTCCCATCAACGTAGAGATTCGCTCGACGCGCACCTATAGCGCTTCGCCATCGTCCAGAATACTCGCCACCGCTACCGGAAATATCACCCTGAGCCTCAATACGAGTATGGTGCTGTTGCCCAAGGAGCCGATGCGGAAGCGCCTTTGGGACAGCCGTGTGGGCTATTTCACGACCGCCGTTACCTATTTTGATGACGACCAGCACAAGACCAATCCCCAGCGTATCGCGGCCCGCTTCCGTTTGGTGCCCAAGGATAAGAAAGCATACGCCAAGGGCAAGCTCGTTGAGCCCGAAAAGCAGATCGTGTATTACATCGATCCCGCCACGCCAAAGAAGTGGGTGCCCTATCTGATGGCCGGTATCAACGACTGGAACGTAGCCTTCGAGGCCGCCGGATTCAAGAACGCGATTGTCGCTAAGGAAGTTCCCGAAGACCAAGACATCAGCCCCGACGACGCCCGCTACTGTTTCTTGCGTTATCTGCCGGCCGAAATCGAGAACGCCTACGGCCCTCATATCATCGACCCACGCAGCGGCGAAATCATCGAAAGCCACATCTGCTGGTATCATAACGTGATGAACCTGCTCACCAAGTGGTATATGACCCAGTGCGGACCGCTCGATAAGCGTGCGCAAACCATGCACTTCGACGATAAACTCATGGGCGAACTCATCCGTTTCGTGTCGAGTCACGAGGTAGGACATACGCTCGGACTGCGCCATAACATGGGTGCCAGCTGGGCTACGCCCGTAGAGAAGCTCCGCGACAAAGCTTGGGTAGAGAAACATGGCCACACCGCCAGCATTATGGACTATGCCCGCTTCAACTATGTGGCACAGCCCGAGGACGGAATCGGCCCGAAAGGCCTCTTCCCACGCATCAACGACTACGACAAGTGGGCCATCAAGTGGGGCTATCAGTATCGTCCTGAGTTCAAGGATGAGCATGCCGAGAAGAAAGGACTGATGGATGAAACCACCAAAATCTTAGCGGCCAACCCACGCCTGTGGTTCGGCGGCGAAGGCAGAGATGAAGACCCACGCTCGCAGACCGAAGATTTGGGCGACAACAGCATGAAGGCCAGCGACTACGGCATCAAGAATCTGAAGCGTGTGCTGGCCAACTTGCCGAAGTGGGCACATCAAGACAACTACCAATACAGGGATTTGATAGAAATGTATAACAGTGTGCGTGACCAGTATCGCCGCTATTGCAACCATGTGGCAGAACATCTGGGTGCCCGTTACCTCAATAACATGCCCGGCAAAGAGCCTGTTGAACTTCAGCCGGCGGCCCTTCAGCTGGAAGCCCTCGACTTCTTGGGACGTCAGGTCTTTGAAGCGCCGCTTTGGCTCTATCCTTCTAACATCATTGACAAGGCCGGCGTCAATCCGTCGACCGACATTCTGAACCGTCAGAGCATGCTCCTTGCGCACGCCATGAACCTCTCTATGTTATCGAAGATATACGACGATTCTTTCAAATCGCCCAAAGCACTGCAGTTAGGTACCTATCTGGACAAGCTCTTCTCTGTCGTATGGAAGCCGTTGACTGCTTCTAATGAGTTGAGTAATAAGAGCCGCCGTGCGCTCGAACGGCTGTATATCAGCAATATAGACGGCAGTCTGAATCCGCCGGCCAGCGAAACCAAGACCGCCAGCGAACGAAAAGCCTTCAATACCGACGCGGTGCTCTACCTGACCGGGCAACTCGATAAGATAGAAGCCTTTGTTAAAGGTCAGCTTACCAAGAGTAGCAGCATCAATAAAGAACACTATCAGGACTTGTTGCGCCGAATAAAACTCATTCGCGACAAGCAGATGAAGGCGTAATAGCCACATCCTTTGCCGCTGTTTTTAGATTTATCCGGCATTTGGAGGCATCGTTCTTCGAGCGATAATAACTCTATATTTCTTTAGAAATAACACTATTTTACGATGAAATGGGCGTTTTTTGCTCATTTCATCGTATTTTTGTATTTGAAAAAGGCCGCTGTGTTGGCGCAAAGCTAATCGTCTGTGAATCAATAAGATAGAAACGGCTTTGCAAAAGCATAGCTTTTAGGCTGTAAAAGCATAGCTTTGACCTCCTAAAAGCAGCCCTTTTACAGCCTAAAAGCTATGCTTTTACAACGTCAAAGTTATGCTTTTACAAATCCATTCAAATATACCGATTATGCAACATCCGTTAGAACGTTTCAGCTACTGTCCTTTATGCGGTTCTTCCCGCTTCGTGATTCACAACGAAAAGAGCCGCCATTGCGAGGATTGCGACTTCACTTACTACGCCAATCCTTCGTCGGCCACCGTGGCCCTGATAGTCAACGACCGCGACGAACTGCTCGTGGCGCGGCGCAAGAAAGAGCCGGCACGGGGCACACTCGACCTGCCCGGTGGCTTTGTTGATATGGAAGAGACGGGCGAGGAAGGAGTTTGTCGGGAGGTGAAAGAGGAAACGGGGCTTGATGTCGTGGGCTTGGAATACCTCTTTTCGTTGCCCAATATCTATCCATTTTCGGGCATTAATGTCCATACGCTCGACCTGTTTTACCGCTGCAAGGTAGCCGACACGAGTCATGTCAGCGCAATGGACGACGTGGCCGAAATCTTATGGATTCCCATCGCTGAAATAGACCCCGATCAATTTGGCTTGCGCTCTATCCGTCAAGGAGTTATACGCTTTCTGGAAGGCCGCGAATAGGTGATTCCTTAAAAAAAGTCAAATTATTACTATATAATAAGGTATAAACAAAAGAATGACTATTTTTGCGCCCAAAAATTAATAATTAGCTACATGCAGGACAATTTAGTCATCGTCGAGAGCCCCGCCAAGGCCAAGACCATTGAGAAGTTTTTGGGCAAGGACTACAAGGTTATGTCGAGCTATGGTCATATACGCGACCTGAAGAAGAAAGAGCTCAGTATAGACATGCAAACTCTGGAGCCCGACTATGAAATTCCGGACGAGAAGAAAAAGCTGGTTTCGGAACTGAAATCATCCGCAAAGAAAGCAAGTAAGATATGGTTGGCATCCGATGAAGACCGCGAAGGAGAGGCCATCAGTTGGCACCTTTGCGAAGTTTTAGGATTGGATGAGGCTAAAACCAGCCGTATCGTCTTTCATGAGATTACCAAGTCGGCCATTCTGGAGGCCATCAAGACGCCTCGCCGCTTGGATATGAATCTGGTAAATGCCCAGCAAGCCCGTCGTGTGCTCGATCGCTTGGTGGGTTTTAAGCTTTCTCCGATTCTCTGGCGCAAAGTAAAACCGGCGCTATCGGCCGGTCGTGTGCAGAGCGTAGCTGTCAGACTGATTGTAGAACGTGAGCGCGAGATACAGAATTTCAAAACAGAGCCTTACTATCGGCTTAACGCCATCTTCGGCATAGATAACGCCGATGGTTCTCAATCGGAACTGAAGGCCGAGCTCGATACCCGTTTCAAGACCCACGAAGAGGCTTTGGCATTCTTGGAAAAGTGTAAGACAGCCGAGTTTTCTATCGGTTCCATCGCTAAAAAACCATTGAAGCGGTCGCCGGCACCACCCTTTACAACCTCTACTTTGCAGCAGGAAGCTGCCCGTAAGCTCGGCTTCACCGTGAGCCAAACGATGATGGTGGCTCAGCGGTTGTACGAAAACGGTTTGATTACCTACATGCGTACCGACTCGGTCAACCTTTCGCGCTTGGCCATTAATACAAGCAAGGACGAGATTATCCGACTTTATGGCAAGGAATACAGTCGTCCGCGCAACTTTACGACCCATTCCAAGGGTGCGCAAGAGGCTCACGAGGCCATCCGTCCCACGGAGATGACACGCAATGTCATTGAGGGAACGGCGCAGGAACGCCGACTTTACGAACTCATCTGGAAGCGCACGACGGCCAGTCAGATGCAAGACGCCGAGATAGAGAAGACCACCGTCAGCATCGACGTGTCGGGAACGACGGAGCGTTTTGTCGCTACGGGCGAGGTAGTGGCCTTCGATGGTTTTCTGAAAGTATATCGCGAGTCTACCGACGACGACGAGACGCAGGAAGAATCGGGTCACATGCTGCCCGTCATGCGTGAGGGGCAGCGGCTGGAACGCCGTGAAATTGTGTCGACCGAGCGTTATAGCCAGTGCCCGGTTCGTTACACGGAAGCCAGTCTGGTTCACAAACTTGAGGAACTCGGAATTGGCCGTCCGTCGACCTATGCGCCGACTATTTCGACCGTTCAACAGCGCGAATACGTGTTGAAAGGCGATAAGAAAGGTGTGGAACGGGCCTATAAGGTAGATTCATTGAAGGGTATCAAGATTGCGAGTCGCACCAAAATGGAAATGGCCGGCAATGAAAAAGGCAAACTGTTGCCTACCGATATCGGTATCGTGGTGAACGATTTCCTGATGGAAAACTTCCCTGTTATCATGGATTATCATTTCACGGCCAAGGTAGAGCAGCAGTTCGACCGCATCGCCGAGGGCAAGGAGGAGTGGACCATCATGATGCAGGACTTTGATAAAGGCTTTGAGCCCACGGTAGAAAACGTGATGAACGCCCGTTCGGAACATAAGGCCGGCGAGCGTGAGCTGGGTGTTGAGCCCGCGACGGGCAAGCCTGTGTTTGTAAAAATTGGTCGGTTCGGCCCCGTTGTGCAGATTGGTACGGCCGATGATAAAGAAAAGCCTCGCTTCTCACAAATGCCTGCCGACAAGAGTATGGAGACCATCACGCTCGAAGAGGCGCTCGAACTCTTTAAGTTGCCCCGCACGGTAGGGCAGTATGAAGGCTCTGATGTCGTAATCGGTGCCGGACGGTTCGGCCCTTACGTGCTTCATAATAAGAAATATGTGTCGCTTCCCAAGGGCGAAGACCCCATGGCCGTGACGCTGGAGCAGGCTGTTAGCCTCATAACCGAAAAGCGTCGGCAGGAAGAAGAACGTCATTTGAAGACCTTTAAGGAAGATGCCAAGCTCGAAGTGCTCAACGGTCGTTACGGACCATACATCGCTTACGATGGCAAAAACTATCGTATGCCGAAGGCTATGCACGACAAGGCCCGTGAACTGACCTACGCCGAATGCATGGAAATCGTGAATGCCGCTCCCGAAACAAAGACAAAGCGGGGTAAAAAATAATTGACCGCCATGCGTCGTATTATCTTTCTCGGTTACATGGGATCGGGCAAGACCACCATCGGTAACGCTCTTTCCAAAGATTTGGGCATCCCTTTCTACGATCTTGATTGGTATATCGAGAGTCGTATGCGCAAAAGCGTGAAGCAACTCTTCGAGAGTGTGGGGGAGGAAGGGTTTCGGAAAATCGAGCATAATATGCTGCACGAAGTTGCCGAGTTTGAAAATGTGATCATCAGTTGTGGCGGTGGAACGCCTTGTTTCTTCGATAACATGGATTATCTGAACCGACAAGGCGACACCGTTTATCTGAAAGCAACGCCCGAGGTGCTCTTCCGACATCTGAAGATGGGCAAGACCGTCAGGCCTCTGTTGCTCGATAAGACACCCGAAGAGGTGCAGACATTTATCGGAGAGCAACTCCGGGCTCGTGAACCTTATTACGCCCGGGCCAAATACACGCTCGACGTAAGCCTGATGGATAATTACGAGAAAATAAAATTTTCAGTAGCAAGTTTAAAACAGCTGTTAGCAATCGAATAGAAGTACCGCAAATGAAGAAGTGGACAATAGAAGACTCCAAGGAACTTTACAACATCAACGGATGGGGAACCTCTTACTTTGGTATCAACCAAGAAGGTGATGTCTTTGTGACGCCTTGTAAAGACAACACGCAGATAGACCTGCGCGACGTGATGGATGAATTGGCGTTGCGCGATGTGGCCGCCCCCGTGTTGTTGCGTTTCCCCGATATCCTCGACAATCGTATCGAGAAGACGGCCAGTTGCTTTCAGCAGGCCAAGAAGGAGTATGACTATAAGGCCGAGAACTTCATAATCTATCCTATTAAGGTGAACCAGATGCAGCCCGTGGTGGAAGAGATTATCAGTCACGGACGCAAGTTTAACCTTGGATTGGAAGCCGGATCGAAACCCGAATTGCACGCAGTTATCGCCGTGCAGTGCCAGAGTGATTCGCTCATCGTGTGCAACGGCTACAAGGATCAGAGCTATATCGAACTGGCGTTGTTGGCCCAAAAGATGGGTAAACGTATTTTTATCGTTATCGAAAAGCTCAACGAACTTGATATTATAGCTAAAGTAGCCAAGAAACTTGACGTGAAACCGAATCTCGGTATTCGTATTAAATTGGCTTCGAGTGGCAGCGGTAAGTGGGCCGAAAGTGGTGGCGATG
This sequence comes from uncultured Prevotella sp., assembly GCA_963547405.1. Taxonomy (GTDB): domain Bacteria; phylum Bacteroidota; class Bacteroidia; order Bacteroidales; family Bacteroidaceae; genus Prevotella. The sequence goes on from CAUURC010000017.1 coordinate 38,200, forward strand.
CCAGCAAGTTCGGCCTAACGTCGGCTGAGTTGCTCCAGACTTTGAAGAAACTCGACGCCATCGGCATGCACGATTGTCTGCGACTTATCCATTTCCACATCGGTAGTCAGATTACGAAAATACGGCGTATTCAAACCGCTTTGCGCGAAGCGGCCCAGTTCTATATCAATCTTCACAAGATGGGATATAACGTTGACTTCGTTGATTGCGGCGGTGGCTTGGGCGTGGATTACGACGGCACCCGCTCATCGAGTAGCGAAAGTTCGGTCAATTACTCCATACAGGAATACGTGAACGACTGCGTTTACACCTTCGTAGACGCGGCCAACAAGAATAATATCCCGCATCCCAACCTCATAACAGAGAGCGGTCGTTCGCTGGCGGCTCATCATTCGGTGCTGGTCATCGACGTTTTGGAAACCGCTTCACTGCCCGAAATGCCCGAAGAGTTTGAGGCCAAAGAGACCGATCACCAGTTGGTGAAGGATCTTTATGAGATTTGGGACAACTTGAATACCCGCAACATGCTCGAAGACTGGCACGACGCGGAGCAGATTCGCGATGAGGCGCTCGAACTGTTCTCGCACGGTATTGTCGATTTGAAGACTCGTGCCGAAATCGAAAGTATGTATTGGAGCGTGTGTCATGAAATTAATATGCTGGCCAAGCAAATCAAGCATGTGCCCGAAGAGCTGCGTGGACTTGACAAGATATTGGCCGACAAATACTTCTGCAACTTTAGTCTCTTCCAAAGTCTGCCCGATAGCTGGGCTATCGACCAACTTTTCCCCATCGTTCCGATACAAAGGCTCGACGAAAAGCCGTCTCGCAACGCTACGTTGCAGGATATTACGTGCGACAGTGATGGCAAGATTGCCAATTTCGTGACCGGCGGTCACATCGGCCATGTGCTGCCCGTGCATCCGCTGAAGCGCAATGAGCCTTACTATTTAGGCGTGTTCCTCGTGGGCGCTTATCAGGAAATACTGGGCGATATGCACAATCTCTTTGGCGATACGAACGCGGTTCATATCTCGGTAAAGGACGGTAAGTATCATATCGACCAGATTTTCGACGGTGAAACGGTGGAAGACGTGCTCGATTATGTGCAGTATAACCCCAAGAAATTGGTGCGTCAGCTGGAAACTTGGGTTACTAAGAGCGTGAAACAAGGCAAAATCAGTCTGGAGGAGGGCAAGCATTTCCTCAGCAACTACCGTTCCGGACTCTACGGTTACACCTATTTAGAATAGGCTTCCCGCTGCGGGAGCTTGCTTCTTTCTGTTTAATCTCCCCTTTTTATGGATTCTATTTATATTGTAAAGGTTGGCGGAGCCATTGTTGAAGATGAACAACGGCTCGGCCAATTATTGTATCATTTCAGCGTTTTGCCCGGAAAGAAAATCTTGGTGCACGGCGGTGGACGCAGCGCAACAAAGTTGGCCGAACAGCTCGGACTGGAAAGCGTGATGGTGAATGGACGCCGTGTCACCGACGAAGCCATGCTTCGGGTGGTAACGATGGTGTATGGCGGAGAGGTGAACAAGCATTTGGTGGCCCGATTGCAGGCCGAGGGCGTTAATGCCTTGGGACTGACGGGTGCCGATGGCAATGTTATCCGCAGCCACCGACGCGCGGTGACGGCCGACGGCACGGACTTCGGTTTCGTGGGCGACGTGGAACAGGTCGATGCCCAATTGCTTTCCATGCTTCTCGAGGGCGGTATTACGCCTGTCATGGCACCCCTTACCTACGATGGCCACGGTCAAATGCTCAACACGAACGCTGATACCATCGCCTCGGAAGTGGCTAAGGCACTGGCCGATCGCTACGACGTGACGCTGTTGTACTGCTTCGAGAAGTCCGGCGTCCTGCGCGATCCGAACGACGACGGCAGCCTGATTCCCGTCATTACCCCTGCTGATTTCGAGTCGTTCGTGGCCGATGGGACTATCTCGGGCGGCATGATTCCGAAGTTGGAGAATGCCTTGCAAGCTGTTGCCGCAGGCATCAGGCAGGTGATTATCACCCGGGCAGACGCTATGGACGGACGGCATGGCACCGTCATCAGGGCCGAAGCATAGCGCGCTTACTTTGTTAATGAGCTTTAAAAATATAAGAAAAAAGAAGTAATTTGTAACTTCTCTCTCTATCAATCGTCATTTAATCAGAACGAGGATGAAAATCATCAGTTTTCAAAACGATATACTTCCGCTCAAAAACCAGTTGTACCGACTGGCACTCCGCATTACGATGAATAGTGCAGAGGCAGAAGACATCGTTCAAGAGACGATGATTAAAGTCTGGAACAAGCGTGACAGCTGGGCTGAGATGGACTCGATAGAGGCTTTTTGTTTTACAATCTGCCGAAATCTGGCGCTCGACAGCCTTAAAAGACACGACAATCAGAACGACCCGCTCGGCGAAAATGGCAACGAACAGTTTGACCATGGCTTTGACCCCTACGAGCAAACGAGTCGGAATGATAAAGTGGAAACCGTCAGAAAGATCATCGATCAGTTGCCCGAAAAGCAGAAATCCTGTATGCAACTGCGTGATTTTGAAGGGAAATCATACAAGGAAGTGGCTCAGATACTGCAGATCAGCGAAGAGCAAGTCAAGGTGAATATCTTCAGGGCACGGCAGGCTGTCAAGCTTAAATTTCAAGAATTAGACAATTATGGATTATAAATACATCAACCAACTTGTAGAGCGCTATTGGCGTTGCGAGACTTCTCTGGAGGAAGAAGCGATATTGCGAGCTTTTTTCAGTCAGGAAGATATTCCGGCCGAATTGCTGAAATACAAAGAGATTTTCTGCTATCAGCAGCAGGAGACCAAGGAAGATGTATTGGGCGAAGACTTCGACAAACGAATGCTTGCCAGAATAGCAGGCCCCGTTAAGGTCAAGGCACGTATGATAACCATGACCGATCGTCTCAAACCGCTGTTCAAGGCCGCCGCCATCGTAGCCATTGTGCTGACCTTGGGTAATGCCGCTCAGGTGCCGTTCAGCGAGGATGCCTATCCCGGCGATGAAATGGTGAAATTCCATCACACCGGTATCAGCGTGGCATTAGGAGACTCTGCCGTCATCGACTCGATGCAACACAGCAGTCTTGATATGGTGGAGACACCCAATCCAAATCTTAATTAAGTAGATTTTTCTATGCTTTCTCTATAATCATGTTTAGTAAAACAAAAAAGAAACTGTGAAGTTTCTATTCTCTCAAAAATTTCATAACATACTAACGTAAGTAAGCCCGCTTCTCAAACGTGAGAAAGCGGGCTTTTTAAGTATATATGAGTTTGATATAAGGGAAGATACTATAAAAAAAATAACCAACTGCAAATCAAACCATTTGTGGTATTTCGACTGCGTAATGACTGAAAAGAAGGAGCATTTTCTAAACCATTGGATTTTAGAAATAGGTAAAATTCTTTGGAAGTAGCATAAGCCGCTGAAAATCCAATGTGCTAATACAAACATGTTGTACCTTTCCTTTATATCGAATACTCCAAGATCGTTCATTAGAAAAATAACTTTCATTTTGTCATAAATTCCATAGTATATTTATATTATGGTTAGCGAGTATTTTATATATTCGAAAATAATAGAAGGTTTTTGTGATATTCTGCTTCCAAAAATCTCTAATGGCAGATTTGGGATAATAATTAAATTTTTCAGCAGATAAACACCAAATATCAAAAAAAACATTAAATTTGCACAAACAACAATTAAACCATGAAAGAAGAAAATAGAAAAATTAAGATTGTGTTATCAAAAAGTGATAATGCAACCTATTTTGGAGAAGAGGAACTGATACATTGGCAGAAACTTAAGGAAGTTCTGTCCTGGATTGATTCTGACTTATGTTTGAAATCAGACAATGAAAAAGTAAGAGTCAATCATGCGATTTCTATAATTGGAGATAGGGGAAGCGGGAAGACTTCTTTTCTTAGAACGCTGAAAGAGACAATAAGTAGAGATAGAAAAAATCTTTACCCTCTCGAAATAATTGATCCTACCCTTATAGAAGAAAAGGCTCACCCTTTCCTTATAGTACTTTCTCTTATCAAAGAAGCTTTCTATAGTAGCTATGAAAATAGTTATATCGACAAACATAATTATAGTAGGCAAGAGTGGGAGAGCTATTTAGAAGAACTCGCAGCTGGCCTACCCTCTATGGAGA
>CAUURC010000018.1:0-41446 GCA_963547405.1 uncultured Prevotella sp.
CGATGCGCATGATTATGGTGGCGCAGACCGGCTGCCGGCCATTCTTTCATTTCAACGCCGAGGCATTCCGCATAATCTTTACTATCGTGATAGATTTGAATCCATTCGTCTTCCGTAAAGTTGGCAGCGCATAGAGGGAAGAGTATATTGTTCTCTTTGTAGGTCATTTCGAGCGCACGTGTCAGCACGTCATTGGCTTGTTGATTCCATAAATCGTCATGATTAGTTTGTCGGGTGAGCCTTCCCAGTTCATCGCGAATCTCATCATCTATCGTCCACATAACCTGTGATGGCCCCGTGATGTCGTATTTCACCTTCAAATGTGGGTAGAGCAGGTCGCCTTTTTTAGCGTAATGGGTAGTGATTGCACGTATTTTTTCAATATCTTCGCCGATATCTTCACCTTGTTGCTGTCGTTTGAGCACTTGATGGGCCAATTCGCTCAACGCTTCATTTTCGCGATAGAATGTTTGAAGTGGATGTCCTTCGATATGTTTTAAGCTGTCGGCCTTGCCCATATTGCAGTTGGTCTGATCCAGCCATTGTTTTTCTTCGTGTGTATTGCCATGAAAAAGAGCAGAATGAACATCGCACAGGCGCTGTACTTCTTGTAGAGGAACGCCTTCTTTCATCAGTTCCTGTTCGGCCTGCATAATCTCAGCAGCCTCTACATCTCTGAAGCTCGCGATGAAGTCGGCTCTTACGTGTTCTAATTCTTCGCCATGCGAGAGGCGTTGAAGATAAGATTTCAGCAATTTAATTCTGTCTTTGGCTTCAACTTTAGTATGGTCGTAGGTTATCTTTGTAGATGTAAAATCCGCTTTTTTCACCTTATTATATATAGTAGCTTTGGTAGAAGGTTCAACTCCTGTAATTTCGAACCCATGTTCTTGCAGGCTGCTGATGATGTCTACCATGCTGATACCTTTCATCTGCGCGCCTTTGGGAATGGTCATGATTTTGCCAACAGAGTGTAGCATTACCTTCTTCTTTATCTCTGTGAAGCCCAAGGCTACCATAATGTCTATTAATTCCGGGTATTCTTGTGTCAGTTCAAAAACGGTTTTACTGAAATCTATCTTCTTGTTCATATCGTATATTTTTTAATATTATTTTATCCACGAATCATCGTTAGCATCATCTTGAAGCGTTTTCCTGCATGCAACGCATGAATGGCGCCACTGGGGATGACAAAACTTTCGCCGGCTTTCATGAGGAAGTCTTTGTGGTCAACCATTAGTTCCAATTCTCCGTCGATAACTTGTATTAACGCGTCGAACGGAGCCTGGTGTTCGGACAGCCCTTGCCCTTCATCAAAAGAAAAGAGCGTGACGCTGCCAGCCTTGCTATGAACAAGTTCCTTACTTACTACACCACCTTCTGCATAGTTGATTAAATGATTCGCATTGAATACTTTTCCTTTTTCAAATTGTGCCATAAACTTATTGTTGTTGAGTTTGATTTGAATTATATCGCTACAAGAATTATACCATATAGTATAAATTTGTCGTAATCAGTAATAATTGTAATAGATGGCATACGTTCGGTCACATTTGTTATCAGTTTTATCCTTTTTGGAAAGCTAGGTTTATTATGCAAGCCCATATGCATCATGGCAAAAAAGAGCCATGGAAAACGCAAACATGCTCATCAGACAATATATACCAAAGAGATTCACTATCAGCAAGATGTCAGTACAAGATGTAACTCATGTTCAGAAAAGGAATAATGAAAGACTATGTGAAAAATTGATGTTTAGAACACCGAAATTTGTTTTTAACAAAAATATAACGTAAATTCGCACTTGGTACTTGACTCTGCCTTGTAACTTTGTAGTATGAAAACATTCAACAAAAGAAATAGATCTCTATTTTTTATTAGAAGTGATTGGCGCACGCAATCGCTTTTGTCCAAAGATTTTGCTTCACAGTTCATCACTGCTACACTCGTATCTACTCTTTGAAAATACATAACATTTATGCTGCACTATCAATACGACTTTAAAGCAACCTTACAACCTCTTCACAAACTTTTTAATGGAGAGGGTAAAAGATACTGCCATTTAACTTTAAGCATATTAGTAACACTTGTTTCTATCAGTTTCCTGTTTATTTCTTGCAGAAAGAAGCCTACGGCTTTCACGTCTACAGAGCGTAAGAGTGCAGACAGCATTGTTCGCGCCACACACGGTATTGACTCACTTGCTCTGTTGCAAAAACAATTGGAATGCAAGGGAGACAAGCTCGGTAGCATTATGGCCTTAAGAGAATGGGGCAAGGCACTGCGCAACGAGAGTCGCTTTGAGGAAGCCCTGACCATACACTGCAAGGGACAGCTACAAGCGGAAGCTGATGGCGACACGCTCGAATGGGTACAAGCATTGAACAACATCGGCACGGACTACCGTCGCATGGGCATCCTCGACGTGGCACAGGAATACCATTACCGAGCATGGAAGCTTAGCGAGGAATGCTCCGACACATCGTTCACCACTAAGAAAAATCGAGTGGTGTCGCTCAACGGACTGGGAAACATTTATATGGCCTTGGACAACTATGAGCGCGCAGACAGTGTATTTCGACTTGCGCTAAAAGGCGAACAGATATTGCGCAGTGCGGTCGGGCAAGCCATCAACTACGCTAACCTCGGTTCCATCTTCAAGCAACGAGGACAAACTGATTCTGCATGGGTTTATTACCGCCAATCAATGCGGTACAATCAAGAAGCTGGTAGCACACTTGGCGTTTCACTCTGCCACACCTATTTCGGTTCGCTTTACGAAAAGGCACGGCAATACGACAAAGCAACCGAAGAATACGAAACGGCCTACCAACTGATGAAAGCCTCAAAAGACGAATGGCATGCCCTAAACTCCCTCATTGCGCTCGCGGGAATTTATCAACTTTCTAGAAACCACGCAAAAGAGATGGAATATCTCAGCAAGGCAAAAGAGATGGCCGAGGGCATCAAATCACCGGTTCATTTGGCAGAAATCTACAACTTATATTATAAGCACTACAAACGGACGGGCAATTGCCACACCGCCTTGTCTTATTACGAACAAGCAGTTGCCATACAGAATAGGGTACTGAACATGGAAAAGGTGAACCGCATTCAGAACACGAGCTTGAACATAGAACGCGACCGACAGGCAAGGGAGATGGACGAGGCACGGCACAAACTGGAACAGGAACGGATGGCGCGTTATGTCGGCTTCGCTATTTTGGGGCTCGTGCTGCTCGTCGTAGCGGGGATACTGGCAATGGTACTCTATACCAACCGATTGCGCCACCGCAATCATTTGGCACTGAAAAAACTATCGGTCCTGCGCGAAGGCTTCTTTACCAATATTACCCACGAGTTCCGCACGCCGCTCACCATCATTCTCGGTATGAGCCGCGAACTGCAAAGCTTCAACGAGTACCCAAATGAAATCAGTGACAAAGCAAAAACCATTGAGCGGCAGGGCAAAGGCTTACTTACGCTCATTAACCAACTCTTGGACATCTCAAAAATCAAATCTTCTGTAATTACCCCCGACTGGCGCAACGGCAATATTACGACATACCTTACTATGATTGTCGAGACTTACCGCGACTATGCCCGCAGTCGCAATATCGACCTGAACTTCTTTGTCAAGGAGGCGGTGGAAATGGACTTCGTGCCCGATTATATGAGCAAGGTGGTGAACAACCTACTTTCGAATGCCTTTAAATTCACGCCTGAATACGGGAAAGTGAGCGTAACGGCATGGCGTGAGAATAAGCGTTTGCTCATCGATGTAGCCGATACGGGCAAAGGTATAGACAAGAAAGCACTTCCCTATGTCTTTAAGCCTTTCTATCAAGCAGATAATGAGGCGAAAAACATCGGTACAGGCGTGGGACTGGCACTTGTCAAACAAATTATCGATACAGTGAAAGGCAGTATCACGGTAGAGAGTACTGTAGGAAAAGGTACGATTTTTCATATCAATGTGCCAATTCACAATAACAAGAAACAAAAAATAGGCAGTACAACGATTGACAATACTCCGCTCTTGCCCGAAAACGAAACAATGCTTGCCGACAGCGAAAGCGATGACAACCAGTGCCGGCTGCTGGTCATTGAGGACAACCAAGACATTGCGGCCTACATCGGTTCGTTGTTTGCCGACCACTACGCCGTTTCCTATGCAGGAAATGGAAAAGATGGTATGGAGAAAGCTTTGGAACTTGTGCCCGACCTCATCATCACCGACCTGATGATGCCCGGCATGGATGGACTGGAGATGTGCCAGCAAGTGCGCGCCAATGAAATCACCAACCATATTCCCATCATCGTTGTTACAGCGAAGATTACGGAGGAAGAACGAATTAAAGGATTAGAAGCTGGAGCCGATGCCTATCTTGTCAAACCATTCAATGCCGAAGAGTTGCGCACAAGAGTAGAGAAATTGTTAGACAGCAGACGGTTGTTGCGCGAAAAGTTCGCAATGGTAACGGATGAGGATGACAAAAAGAAACAAACTACACAAAGGAGTGCCGCCGATTTGCGGTTCCTTGCTAAAGTATCGGATATCATATACCTCCAGCTTAATAGAGGAAAAGAAGTGGAGGTGTCGCAGATTGCATCGGCTATGTGCATGAGCAGTCGGCAGTTCTATCGCAAGATAAACGCCCTTACGAACAACACCCCGACTGTCTATATCCAACGCGTCAAAATAAAGAAGGCCAAAAGCCTGCTTGACGGAGACGCACAAATGACCTTCGGAGAAATAGCCGAAAGATGTGGATTTAACGACTACTCCAATTTTGTGCGGACATTCAAGAACTACTATGGTGTCACACCTACGGATTACAAGTTGGGTAATGCCGCGAAGTAAACAGGTATTTATAAGGGAAAAATATTATCAGCCTAATCCATCCGATTCTTATAATCCTCATAGGTGTATTCCCGCAGCACTTCCAATTCGCCATTTTTATGCAGAAGCCCAATGGCCGGATGAGAAATACCATTAAATGTATTTGTCTTCACGGTGGTATAATGTAGCATATCCTCAAAGATAACAGGCTCCCCTACTTCCAACGCATGATCGAATTTCCAGTAACCCATAAAGTCTCCGCTCAAACAAGAATTGCCCCCAAGACGATAAATGAAAGGACTTGACTGGTCGTTTACATCAATGTGCTTGGCAAATCTCACAACCGGAAAATAAGGCATTTCCAGACAATCGGGCATGTGACACGTAAAACTCACGTTCAAAATAGCCGTCCGTATGCCATGATCTTCCACCACATCCACGACTTGCGACACCAAAGGGCCCGTTTGCCAGGCAAAAGCGCTACCCGGTTCGAGTATAATCTTGAGCCAAGGGTAGCGGGCGCGAAACTCTTTCAATATATAAATAAGGTGGTCTACGTCGTAATCAGCCCGCGTCATCAAATGCCCACCGCCGAAATTAATCCACTTCAACTGTGGAAACCACGCCGCGAACTTCTCCTCAATATGTTGTAATGTCCGTTCAAAGACGTCGTCCCCACTCTCACAATGACAATGGCAATGGAATCCTTCGATATCATCCGGCAGCCGCATCGGCAACTTATCAGCCGTGATTCCAAACCGAGTGCCGGGCGCGCATGGATTATACAAATCCGTTCCCACCTCAGAATACTCAGGGTTCACCCGCAACCCAAACTTAATTTCAGCATTTGCCTGCCGTGCCCGCACATGATAACGTTCATATTGCGACAGCGAATTAAACTGCAAATGGCTGGAACAACGGGCTATTTCGTCTATTTCGTAATCGGTATAAGCCGGTGAAAACGTGTGCGTTTTACTGCCAAACTCTTCAAGTCCGAGGCGTGCCTCGGCCAAAGAACTGGCTGTTGTCGAGTGAATATACTCTCGAAAGATAGGGAATGTCTTCCAAAGCGCATAGGCCTTGAATGCCAAAATAATTTCCACGTCGGCTTCCCAAGCTACCCGTTGGATGAGTTTTAGGTTATTCCGCAGACGGTTTTCTTCTAAAATATAAATCGGTTTTTCTACCCCACGACATGTATTAATATCTATCTTCATTTTTTTCTAATTTCCAAAATATACCAACAAACAGCTCCTTTTATTTCTATATTATAAACAGAAAGAACATCAAACAACTTATCTTCAACCATGATAAATCAAATAGGCATAACTTTAAAAGCCCACCTGCATAAACAAGCTGTTCGACTGCAAAACAAAGAACGCTTGTTGTCCAGTTTGCAAAAATACGATTTTACAACTGAACAACAAGCGTTTTGAAGAATTTATTATTGCTTGAGCACCCAATATAGGTGTCCCCACAAAATCGTGGTCCTAAAGAAGACACCTTTGTTGATAGGTTCTTCTTTAAGGAAGCTATTATCAAGTACTTTAGTCCAAATTCAGACTTGCTTTGATTGCTTCTATTTGTTGTGTACTTTTTTCCATGAGCGTTTCATATTCAGAAGGTGCGGTCATATTCCCCTTTACTTCTAAATAGAACTTTATCTTTGGCTCTGTTCCCGATGGACGAACACTTACTTTTGTACCATCTTCACAGAACCACTGAAGCACATTACTTGTGTCAGGCATATCCAATTTAACCTTAGTGCCGTCACTCTGGACAGCTTCAAGCGCTTGAAAATCTTTCCACAGGCATATCTTAGAACCGCCCAACTCCTTGGGAGGATTACTTCTGAAGTCTGCCATCATCTGCTTTATTTCGTCTGCTCCGGTCTTACCTGGGCGTACAACGTTAATTGTAAACTCCCGTGAGAATCCATATTCCATATAGATATCCATGAGCACATCATACAGAGTCTTGCCCTGATCTTTGGCCCATGCACAGATTTCTGCCAGCAAACTCATAGCGGAAACAGCGTCTTTGTCACGAACGAAATCCTGAGCCATGAAGCCATAGCTCTCCTCTCCTCCACCAATATACTTCTGTTTTCCTTCAGAGATTCTTATTTCGCGGGCAATCCACTTGAAACCTGTGTAGCAATCACGCATTTCAATGCCGGCTTTATCAGCAACCTTCTTAATAAGTTCCGTGGTCACAATCGTCTTTACAATAAAGTCTGACGGCTGCAGGAGTCCCTTTGCCTTACGATTTGTAATGATATAATACAGGAATAAGAGGCAAGTTTGGTTACCATTAATCAACACCCACTCACCTTTATCATTCTTACAAGCCATTCCAACACGATCAGCATCTGGATCACTTGCCATTACAATATCCGCATCAAGTTTCTTTGCGTCACGTATAGCCAACGACAACGCTTCACCGTTTTCCGGGTTGGGACTCTTAACTGTCGGGAAATCCCCACTTCTCTGCATTTGCTCTTCCACACAATGCACATTGTCAAAGCCCCAAAGTTTCAATGATTGAGGTATCGACATCATGCCGGTTCCATGCAACGGCGTATACACAATCTTTAAATCATGTTGACGTTTAATCACCTCTGGATCAATACTTAACGTACGAATCTCTTCAAGATAAGCTTTATCTATCTCCGCACCGATTATTTCTACAAGTTCCTTGTTACCTTCAAACTTCACGTCATCAATCGTAACCTTATTCACTTCTGCTATAATCCCATTATCATGCGGAGCCAACACCTGAGCACCATCTTCCCAATAAGCCTTGTAGCCATTATATTCTTTAGGATTATGACTGGCTGTGATGTTTACACCTGCTTGACATCCCAACTTACGGATTGCATAAGAACATTCCGGTGTGGGCCGCATATCATCAAAGAGATACACCTTAATATCGTTGGCCGAAAAGATATCAGCTACTGTTTCTGCAAATTTCCGGCTATTGTTACGGCAGTCATGGCATACAACCACCGAAATTTGGTTAAGATCTTTAAAGTTTAACTTCAAGTAATTGGCAAACCCTTGAGTTGCCATTCCTACGGTATAAACATTCATGCGATTCGAGCCTGCGCCCATAATGCCACGAAGCCCTCCTGTTCCAAATTCCAAATCCTTGTAGAAACTTTCAATCAAATCTGTCTTATCTTCAGCATTTAGTTTCTGCTGAACTTCTTTACGAGTTTCCTCATCAAACGCAGGTGACAACCATTGCCGAGCCTTTGCCTCACACTGTGCAATCAGTTCTGTATTATTCATAATTGTTCTGGTATAAATTTATTGATATTTAAATATTCAATATAAGTAAGAATCACCTTACATAATTTAGGTTATCTGCCAACAAAGAGAATAATTTTCTCTCCACGCTATATTGCAAAGATAGTTATTTAAAATCAAAATGAACAAGTTAAATCATTTATTTTTTTGTAACTTTGTCACCAAAACCTACTAATATGCATTTTACAGGAATTTTAATTGCGTTTTGCACATTTCTTATTATTGGTCTTTTTCATCCGCTTGTTATCAAAACCGAGTACTATTGGGGCACTAAGCCTTGGTGGATATATCTTATATTAGGTATAGCCTCTGTTATTATAGCCCTCTTTATCAGCGATATCATCATCTCTTCTCTATTGGGAATCATCGGAGCTTCCTTTCTTTGGGGTATTGGTGAGCTGTTTGCACAGCGTAAAAGAGTTGAAAAAGGCTGGTTTCCCAAACGTCAGAAAGAAGAGAAATGAAGGTAGAACTCATTCTTATCGGTAAGACCGTGAATAGTCATTTCAATGCCGGTATTAATGATTATCTGGAAAGAACCAATCATTATCTTCCTTTTAAGATAACGGTTATACCCGATATCAAAAACACTAAAAATTTTACGGAAGAGCAACAGAAGATTAAGGAAGGCGAAGAAATCTTGAAACATCTGAAGCCTTCCGACACTGTTGTGCTCTTAGATGAACATGGTAAAGAATTCAGAAGCCTGGAATTTGCCACTTGGATTCAAAAAAAACAGAATACAACACGCAATCTTGTATTCGTCATAGGTGGCCCATACGGTTTTTCTCGGGACGTTTATCAAAAGGCAAACGAACGAATCAGCCTGTCCAAAATGACTTTCAGTCACCAAATGGTCAGGCTTATTTTCACCGAACAGCTATATCGGGCATGTACGATTATCAAGGGAGAACCTTATCATCACGAGTAATTGATTATCATGCACCATCTTATAAGTCGAAAATAAGAACATTTCTTCGTCAGCACTTTGCAACCTTACTCTTCATGGATGGTAGATGTACTATTTTTATCGCCCCTCCACCAACTTCTCACTCTCCTATAACCTTCCACGCCAAGAATCGTTAATCCACCATATTGGCAGGTCTTTGCCATACCAAAGAGTATAATCCACAAGATTCCCTTTGTCTTTATTGAGAGATATTCCGAAGGGATAGCCATTTGGGCAAAGGAAAGTATATAAAAGGGAATACACAATACCAGTACGATTACACCGGTGCGGAACGACAGACCTTGAAGCCATGTCTTAGTACGTATAAACAATTCCTTCATCTTAATTAATTCCTTTTTGTTTTACTTTTCCAAAAACGTTGTATACTTACCCCACTCTTTTTGCATTGTAGTTTCATGCTTTCCCATGAAAAACGTAGCTTGACAAGTATCTTTAAATGAACTCCAGTTGCCACAAACCCATCCATCACAAGTAATAATCGGCTGAAATATCCCATTATTGTTATAAGCCTTGTGCTTGTATTCGGTTTGCAATACGACATCGCGACTTTTATACCCAATCAGATATTCATCATACGGAGGTATCAAAAGATACTTACCTTTGCGAAAGCCTCGTATACGGACATCATCCATCAGATAGAAAATTCTGTTTCCCCACTTCTCAAGGTGGATAGTTTTACCTAACAATGCTATACCTTTGCGACAATCTGTGATATTCAGCCCCGACCACCACACGAAATCTTCCAATGTGGCAGGCTGATGGCTTTGAAAGTATTGACGGGTAAAAGACGCCAAAGCTTCATCTCGGTCGATTTGGACAGGCGGCCCCACCCTGTCTGCCGCTAACGCGTAAGTAGCTTTCCCGGGCAACAGCGTTCCACTGCAAATAATTCCTTCAAATTCAGCCATTCGGATATGGTACGACAATCGGTGGGCATCCATTTGTATCCCCTTCTCCGCTAGTAATTGAACAAAGTCTTCTTTCGTCGCACTCCCCTTATCTACCACTGTTTGGATTAGGATATCTCGGACACACGTCAGTTCCTCTTCCGTAATCGTGATTTTATTACTGCTCATCCACCCCTTGGTCACGGCTATTGCTTTAGGAGCACAAAGCCTGAGCCACGCCCAATAGTTGGTAGCAGAAACCAACTGCCACGTACCACGCAACAGGTGTAGGCGAATGATTTGCCCACTGTCAAAAGCCTTCTTAAACGCTTCTGCCGAAGGCTTACGAGTTCGCATGGCAACAGCCCACCGCATCATGCGATATTCCTGAGCCTGCATGGCCCCCATATAATCAACAACTTCAGCCGGCGTATCAAACTGTGGGCAGATAAGTTGTTGATTGAGGAGTCGAAGCGTGATTGGATTCATACAAAAAGAAGCTTCATCTTTATTTTATGATACCTTCATTCCTATAAATAACAAGACTATCTCATGCAGAAATGAAGATGTTCCTATTCCTTTATTGCCAGATCTTGGACGCAATGGTCGCAAATTCGTATTTACCATCTATATAATCAGCGAAGAAATCTATGGCCGATATACCATCGGGCAGATTACACGAGCCACATCTGCCACAAGACGGCGCCTCACAATGGAAACGCTCCTGCACAAATTGCAGACGTTCGTCACGATCGGAGTATTCTATTTGTGGGGCCATGACCTAACACCCTTTACCATCCAAACTACATGAAGCACCTTCAGGAGCAGCCTCTATGACAATATTTTCTATTGAAAATCTGACCGTTCCGTCTTCAAGTAAAAAGCATGGGATTCCAACATAGCCATTTTTCTTGGCCTCATCAAAAGCAGAATTGCGATCTCGAAGAGCCAAGAACTGTTTTAGATTCCTAACATGCTCACCTATATCAATAATCTCATAGTTGGCATTTCCTTTCAACTGTGCCTTAACCTGCGTACAATCAGGGCAGGTCGCCATTACAAATACTTTTATCATTGTTATTTATTTTAAACGTCAAAGTCTCCTTTTTCTTCGCAAAAGTTACCGCTCAGAATGGAATCCATCAGCTAAATACTCGAAGAAACTTAGGAAACGTTATATTATTTATTTCACCCAAACCACATAATCGTCCTTCCGAGGCTTTTGAGGTTTCACCGCATCGGGCGCCGCATAGCCCAAAACACAATTGCCTATTCCCTCGTACGCTTCGGTTATTCCCAGTTCATGAAGAATTTGTTTACCTTCTTCTGTCTCAAAAGTTTGCTTGGCACGATGAATCCAACATGCGCCTAAGCCAAGACTATGGGCCGCAATCATCATATTGCCCATAACGAGAGAGCCATCATAAACATGGGTTCCGATTTCTTTTTTGGCCAACACCACCAACACCACAGGCGCATTATAGAAAGGATCACTATGTCCGCTGCTTGTTGCCAGATTGCCTTCGGTGATGATTTCAAGATTTATGCGGCTCAAACGATCACGCAACTCCTTGTTCGTAACAGCCAGAATGATGGCACTCTGCTTGTTCATACCTGACGGCGCATAAGTTCCGGCTTTCACGACTTGCTCGACAAGTTCCATGGGAACAGGTTTTTCCAAATACTTTTTCACACTTCTGCGTGTGATAATATCTTCTATTGTCTTGTTCATATTGCGGGTTGACTAATGTTTATCATCTTCTTGGGCTTCCAGATATGCCGCAAAAATGCGTGCAGCGCTTTCCACTTTTGCCGCACAAGGCCGTGTTTTATAATATTCGGCTGTACGTTCAGAAGCCACATAACTGCTTATGGCTTTCTCATATCCTTTCAATCCAAGTAGTTCCGCGCATATCAGGGAACCATTCTGTGCTTTCGACTTGCCCAATAAATCCTGTACAACCTTATAACAAGCCGATTTACCTTCGCGGTCGTCACCCTCGGTCTGTCCGCTATCCAGTCCGGCGAGTACTACTATGCCCGACACAGCGCCACACATCATCCGTAACCGACCGACACCTCCGCCAAAACCGGCTCCGATACGCTTAGCCATTGTTTCGTCAAGACCATACATGTCTGCAAAGGCCGCTACAACACTTTGGCAACAGCCGTAGCCATTCATAAAGTTATCTACCGCACGTTCCACTCGTGCTTCCAAATCTTTTCTCATATAATCGCCGTAAGCCTGTTTATTTATCTTCGTTGCAGGGTTAAACTAACATACATTGCCTATTACCAAAAAGCCAACATAATCATTGGATTTATTTAAATAATGCTCCGTATGATTATTATTCAAAGGTAACTCTTTTATTTTATTCAGCATTGGTTGAACAGAAAATCTTGATTCACAAGGAATATATTTAACGATTAAAAACCTTTTAATTTGATACAATTATATCTAAATAACAGGCTTTAAGGTATTCTTTCTGTGTTTGAACAAAAAGAAAATGTTTCAATAGACACGCATAACACGCAAACTCCATGGGGCTAGATTTAACATGAAAATAATTTTACAAAAGGCTTCTGTACGTTCGATTATTTTCAACAAAAAGAATTTCGGTCCGAAAAAACGGCGTATTTTTCGATTTGCGTATTACGTTATCAATCAACAACTTAGCTAAAACACCCTATTCAAAGCTACAAAACGCCCTTCTAAAAGCTATGCTTTTACATCCTAATAGTTATGCTTTTAGCTCGCAAAAGCATAACTATGACAAGATAAAAGGGGTGCTTTGAGAGTCCAAAAGCCTGCTTTAGACACCCAAAAGTAGAAAAAAGAGGATAAAACAAGTGCGTTCTTGTCCATTGAAAGCTTCACATCGAGCTTTCAGACCCCTAAATGAGCATTTTTTAAAAGCTATTTTTTACACCAAAGAACTTGACAAAACGTCTTTTTTCAGCCCAAATGTTCAAGAGCCTGCGAAGAAATAATCACCTCTTTTATCGCATGACGATTTATGACGGCAAGAAAGACGAGCTGTTTCCATGATGAATATCCCTGTAAATTTATCCTTAGATTTCCATTCAATGGATGAAAATCATCAATTGTTAAGACAAGAAGACATGTCAGTGTAATTCATTTATACACAGATGGTTACAGGTATAAAATGTCCGATGATGCAAGATGGGCCAAAAGCAGAATGTCCGATGATGCAAGAATTTTGGCAGGATTTGCAAGGTCGGCTTCTTCCTTCATCCTTAATTTTGTAACATCGCAAGCCACAGATATGAAGTATTGCCGGGCGAAGCGAAAATTCCGATAACGATTCAGATGCTAAACGGTATGAAACGGAAGAATGATAACAGCCCTAAACAACGTCATGAGGAAGACCTCGGCTTCCTCGACGACCGCATGCAACTGCTTGATACCGTTCGTCAGATGATCGACATCGAGTTTGAACGCCATGGAATTAAAACCAAGAATAACCCTCACCCCGAGAATCCTCCGCCGGCAAGTGCGGATTGTAAGCCATCTGAAACTTCACCGCACCGCCACTCTTTCTGGCACCGCCTCATCAATCTCCTTACCTACCCCTATTATAAATATAAATAGGTATATAACAAGACTATGTACGATTAAACCTTTAATTCTAAACAAGTATGAACAAAAGACGAACGAAACCGCTCATTCGGCTGCTCAGTAGCAGATGGGCAAAAACGAGTCTCACGGTCGTGTTCTCCGCACTCGTTGCCGTCGGCGCTCAAGCGCAGGCAAACGAGAGAGACGGAGTTCAGCCACCGCGGGACGAAAACAGCGTCCTGCGCACCCGCACGTGGAGTATCTATGCTCATCGCGGGCTGTCGTGGGCTACCGATGTTTGGTATCCCAGCATCAATGCCAAGAAGAGTTACTCTCTTGCGCCTGTAGCGGGCGGAGGCATCGACTTCACGATCCGTCCCTGGGTTCGCGTCGGTGCCGAGTATCTTTGGTCGCGCTACCGTCGTGAGCAGCGCATGTCGGTGCTCGATACCAAGACGATGCCCGTCAAAGCCTACGGCAGCTACCTGATGAACTACCACAACGCCAAACTTGGCCTGCAGTTCAATTTCATGGAGCTTTGGCCCACACGCCGTGCGCAGTGGCTAAATATCTGGATAGGCACGGGCGTGGGCTACACCTTCGCACGTGGTAACGAGTACGCCATCACGTTCAGCAACACGCAGACACAGAACGGACAGACCCAGCCGATCGGCAGCGGCGCTACCGTCGGCAACGAGTCGAGCGTCACCATCACGGGCAACGTGCGCTCCGCGAACCGCCACGAGCGTTTCAACACGCTCTACGTACCAGCCTCTCTGCACTTCGAGGCCGACGTAAGCCGGCGTTTCACAATCGGTCTGAAAGGTGAGACCGACTGGCTCTTTAACCGCAAGGACATTGCTCCGGCGAACCTCAGCTTCGCCCTTGCCACCCTGCGTTACAACTTTGTGCCGAGCCGTGCCCAAGTACTCCGGGCCTTCTATGAGGGCGAGATAGCCTCGCTCAACGAACGTGTCAACACGTTGCGCGGTGAGCGTGGGGCTGCCGAAGCTCGTGCCTCCCGTGAAGACGCAGCCAAGTCGAAGGCACTGCGTGAGAAGGCCGACCTCGAACGTCGCCTGGCCGACTGCGAGAGGCGTCCTCAGCCCGAGTCAAGTCTTACCTATCTGGTGCTCTTCGACCACGACAAAGCCGATATGAGTCGTGAGGAAGTCCGCAAGCTCCGCGTCTTCGCCCGTAGCGTCAAGGGGCGTAAGCTCTCTTTGACCGCCGAAGCCAGCACGCCCGGCGACGATGCCTACAACCAGCGTCTCAGCGAACGCCGTCTGCAGCGTGTCGTCATGGTTCTCAAATCCGAGGGCATCGCGGCAGCCGACATTGATCCGCAGACCGCCATCGGTTCACAGAACGGCATCGCGACCGCCGACGGCCGCCGAGTGACCGTCCGTGTAACATACAGATAAATCAACCTTATAAAACTTAAATAATTATGAAACGAATCCAATCCATTCTGCTTGCCGTGGCCATGCTACTGGCAGCACCCGCGTTCTTTACCTCCTGCCAGGAAGACGCTCCCGAAATCAATTATACAATGAACGTGTCGGTCATCAATGACTTCACCAAGGTTGTGGAAGCCATCAACAACGGCGCGCTCAAGAACGAGGAAGCCATCAAGAAGCTTACTGAGGCCATCGACAAGATGAACGTTGATCAGGCCGCCAAGCTACAGGCCATCGCTGACGTGCTGAACTCGGTCAACGCCACGCTCGAAACGAAACTCGCGGCCCTTGATGCCGCCATTCAGGCACAGACCCTCGAACTCAGCGGCAAGCTCGTTCTTTTAGAGACCGCCGTTAAGAACCAGACGCTGAAGATCGACGAGATGGGCAGGCTCATCGCCACGGCCATCGACAACTCACGCGACGAACTCTCCAAGAAGCTTAAAGCCATTGAGCAGATTATCAAGAGCACATCCGAGGAAACAGACAAGAAGCTCGAAGCCATCGAGGGTGCCATCCGTGCCCAGACGCTCTCTCTTGAAACGAAGTTGGATCTCTTGACGACTGCCATTAATAACCTGCCCGACTACACCGCTCAGCTCAAGGCGATTAAGAAAGCCATCAAGAACCTGCCTGACTACACTGCTCAGCTCGCCGCCATTCAGGCAGCCATTGCCGGAATGCCCGACTACACTACCAAGTTCCAAGGCATTATAGACGGCCTCGGTGAGATGAAGACTGAGCTTCAGAATCTCGGGACAGGACAGGGCAACATCGTTACGGCGATAGACAACGCTACCACTGAGATCAACAACCTCGTAGCAGCCGTGAACACCGGCAATATCGTTGACGCCATAGCCTTTATCGGGATTATCCAGAAGCTCGAAGAACTCAAGACTGCTATCGAAAACTGTTGTGGTTGCGGTGGAGGCGGTGGTTCTACGATGGAATTTGTAGACCTTGGCCTACCCAGCGGCTTGAAGTGGGCGAAGTGCAACCTCGGCGCATCGAAGCCGTCCGATTACGGCGACTACTACGCATGGGGCGAGACCGAGCCCAAGGCGGCATACACTTGGGCGACCTACAAGTGGATGCAGGCGGGCCAGTCCGACTGGAACTACATCACGAAGTACACCTGCGACGACGGCAAGACCGAGGGCATCTGGTATAACGCCGGTGGTAATTTTATCGGTGACGGCAAAACTACCCTTGAAGCGGCCGATGATGTCGCCACCGCCAAACTCGGCTTACCCTGGCGCATGCCGACCGCAGGCGAAATCAAAGAACTGAAAGACAACTGCACATGGACCTGGACGACGCAGGACGGCAAGAACGGCTACGAAGTGAAAGGATCTAACGGTAACTCCATCTTCCTGCCTGCCGCCGGCGGTCGCGAAGGTTCCGAGCTCAACAGTGCCGGCAGCTGGGGCAACTATTGGTCGAGTTCGCTCAACGCGGCGTACAGCAGCAGCGCCCGCGGCCTCTACTTCGAGTCGGGCGTACACATCTGGAGCTACGCCTTCCGCTACTTCGGGTTCGCGGTGCGGCCCGTCCGCCCATGAATTTGCCTTGCCCGAAACGGGCATGACGCAATAAAAGCAATCTGACGCCTTTCCCGTCGGCGTGCCGACGGGGACGCGTCTCTCAGGCGTTTCAAATTATAAGTAATATGAAACAGAAAGATGCAAATAAGGCAATATACGATTAAACCTTTTAATTTTAATTCCAAACAAGTATGAACAAAAGACGAACGAAACCGCTCATTCGGCCGCTCAGCGGCAGATGGGCAAAAACGAGTCTCACGGTCGTGTTCTCCGCACTCGTTGCCGTCGGCGCTCAAGCGCAGGCAAACGAGAGAGACGGAGTTCAGCCACCGCGGGACGAAAACAGCGTCCTGCGCACCCGCACGTGGAGTATCTATGCTCATCGCGGGCTGTCGTGGGCTACCGATGTTTGGTATCCCAGCATCAATGCCAAGAAGAGTTACTCTCTTGCGCCTGTAGCGGGCGGAGGCATCGACTTCACGATCCGTCCCTGGGTTCGCGTCGGTGCCGAGTATCTTTGGTCGCGCTACCGTCGTGAGCAGCGCATGTCGGTGCTCGATACCAAGACGATGCCCGTCAAAGCCTACGGCAGCTACCTGATGAACTACCACAACGCCAAACTTGGCCTGCAGTTCAATTTCATGGAGCTTTGGCCCACACGCCGTGCGCAGTGGCTAAATATCTGGATAGGCACGGGCGTGGGCTACACCTTCGCACGTGGTAACGAGTACGCCATCACGTTCAGCAACACGCAGACACAGAACGGACAGACCCAGCCGATCGGCAGCGGCGCTACCGTCGGCAACGAGTCGAGCGTCACCATCACGGGCAACGTGCGCTCCGCGAACCGCCACGAGCGTTTCAACACGCTCTACGTACCAGCCTCTCTGCACTTCGAGGCCGACGTAAGCCGGCGTTTCACAATCGGTCTGAAAGGTGAGACCGACTGGCTCTTTAACCGCAAGGACATTGCTCCGGCGAACCTCAGCTTCGCCCTTGCCACCCTGCGTTACAACTTTGTGCCGAGCCGTGCCCAAGTACTCCGGGCCTTCTATGAGGGCGAGATAGCCTCGCTCAACGAACGTGTCAACACGTTGCGCGGTGAGCGTGGGGCTGCCGAAGCTCGTGCCTCCCGTGAAGACGCAGCCAAGTCGAAGGCACTGCGTGAGAAGGCCGACCTCGAACGTCGCCTGGCCGACTGCGAGAGGCGTCCTCAGCCCGAGTCAAGTCTTACCTATCTGGTGCTCTTCGACCACGACAAAGCCGATATGAGTCGTGAGGAAGTCCGCAAGCTCCGCGTCTTCGCCCGTAGCGTCAAGGGGCGTAAGCTCTCTTTGACCGCCGAAGCCAGCACGCCCGGCGACGATGCCTACAACCAGCGTCTCAGCGAACGCCGTCTGCAGCGTGTCGTCATGGTTCTCAAATCCGAGGGCATCGCGGCAGCCGACATTGATCCGCAGACCGCCATCGGTTCACAGAACGGCATCGCGACCGCCGACGGCCGCCGAGTGACCGTCCGTGTAACATACAGATAAATCAACCTTATAAAACTTAAATAATTATGAAACGAATCCAATCCATTCTGCTTGCCGTGGCCATGCTACTGGCAGCACCCGCGTTCTTTACCTCCTGCCAGGAAGACGCTCCCGAAATCAATTATACAATGAACGTGTCGGTCATCAATGACTTCACCAAGGTTGTGGAAGCCATCAACAACGGCGCGCTCAAGAACGAGGAAGCCATCAAGAAGCTTACTGAGGCCATCGACAAGATGAACGTTGATCAGGCCGCCAAGCTACAGGCCATCGCTGACGTGCTGAACTCGGTCAACGCCACGCTCGAAACGAAACTCGCGGCCCTTGATGCCGCCATTCAGGCACAGACCCTCGAACTCAGCGGCAAGCTCGTTCTTTTAGAGACCGCCGTTAAGAACCAGACGCTGAAGATCGACGAGATGGGCAGGCTCATCGCCACGGCCATCGACAACTCACGCGACGAACTCTCCAAGAAGCTTAAAGCCATTGAGCAGATTATCAAGAGCACATCCGAGGAAACAGACAAGAAGCTCGAAGCCATCGAGGGTGCCATCCGTGCCCAGACGCTCTCTCTTGAAACGAAGTTGGATCTCTTGACGACTGCCATTAATAACCTGCCCGACTACACCGCTCAGCTCAAGGCGATTAAGAAAGCCATCAAGAACCTGCCTGACTACACTGCTCAGCTCGCCGCCATTCAGGCAGCCATTGCCGGAATGCCCGACTACACTACCAAGTTCCAAGGCATTATAGACGGCCTCGGTGAGATGAAGACTGAGCTTCAGAATCTCGGGACAGGACAGGGCAACATCGTTACGGCGATAGACAACGCTACCACTGAGATCAACAACCTCGTAGCAGCCGTGAACACCGGCAATATCGTTGACGCCATAGCCTTTATCGGGATTATCCAGAAGCTCGAAGAACTCAAGACTGCTATCGAAAACTGTTGTGGTTGTGGCGGAGGATCCGGTGGTGGAGGTGGTCCTACGATGGAATTTGTAGACCTTGACCTACCCAGCGGCTTGAAGTGGGCGAAGTGTAACCTCGGTGCATCGACGCGGACCGATTACGGTGGCTACTACGCATGGGGCGAGATAGTACCCAACAAGGCCGAATACTCATGGGCAAGCTACAAGTGGATGCAGCCAGGCAAGTCCTCTTGGAGATTCATTACGAAGTACACCTGCGACGACGGCAAGACCGAGGCAACCTGGTATGACGCCGGTGGTAATTTTACCGGTGACGGCAAAACTACCCTCGAAGCGGCCGACGATGTCGCCACCGCCAAACTCGGCTCGCCCTGGCGCATGCCGACCAAAGAAGAATTCGAGGAGCTGCATACTAATTGTAACTGGACATGGGCTACGCTGGACGGCAAGAACGGCTGGCTGGGAATAGGTCCGAACGGCAATAGCATCTTCCTGCCTGCTGCCGGTTACTACGATGAAACGGGGCTCCGAAGTAGCACTAACGGAGGAAGCTACTGGACGAGTTTGCTTAACCTCGGCTTCAGCGGCAACGGCATCAACTTCGTTTTCAATTCGGGCAGTCGTTTCTTCGGTACGTATGTCCGTTACTACGGCTGTTCTGTGCGTGCCGTCCGCCCGTAACTGTATGTTGCCCAACGGGTGTAGTACGGTAAACTCTATCTAACGCCTTTCCCGTCGGCGTGCCGTTGGGAAAAGCTCTTTCATCGTTTGACGATGAACAAATATAAGAAAGAACATTTCAACAACCCAAACGCCCGCGCCCTCGATACGGCGTTCCCGCATAAACAAAATACGAGTGGGTCCATGGAGGGCACAATATACAATATGAAAATTAATCGATTATTTGCGAACGTGGTAGGAAAGGCTCTTGCTCTCGCAACAGTGGTGATGATGAGCGTGATGTTCATCGCCTGCTCGAAAGACAACGACGACAATCCGAAGCCCGATCCCGACGCAAGCAAATACGTAGACCTCGGCCTGCCCAGCCGCTTGAAGTGGGCAACCTGTAACCTTGGCGCTACAACGCCCGAGGCGTATGGCGACTACTACGCTTGGGGGGAAACCACGACAAAGAGCAAATACAATTGGACCAACTACAACTGGTGCAAAGAAGATGGTCACCATATAACTAAATACTGTACCAACGCCACATATGGGAATAAGGGCTTCGTCGATGGCAAGACCACCCTCGAAGCGGTAGACGATGTCGCCACCGCCAAGCTTGGCTCTTCATGGCGTATGCCGACCGCTGATGAAATCAAAGAACTTATAGATAAGTGCAACTGGGAATGGACGCAACTCAATGGCGTAAAAGGCTACAGGGTAACAGGCCCTAACAGTAAAAGCATTTTTCTGCCTGCCACCGGTTTCCGCAGAGAGTCGACGCTTATGGATGCCGGCAGCCGTGGTCTCTACTGGTCGAGTTCGCTGTGCTCTGCTTGCAGAGATGCCAAAGACTTAGCCTTCGGATTGGACCAGCATGAGTTGAAGGATGGTGTCCGCAACTGTGGGTTCTCTGTACGACCTGTGCATCCGTAGCTTTATCTTGCCCCCACGGGTATAGCACGATGAGATTGAATATCTCCTGTTGCTTCCCGTTGATCAATCGGTCGACAACGCGATTTCACGAGGCTGACGGAGGGGCGATTACTAGCCCGTGGTAATAGTCTTACCATGGGCTGGTAATAACGTTACCACGTGGCTGGTAATATTATTACCACTTGATGGTAATTTTGTGGTTTTTTCAAAAAAAAACAGCAAAAAGTTTGTTGGAATAAAAAAAAACCTTACCTTTGCAACCGCATTTAGAGAAATGCTCCTTATGTAAGGATTATGCGGAAATAGCTCAGTTGGTAGAGCACGACCTTGCCAAGGTCGGGGTCGCGGGTTCGAGTCCCGTTTTCCGCTCAACATGCTGAATAAAATACCTTAGAAGATTTCTTCTTTAGCCCAGGTGGCGGAATTGGTAGACGCGCACGTTTCAGGTGCGTGTGTTTCACGACGTGCAGGTTCGAGTCCTGTTCTGGGCACCATTTTATTCGGCATACAACATTCTGGAGAGGTGGCGGAATTGGTAGACGCGCTACTTTGAGGGGGTAGTGTCAATTGTGACGTGGGAGTTCGAGTCTCCTCCTCTTCACATCGTAATAAATGTTTTTTATTTCTCTGCGGAAATAGCTCAGTTGGTAGAGCACGACCTTGCCAAGGTCGGGGTCGCGGGTTCGAGCCCCGTTTTCCGCTCTTTTTCTTTACGAGAAACATCAAATCAATGAATTTATACTTGCGATATTTTGATAAAGAGACATTAGTTCCTAATGTCGAAGGGGTTTTAGACTTTCTATATTCCATCCCGGAGATAGGCGTCAGCCCGGAGCTTGAAGCCGATATTCGCGACTATGTGAATAGCGATGTGCTTTATCCCAAGCGCTATAAAGTCCGTCAGCGGGTGTATTTTATCATTATCAAGACATTAGCTCCCACCATGATGGATTTCAAGCAGAAGAAAGCTTTACGTCCTATCGTCAATGAAAAGCAAGATTTGGCAGCAACGGCTGTAACGCGCTTGACAGAGAATGTGCCCGGTTGGTACGAAGGTTCTTTGGACTTCAAGCGTGTCGTCATGATTCCGGCGACAGGCAAGCATGAGTATCGCGATACACATTTTGTAGTGGCTTGCAAGGCTACTTCCGGACAGGAGTGCTACGATCGTATTGTGGATTATCTGCGAGGACGTGTGGATGGCCGTTCCCAGTTTCCTTCGGCAAAAGGAAAGAACTTCCGTTTCAGGTATTTGGGAATGTGGAAATAATTCTCGTCACTTTGATATTTTCCTTTTTAGCCTATGAATAAAGTTATGTTGATCGGTAATGTGGGGAAAGATCCTGACATTCGTTATTACGATAATGATCAAGCCGTGGCCCAGTTTCCATTGGCTACGACAGAACGAGGCTATACGTTGCAAAATGGTACACAGGTGCCTGATCATACGGATTGGCACAATATCATAATGTGGCGGGGGCTGGCTAAGGTCGCGGAAAAGTATATTCACAAAGGCGACAGAATTTATGTGGAGGGGCGGTTGCGCTACCGGACTTATGATGACCAGAAGGGACAGCGTCGCTATGTGACCGAGATTCTGGCTGACAGTATGGAATTGCTTTCGGCAAAGCATGATGATGGTGCGGCGCGAAAGCCCCAGAGTCCGACCGAAGAACGTAAAGAAACTACTACAGATTCAAATAGTCCACTTCCATTCTGATGATTTTTGTCAGAATGGATTTTGATTTTTCAGATTAATATAAAAAACATCTACTTTGGATATTTCATTTCTTACAAATGCCTTTGGCGATGTCTACTTTCAGATGCCTACTGCAGGAGTTATGTTTGCAGGCATTCTGACCGTCGTTTTGTTGTTTTTTTCGGGTTTTGCCAGTGGCTCTGAGATTGCTTTCTTTAGTCTTTCGCCTACGGATATCGCAGAGTTGTCGCAAGGTAAAACGCAGAATGACAGGAATATCCAGCATCTGAGAGAGGACAGTGAGCGAACTTTGGCTACGGTGCTGATCGTAAATAATTTCATAAATGTTACGATCATTATGCTTTGCAATTATATCTTCGGTTCGCTGATTCATTTTGGGCCACAGGCATATTGGCTGCAGTTTCTTATTATTACGGTTTTACTGACTTTCCTCTTGCTGCTGTTCGGCGAAATCATACCTAAGATTTACAGTCGGCAGGATCCTTTGTCGTATTGCCGTAAGGCAGTGAATAGTATTCTGTTTTTGCGTAAAGTCTTCTGGCCGTTGGAAACGCTTCTGTTGCAAAGCAGCGTGATGGCGGAAAAGGTTGTGCAGAAGGAGAGTCATGTGCTTAGTGTGGATGAGTTGGAACAGGCTTTGGAACTGACCGATAAGGATGATATCAAGAACGAGCAGAGCATGCTGAAAGGTATCATAAAGTTTGGTGATGAAACGGCAAAGGAAGTCATGACGAGCCGTCAGGATATTGTCGACTTGGAAATACACAGCGATTTCTCCATGGTACTGAAGTGTGTCGTGGAGAATAATTACAGTCGTATTCCCGTTTATCAGGGTAATGAAGATAATATTCGCGGCATTCTCTATATCAAGGATCTGCTTCCTCATTTGCAGAAAGGCGCTAATTTCAGATGGCAAACTTTGATTCGGCCAGCTTATTTCGTGCCCGAGACGAAGAAAATAGACGACTTGCTGCGCGAATTTCAGGACAACAAGGTACATATTGCCATTGTTGTAGATGAGTTCGGAGGTACAAGCGGCATCGTCACATTGGAAGATATTCTGGAAGAAATAGTAGGAGAAATCAATGATGAATATGATGAGGATGAGAAGACTTTTTCAAAACTCAACTACAATACTTATGTCTTTGAGGGTAAAACTCTGCTGAGTGATTTCTGCAAAATACTGAATATCAATGATGAAGAGTTTTCTGAAGTTGAGGGAGACGCCGACTCTTTGGCCGGGTTACTGCTCGAAATCAAAGGTGATTTCCTCAATGTTCATGAAGTCATAGATTACAAGCACTACACGTTTGAGATTCTGGCTGTGGATGAAAGGCGAATAACCAAGATCAAAGTAACTGTTCATAAAAAGGCGGATGGCACTCATCAAGATTGAAAAGCTACAGTCCGACGTCTTATTGGGCTTGTGGGAGATAGAGAGCGAAGTAGAGGCTTTGCGCCCACTTGTGCCCGGATTTATTTGGGAAAAGGTGATGACGGACAGTAAGAGTGATTCGCGCCGAAAGGAAAAGTTAGCCGTCTATGCGTTGCTTTATGCCATGACGGGCAATCGTGAACTTATAATCTCGCATGAGCCGTCGGGGCGTCCGATCGTGAAAGGCTGGAATTTCTCTGTCAGTCATACCCGTGGCTATGCGGCAGTAATCCTCTCGAGAGAGAGCAATGTGGCTGTTGACGTGGAATATATGAGTAATCGCGTAGACCGAATAGCCGAACGCTTTGTCAGAGCGGATGAATACGCGCCCGATACGCTCAATCGCCTGATTATCTGGTGTGCCAAGGAAACGCTGTACAAACTATTTTATGAAGAAAATCTGCAATACTTTGATATGCGTTTGCTTACCCAACCCGCGCTTGAAGTGTCTGTAACAACTGAAGGAAAGGTTCGGCAGGCTGTGATAGAAAACGTATTGCAGAATGTGAAGATTGGATTCTATTATCGAGTAACACCCACTTATGTATTGACTTGGGCTTTCAAATAGCTAAGCTACATGACTATCTCTTAGAATTAACTTTTTTACAAGTAGTTATTGCTGTATATTCTATAGTTAATTGGTTTTCAGTGATAAAAGTATGAAAAAGGTAAGGCTCTTTATTATAGACCACTTTCTTGTTCTGCCTAGTCGTATATATTGCAAAGTAATCAGAGTTATTTTTTTTCGATAAGTATAAGTAATTTTATATTTCAGTTTAAGTAAGAGAAGGCTGTGGATAAAAATACATCGAGAAACGGAAGTCCAAATGCTGTAAAAAATATATACAAATCACTATCAAAATTTGCATCAAGGATAAAGTTCGTGACCAAAAGCCTAGTATTTTAAGTGTTTACACAAAAACAGATAAGAAACTGATAGTCAACACCTTATCACAGATAGCCAAGTTTACACCTGTCAAAAGACACCGAAAACATCAAGAATAACGACCTAAAAGCAGCCTTTTGACCTGCTAAAAGCATAGCAATGACCGTGTAAAAGCATAGCAATTACAATGTAAAAGCATAGCTTTTAGTGTGTGAAAGCCATGCTTTTAGCCCGAAAAAAGATAAAAATGACATCGTACTGGGAAAGGAATTACCATTTCACCCCTATTTTTTTATCTAATTGAAGTATTTTTTGAGCCCGTTTTTCTTACTACTTTCTTTACAAAAAGTCAAAAAATGGTGATGCCATTTTATAGGCTGAATCGCCTTTTATGCAATAATAAACTTTTTCTTAGCACTACTTTCTTCTTTCAATTACCGTAAAACATTTAGGGCAAGATATTCAAAAGAGAATATATTTTTACCTTTGGAAACACCAAATATATTTTCATACAATCTTATTGAATTGAAATAGGAAGCATTAACATATCCTTCCACATGACAAGAAAAGAGATAGTGATACTATAAAAGCAAAAAGAGGATGTACCATAAATATAAATTAGGTACATCCTCTTTGTTTATTCAGATCACTATCACAGACCTGCAATAATGATATTTATAAGTCTATAACCTGTAGACTATAACAAAGTTGTCAACAAAAAATTAGTCGAGCCACTTCACATAGCAGAAGTCCATGCGATGCGGCAACTCTTTGTTCTTAGGATACATACGTACACAAGTACGGAAAGAGCCGGCTTTATCGGGTTCTATCTCGGCTTCGAAAGTATAATTGTTGCCTTCATGACCTACGACTTTGAACTCGTGAACAGCATAAATCTCGTGGTCATCGCCTTCAAGATTATCCTTCAGTGTAACTAATTCCAAACCGATGGCATCGTCCAAGCCCTGCTCATCAATCACATAAGTCAGCTTGAAGTTCGTACCGGTTTCGCCACCATTGTATAACGCGCTGTCATCCTTGGAAACTATACGAATGGCATCCCAGCGTTCTGCCACATTCTCTTTCCAAAGAGCGATTTCCTTAGCGAGCTTGCTGTTGTTGGCAGTCAGTTTCTTGAAGCGCTTAGCCTGCTTAATGTAGAACTTGTCATAGTAATCATCGAGCTGACGCTTCATCGTATAGTGGGGCGCGATGGTTGCGATAGAGTTCTTCACGACCTTAATCCAATCCTCACTATAACCCTTCTTGTTGCAGCCATAATACAGAGGAATAATCTCGTTCTCGAGCAGATTATAGATAGTAGTAGCATCCAACAGGTCCTGATAACTCTGGTTGTCGTAAGTGCGCTCTTGTGGCAAAGCCCAACCGGCACCCTCACGATAGCCTTCTACCCACCAACCGTCAAGGACGGAGAGATTGACAACACCATTCATCTCGGCCTTTTCACCAGAAGTACCACTGGCTTCGAGCGGACGGGTCGGTGTGTTCATCCAGATATCAACGCCAGAAACCAAACGACGGGCTAACTGCATATCGTAGTCTTCAAGGAAGATAATCTTGCCAAGGAACTCGGGACGCTGACTAATCTCAAAGATACGCTTAATCAATCCCTGACCGGCGCCGTCTGCCGGGTGAGCCTTACCAGAGAAGAAGAAGAGTACGGGATGTTCGGGATTGTTCACGATCTTAGAAAGACGCTCCAAATCGGTGAAAAGGAGATGGGCACGCTTATAGGTTGCGAAACGGCGACAGAAACCGATCATCAATGCGTTAGGATTGATGCGCTCGAGCAAAGATACGACACGAGCAGGATCGCCCTGATTCTTCAACCATGACTGCGTGAACTTCTCACGAATGTATTTAACGAGTTTCTGCTTCAAAGCCATACGAGTGCTCCAGATTTCTGCATCAGGAACATTATAAATCGCATGCCAAATATCTTCGTTACTCTGATCACCTATGAAGGAAGGATCAAAGTATTTGTCGTAAACCCTACGCCATTCGTTTGCCGTCCATGTAGGCAGGTGAACACCATTGGTAACGTAGCCTACGTGGTTTTCTTCCGGATAATAACCGGCCCAAACCGGAGCAAACATCTTCTGACTTACCCAACCATGAAGCTTACTTACACCATTGACTTCCTGACAGGTATTGCAGGCAAATGTAGAAAGGCAGAATCGTTCGCTGTGATCATCCGGGTTCTGACGTCCCATGCCGATAAACTCATCCCAAGTAAGTCCAAGACGCTCAGGATAGCCACCCATATACTTGCCGAACAAGGCTTCATCAAAGTAGTCGTGTCCTGCAGGCACCGGTGTATGAACGGTATAAAGTGAAGACGCACGCACGAGTTCCAACGCCTGATTGTAGGTTAATCCAGACTCTACATAGTCACACAGACGCTGCAAATTGCAAAGGGCAGCGTGACCTTCGTTACAATGATAAATCTCTTTCGTGATACCCAACTTCTTCAATGTCATAATACCACCGATACCCAACAAGATCTCTTGCTTGAGACGATTCTCCCAATCACCGCCATAAAGTGAGTGGGTGATGGGTTTATCGAACTCTGAGTTCATTTCGTTATCGGTATCGAGCAGATACAACTTGATACGACCTACATTAACACGCCATACATAAGCATGAACATGATAATTCATGTAAGGAACGTCTACGACAACATGATTGCCGTCGGCATCAAGCTCACGCTCTATAGGAAGCGAGTTAAAATTCTGCGCATCATACTTAGCAATCTGCTGACCATCCATACTCAGGCTCTGTGTGAAGTAGCCGAAACGATAGAGGAAACCAACTGCACAAAGGTCAACATTGCTGTCTGAAGCTTCCTTCAAATAGTCGCCGGCAAGCATTCCCAGACCGCCTGAATAGATTTTGAGTGCCTGATTCAAACCATACTCCATGCAGAAGTAGGCTACGGAAGGACGTGTCGCATCGGGCTTTACATCCATGTAAGCACGGAACTTTGCATAAACGTCATTCACTTTCTTCATAAGGGCCTTGTCCTTGACAACAGCTTCCTTGCGGTCATAACTCAAACGCTCCAGAAGCATTACCGGATTGTGACCTACTTCTTCATAAAGCTTTTCATCCAAGCTTTTGAAAAGATTGCGTGCATCATGATTCCACGCCCACCACATGTTATGCGCCAACTCATCAAGACACTTCAGTTGCTCAGGCAACCGAGACTTGATTGACAGCTCCTTCCATTGCGGAGCATTTGCATAATCTGCTTTAATTTTCATAAATCTCTTATTTATAGTTATATAATTTCATTTATTTCTTTTACCAATAAATGCGGTATTATGCGTCAGCCATAGTCTTCAAGCGTTTTTGCGCATTGCTTAAAGCCAAATCATATGCTGTTTCATAATACTTAATAAAATGTTTCCACAAAGCTTTTTTCGACAATTGGAAAGCATGTGAACGCGATTTCTCCACCTGTTTCTTATCAAACAGTGAGAATTCTATTATTGTTTCCTTGATACCATCAGCCACCTCAGAGAAGTTGTAATCTGTGCGATGAATAACTTTCACGCCATCCAGAATTGTACTTTCGCGGCCCAAAGTCTGTTCAGCCCACAAGCCAAAGCCTGCCAAATCGGTCGTAATACAAGGAACTTTAAAGGCTACGGCCTCCAAGGGAGTGTATCCCCAAGGCTCATAATAGGATGGATAAACGCAAAGATCATTTCCTAAAATCAAATCATAATAGGAAATATTGAATATTCCATCCTGCCCGGTAAGATAACAAGGAACAAAAATGAGCTTAACATTAGACGCTTGATAGTTATCAAAGCCAAGATACTTCATCATTCTCAAGACCTTGTCATGATCTTGTTCGTTCAGCCAATGTGTCAACATAGGATTTTCAAGAGGTTGCGTGAACGCCTGCTTAGTGCTCAAACGCTCCTGCAAGTCTTGACGAGGCTCCTTCATCCAAGCCGGAACATCAATAAATGCCAATACCTTTCTTGACAATCGGTCATCGTTTTTCAGCCGGTTCATGGCTTCAATAAAGACATCTATACCCTTATTCCGGAATTCATAGCGACCACTTGTCGAGAGAATCAGTGTATCATTATCGAAAGTTTCACCCAATAATGCGGAAGCAACTTTCAACATCTTGCGTCGAGCAGCTTGCCTTCTTGCAGTAAATGCAGAACCTTTAGGAACAAAATCATCTTCAAAGCCATTGGGAAGAACCATATCTACAGGCTTATCCAAGAGTTCCTGACACTCTTTTGCCGTGATGTCACTAACGGTTGTAAAACAATCTACATGCAACGCTGTTTGTTTTTCGACAGAATGCTTGCTTTGCATGTTGAGCTCTTCTGCCATCTGATCACCTTGATAGGCAAATAAGTATTCGTAAAGAGGCTTGTTATTTCCGGCAATACTACGGCCAATACTCGTAGCATGGGTCGTAAAGACAGTAGCTATCTGCGGCACATGTTTCTGAATATAAAGCAGTCCCAATCCGGTCATCCATTCATTGCCATGATAAACGACCTTAAAAGAATCATTCAATTGATAGTGATAGAAACTCTCTACGACTTTAGCAGCAGCGTATGAAAACATGGAAGCTTCATCATAATCGCCATAAGCGTGCAGACCATCAACTTTAAAATCATTCCAAAGTTGAGCATATATGTCATTTTTACAAGCAAAGAATGGTTTAAAATCAACGAGAACCGCTATCGGTTGACCAGGAATAAGCCATCGGCCAACACGCACTTGCAAACCTTCTTGAGCCGCAACAGCCCGCCAGTCTGCCAATAACGAAGCATCCTCCTCAAAAAACGGGCTATCTGTTTCTGCCCAACAATCAGGACCTATAAAAATAATTCTGTCTTTTAAAATCTGCTGCAAAGTGTTTGCACGAGTAGATAATACGGTATAAATGCCACCAACTTGATTACAGACTTCCCAACTTGACTCAAAAATAAAATCAGGAAGAACAAACTTTCTTACCATAAAAACTAATATAAGTGGCGCAAAGATACTATAATTTATATAAAATGCCAACTTAAAAAGATAATATTTTAATTATCAGTTCACATTCTTGACATAAAAGATTATCTTTGTAACACCATTGATTAACAAAGGAATATTAATGCTTACTAACACAAAAATAGAGAATCATGAAACGAATTATAATAGCTATTGTAAGTTTAACTATAACACTTACAACTTATGCCCAAAATCTAAAGGTATTCAAAGGCTATTTATATAACAATGAATATCAAGTTTACCTTGACATTGATTTCTACCAGAAAAACATTCTTGTACCTAATCAAGAAATTTTTGGGCAACTTCCTGGCTATTTTGGTGCAAAAAGAGATACGCGCAAATGGCTAATTACTGATGCAAAATTAAGTAATGACTCTACTGCTCAAATTTCCATCATCAACGATTATGGCAGCGAAGATCTGTCAGCCACCCTACATAGAGATAAGAATGGGCAATACATATTAAAGCAAAGTGAAGGTAGCACCATCAAGATTGTTGTCGACCGGAAATGGGTGAAGATTCCCAAGACTCTTGTCCTCCACAAGAAATAGAGACACATTGACCAAAGCTCCTGGCCATTCGCACGACGGGGAATGGTTGTCCTTATTTTTGCATAGTGGGGCTACTTCATGCCCCATCGGTCATTGCCAAATCGTCACGGTGTACTGCGCCAACTACCACATGGCAGTTTTTTGACGGGCAATTGGGAGGATAAGGTGGTTGATAAGATTATGCCAGAAAATGAGTACCTTTGTATTTGATTTCAAACAGCAGAGAAAACATGAACGTAAACATTACCATACAGCTTTTCAAGGGCCAGAAGGTGCGCACTGCATGGGCTGCCGAACGGAAAAGGCTCTATTTTGCAGTCGTGGATATAACACAGGTGTTGACTGACTCTGTTAATTCGCGCGATTAAATGCTGAAAGGATTACTTACCGATCTGCCGATGTTGACCTGCCTGGTGATGTCGGCTATCATAGCACTAGAAATGCGCCGTGCCCGATTGCGCGAGCTGCCATCGCTCTTGCGCTTTATGCTCGTGAGTACCATGCTGTACGCAGGCCACGACGTCTTTTTCCTGCGCGCCGAGGCGTTGTTGCCCCTCACCGACACGCTGTATATCTTTGCGAATCTTGCCGTCTATCCCCTCTATCTCATCTATGTCACCCGTCTTTCCGTGGCGGATCGCTCGCACCGCATTTACTGGCTGCTGACTCCGGCTGCGGTGGCCACGCTTGCTGTCGGCATACTGTACGCCTTTATGCCGAAAGAGGAAACTCATGCCTTCTTCGACACATACCTTTATAGGAACAGCATGAACGGACTTCAAGGGACGGCTTTGTGGCAGGCCTATGTTCACACGGCATGCAAGGTAGCCTTTGCCCTGATTGTGGTTTATGTGCTTGTGACAGCCATGCGTCGGCTACGCGAATACGACAAGGCCCTCGAGCAGTATTTCGCCGACACCGAGCACATGACCATGCGCAGCGTGCGTAACGTTTTGGTACTCGTGGTCGTCATATCCTGCGTGTCGTTGGTGTTCAACGTTGTAGGCCGCCACTCCTTTGCCGATTCTACTGCGGCTCTGGCCATTCCCTCACTGCTTTTCACCGGCCTGCTGTTTGCGTTCGGTTATGTGGGGCTTCACCGCACGTATTCTATCGTTGACTTGGAGAAACTGCGCAGTGAGATGCGTGCCGAACAGTCCAACGACACGTCCACCCCCGATGACGACGCCATCTACCAGCGCATCCTTACGCTGTTTGGCAAGCAGAAGGTCTTTCTACAAACCAACCTGAA
The DNA here is from genome assembly GCA_963547405.1 of uncultured Prevotella sp. GTDB lineage: Bacteria > Bacteroidota > Bacteroidia > Bacteroidales > Bacteroidaceae > Prevotella. Next base: position 31,558 of record CAUURC010000018.1, read on the forward strand.
AATCGACGACGTGGCTGCCATGGCATACACCAACCGCACATACGTCTATCAGGTGGTGAACAAACAGATGGGTACGTCATTCGCTGAACTGGTCAACCGCCGCCGCATCGCCTACGCCATGCAATTGATGAAGGAAAACCCTGGCATTCCGATGTCTGAGGTGGGCACGGCTTCAGGATACAACTCACTCTCCACGTTTTACCGCAACTACCGCCTTTATGGCAAGGGCGCAGACCATGCCACCAGCTTATAGATTATAGTCGCCCGACCATCTTTCGGAACCACATACCCCACCACTTCAAGCGCGTACAAGAAAGCATACGCGCTTTTTCGTGCTTATTGCCAACACAACACCTCAATGCTTGCAGGATTGCGCAAATTCTTTTTGAATCGATGGAGAAAAGCACGTCCGCAACGTGTTTTTGTGAATATGGGAAGATTTTTTGTGAATATGGGAAACACATACAAGCGAATGACTGTAACTTGTGCACACATAAATATAAAAAGGTACGTGTTCAAATAACTTTAAATGATTTTAACAAAACCAACACTTATGAAAAAAATCTTCTCCCTTTTGTTGTCTGTCGCTGCAGCCACGACAGCCTGGGCGCAGACAACGTTTACAGCAGGTGACTTTACCTACACCGTCACCGATACCGACGCAAAGACCGTATCGGTGAGCCAGGGCAACAGCCAAGTCGGCGGCGCGCTCGTCATCCCCGCCACGGTGGAGAACAACGGAGTGAGCTACAGCGTCACCTCCATCGCAGATAATGGCTTCAAGCACAATACCTACATCACATCAGTGGCGTTTCCTGCCAGCATGCGCAGCACCGGCAGATCCTGCTTTGAAGAGTGTAACTACATCGCATCCATCACCCTCAACGAGGGATTGGAGACCATAGGCGATTATCTGCTTTGGATGCGGAGTGGTGAAAACAGCAACGCTAAACTCACGACTGTCACCATTCCGTCTACAGTGACATCTATCGGTCGAGGCGCATTCTACGATTGCACGGCCTTGGCCGAGATTACCTTCAGCGGCGGGGATGTCGTCCTTACGCTGGACCATATCAACTATGCTGTATTTGGAAATTGCCCCGCCACAAAAGTCAACCTTGACCGCAACATAGAGGGATCGACACGTGCCGACTTTCCTACCGTGCAGACGCTCGTCGTGGGCGGTAACGTGACCAAGCTGCATGAGAACATGTTCAAGGACTGCAAGCAGCTCACCAGCGTGACCCTTGGCAGCAATCTGACGGAGGTGGGCAAAGCATGTTTCTACGGCTGTTCGGCGCTCACGGGCATTGACATTCCCGCAAGCATCACTACGCTCTCCGAGAGCATGTTCGAAGAATGTACCCGTCTTGCAAGCGTCACGCTGCACGAGGGGCTCACTGCTGTGGATAGATGGGCGTTCTACAAGTGTGCCCTTACCAGCGTCATCTTGCCAGCGTCGGTTACGTCGGTGGGCAAAAACGTATTTTATGGCTGCCCAATAGAAGAATTTCACATCTCCGACAGTGAGACGGAACTTTCCGTCGATGCTGCCGCAAACATCCCCGGCAAGAACTTCTACATAGGCCGCAATCTTACGTTTGCGGAGGGCACGTCAATGTTCAACGACGTAGAAACGCTCACCCTCGGTGGCAACATGACTACTATCCCAGAGAGTCTCGCCAGGGGCAAAAGTACGCTCAAGACACTCGTGATCAGCGAGGGCATTGTAAATATAGCAGGTGCCACCGCATTCAGAGAAACTGGTCTGATAAGCGTATCTCTGCCATTCTCCCTCAAGGTGCTACCGCAGGAGACGTTTGAGAAATGCTACTCGCTGACCACCGTAACGCTTGCAGAAGGTCTTGAGGAGATAGGCCACGGCGCCTTTTACGATTGCAAGGCACTCACGGAGATAACCTTGCCGGCTTCGTTGAAGAAGATAGGCAAAGGTGTGTTCCATCGTAATGAAGCCCTGAAAAAGATGGTTGTCGCCGACAGCGACACAGAGCTGTCCTTTGAGACCAGCGGCTACAACTACGGCACCCCGAACATGACACCGGATTACACGCTTGACCATATCTACGTAGGCCGCAACATCGTGCGCAACGATGAACTCACCAACAGCATCATCGCTCAGGCAAAAGTTGTGGAATTGGGCGAGAAGGTTACGTCCCTGGGCTATCTGATGCCCAGAACAGGAGACATATCGGACATATACGTACCGTGGACTACCCCCATTGAGCAGACGGAGGATATATGCAGCGGCAACTACGACAACATCACGCTGTGGGTTCCCGGCGGCACCAAGGAAGCCTATCAAGCCGCGGATATATGGAAGAAGTTCACCATCATGAATCACCATAGCACGCTCGTCACCCTGACGGCCTCGACCCACGGCACCATCGCCAACGAAAAGGCCACGGCCACCGACGGCTCTGCGCAGTATCGCCAGCCGAAGGCCGCCGCCGTTGCTTACACGCTCACCACCGACACGGGCTACGAACCGACAGCCTTGACCGACAATGGCACCGTCGTCTCGCCCCTGCCCCCCTCGGCGCTACCCAGAGCCGCGCCAACAACAAGGGCGAGGAGTACGTGACGCTCGTCGCCACTTTCAGCCCCATCAGTTACACGCTGACCTACGACCTCGCCGGTGGCACCGTGCTCACGGAGAATCCCGCCACATACAACATCGAGAGCGACGCCATCACGCTCGTGAACCCCACCCGCGAGGGCTACACTTTCGCCGGATGGACCGGTACCGGCCTTAACGAAGCCACTGAGAGCGTGACCATTTCCAAGGGCAGTACCGGCAACAAGTCCTACACTGCCACATGGCAGATTAACCGCTACACCGTGACCATCACCGGTGGTGGCGTGACCGCCGACAACAATGCCCCCGACCATGGCACGGATGTAGTGCTGACCATTGCCGAAGATCCCGATGCTACACTCGCCACCCTTACTGTAAACGGCATTGAGGTGACATCGCAGATTGCCGACAACAAGTACACCATCAGCAACGTCAGTGGCAATGTGACAGTCGCTGCCACTTGGAACTCCAGCAAGGAATTCATCACCATGGCTCACGGCCAGGCAACCTTCTGCTGTGACCGCGATCTGGACTTCTCGGAAGTCAGTGGTCTTGCTGCGTATATTGCCAGCGGCTTCTACCGGGATGGCACGGTGCTGCTCTCAAAGGTGGACGTCGTGCCAGCAAACACCGGATTGTTCCTCGTGGGAACAGAGGGTGCCACCTACAAAGTGTCTTATGCAACAGCAACCTCTTACTACGTTAACATGCTGAAGCCGATTCTCACGGCCAAGGTGGTGCCTGCCACCGAAGAGAGCTACACCAATTTCCTCTACGGAGAGAACAATGGTATTGCAGGTTTCTACAAGGCTTCAGGCACGGGGGAGGTCGCCGCTAAGAAGGCTTACCTACAAGTGCCCACCAGCATGGCCAGCGCCAAACCTTGCCTGATGATACGCTTTACCGACGATGAGCTGACGGGAATCGACCGCGTGCACATCGATGGCGTGCCCAGCAAGGCCGTCTACGACCTTAAGGGCCGCAAGGTTGCCGACAGGCTTGAGGGTATCCGGCTGCCAAGCGGTATCTACATTGTCAATGGCAAGAAAGTTTATGTCAAATAAAAGCACATGCGTATGAAGAAGATTTATTTGAAACCAGCGATGACGGTGATACAGATAAGTCCGCAGGAGATTCTTTCCGTGAGCGGTAATTTCAAGGAGACGGAGACCAAGTATGTGGATATATACTTTGACGAAGACAAAGCCATCAATGGTGACGATGCCTGGTAAAGTCTATTCACGTCATGAGAGAAAACTGGAGCTGTGCGAATGATGGCGCAGCTCCAGTTTTTTCTGGGGGAGACCTGTAGACGTTCAGAGCAGCGCAAGCTCTCTTCCTCCCCAAACCGCTATCGGAGGTTCGTTGTCCAAAATATAGATTTTCCGGCGCCGAAAAGCCGTTTTCCCACGATTTCATCGAGATTTTCGCCCTTTTAGAGTTTAGACGCTTTTGGAGGTGCAGGGATGAAATTGTGAATTTGGGAAAACATTTTCCGAATTTGGGAAACACTTTTTCGTTTTATGTTGTAACTTTACAGTCTACGATGTAACAAATGAAGATGTGTTTCACTAATCTTAAGTGTCAAATTGAAAATGAGTCCCATGAAAAGATTCCTAAAAAACAAGGCTACCGCCATGTGGGCAAGACTTCTCTGCCCACTCTTGCTCACGCTCGTTCCTTCCGCGTCGTGCGCTCAGAACGCCGTCGCCATCCAGGAGGTTGACGGAAAGGTCGTCAAATTCGCCTTTTCCGAAAAGCCCGTCGTCACCTATTCGGGCAACACCCTGGTGGTCTCCACCGCCAAGACGATGGTGGAGTATCCACTCTATCGGTTGAAGAAGCTCTATTTCGACACGGGGTCGCAGCTCGTCAACGCCATCGAGGAGGTGAAGGCCGACGCGCGCTTCCGTTTCAGCGACGGCTGCCTCCTCATCTCCGGCGGGCAGCCCGGCTCTCCTGTACAGATTCACACCGTCTTGGGCCTGACGGTCGGCCGTCACCGGTTGGACGCCTCCGGCAAGGCCTCCATTCCCCTACAGGGATTGGGCAGTGGCATTTACATTGTGAAGACAAACATGTTCACCTTTAAATTCAGAAAGTCATGAAGAAGACATTCCTCCTTCTGTTCCTCGCCGTTTTTACGTCGGCCGGCGTCTTTGCCGACGACGTGAGTGAAGGGCAGGCGCTCGCCATCGCTTCGGAATTTGCCGCGCGGCATGCCGCGCCAAGTCGGGGCGCCCGTCGCGCCCCTGCCAAGGTCGCCCCCAGACTCGCCCATACGGTGAAGTCTGAGGTCGCCGACAAGTCCAATGTCTATGTGGTTGACCTTGGCGGTGGACAGGGCTTCGTCGTGGTGTCGGGCGAGAGCGGCACCGGGGACAAGATTCTGGGCTATTGCGACCACGGCGCGTTCTCCTACGCCGACGCCCCCGTGCAGTTCAAGACGCTTTTGGGCAACTATTCCGCCAGCATCGACCTGATCCGCAACGACCGCTCGCTGGCCTCCAAGGCTTCCAAGGCGCCTTATGGTGTGGGCAGCGTCATCGTGGGCCCGCTGCTCACCACGCGTTGGAACCAGACGGCGCCTTACAACAACATGTGCCCCAAAGACGCCTACACGGGCTGCGTTCCCACGGCCGTGGCACAGGTGATGAACTACTGGAAGTGGCCGAAGCAGAGCAAGGGCGAAGTCGACGGCACCGACTTCTCGGGACACGTTTACGATTGGGACAACATGCTCGACATCTACGGTCTCGACAACCAAACCTACGAAAACATACCTTACAACAGTGTTCAGGCCGCTGCCGTGGCAAAGCTCATGGCGGACGTCGGCAAAGCCTTTCGAACAAAGTACAATCAGCCCAATGGAAGTCCCACATACTTCAACTATCTCCCGCTTGTCGAGAATTTCGGCTACAATCCCGACGTGAAGGGGCATAGCGGCGCTACAGCAGCTGAACTTCGGAACGTGATGAAGGCGGAACTCGACCTGCAACGCCCGATTCTTTATTCAGGTCGCCCTGCAAGCGGCGACGGCGACGCCCATGCGCTGGTCTGTGACGGCTACACCTCGAACGGCTATTTCCATTTCAACTACGGCTGGGGAGGAACCTGCGACGGCTACTACAAGGACGCGCTGGTCGCCAGATACCCTGCGAAATGTGAAATCTTTACCGGCCTCCGTCCCTACGACGCCGAGGAGATGGTGGTCGACGACATAACCTACGGCTTGTTGCAGAACGGCAAGGCCGAGATTCTAAAATACGGCAAAACCGGGGCGAAGAACATCCGGCTCGTCATTCCCGCCACCGTGACCGACAGCAAAGGAGGCAGCTACAAAGTGACGGCGATCAAGAGGCACGCGTTCATGACCAACTGCGATTTCACGAAGGTAGTCATGGGCGACAATATCGAGTCGATAGAGCCTTACGCCTTCATCAACTGCCGCATCGACACGCTCGTGCTGAGCGACAGGATGAAGGAGGTGCCCGACGCAGCGTTCCAAATGACGGGCGTCAGCCACCTGACCATCGGCGCTTCGGTCAAGCGCATAGGCAAGCGGGCCTTCCGCATGTGCAGTTTGGCAAAGGTCGTCAGCAAAAGCCCTGCCTTCGAAGTGGGCGACGAGGCATTCTTCCAGAGCGGAATGCCGCCGGGCGACTGGCTCGGCTGCATCACCAGGCTCGGCCACCGGGCCTTTGCCATGGCGGAAATCATAGAACCGGTGCATTTCAGGAATCTGGAGGAAATCGGTCCGGAAGCCTTTGTCAGTGTAAGATTCCACGACGGTGACTTCCGCATTTATCCCAAGCTGCGGAAGATTGCGCCCGACGCGTTCAAGGGGGCAACACTCACGGGGTTCATCGTCGACGAGGGCAACCCTTGTTTCGCGACGAGCACTTTCCCCATGTTGCTGAACAAAAGCAAGACGAGCCTTGTGCTGTATGCCTCCACCAACATGCTTCCCTATCTGGAGTTCTTCCCCAAGACTTTGGTGAGGCTGGAGCCGGGCTGCATCGCGTCGCGAAAGTCCCAAGGCCCTGGAATGTATCACAGCATGATCATCCCCAACACGGTCGTCGAGATGGAGGGCGCATTCTCGAAATGCGAGACGCTGGGCAACCTCTATTGCCATGTCGTGGTGCCGCCGATGGTCAGCGACTCCACCTTCAACGACAAGATCTTCACCAACAATCCCAACATCAAGCTTTATGTGCCCAAAGGCTGCAAGGAACTCTACGCGGACGCTCCCGGATGGCGGAAGTTCAAATACATCGTTGACAACCAGGAATACGTCCCCGCTCCCGAGCAAGACCGTGAATACTACATGGTGATGCACGGCAGCGACGAGCAGGGCAGGCGGGTGAGCATGCCGGTGAGCGGCGTCGACAGGCTGGAGATTGCCGGCGGCGACACCCCGTCGGTCGTCGTGAGCCGGAAGGGCGGCGAGTCCATCACCACGGGCGTGGCGCAGGTCGACAGCATTACGTGGATGCGCGGCTTCGTCTACGAGAACGCCGAAGTGTTCGAACTGAACGACTCCGTGCGCACCGCCGTGGCTCAGAAGTGCTCCGTCAGCCTGTCGCCCACGACTGTGGACGACAATGTGCAGCTGTGCATACGCAACTCGGTGCTCACCCCGAGCGCGATGGAGAACTGCGTGCGCGGCCTGGCCGTGGACGTCAGCCTGTCTAACGACGTGCACGAGCTGAGCGGCACGGCGGAGATCGTCATTCCGATGCAGCGCGGCGAGAAGGAGAAGGTGCAGGCCGCCTACTACAATGCGGAAAGCGGCAGGTGGGAGCCGGTGATGTTCAGGTACGACAACGCCAGGCAGGCCGTGGTCATCACCACCGACCACCTGTCCACCTTCAGCGCATTTGTCATCCAGGACGACAACACCTCACGGGCGCGCCTGAACCTGCTCTACGACGAGTGCCCGATGTTCTTCGACCTGAACGAGGCCTTGGGCAAGATGTTGGCCATCGTGTCCGACGGGGCCCCCGACGCGGCTGCGGTGGAGGCGTGGAGGGACGACTTCGACTTCTGGCAGAGCGTAGGTCTCGACGGCGGCTACAGCATGCTCAGCGCGCTCGGGTTCTCGAACGAGGCGGTGGGCAACGCCATCGACGCCGTGGGGTATTTGGGCACCGCCGCCACTGTGCTCGACGTGATCGCCTCCGACCTGAAGGGCGACGCCGTCGGCACGGCGTCCAACACACTGAAGGCCATCATGGACTTCGCCTCCGGCCAGCTGGCGTCGGCCGTGGGCACGAGCATCATGCAGGCCTCGATGGGTGTGGCGGCGTTCATCGGCGTTGCGCTTGAGAAGTTCGGCACCAAAGTCCAGGAGGCCAAGCACGACCTCTTCCACCGCGCCTACCGCTTCTACTACAGCAAGGACAGCAAGCGTGTGGTCGGCGGACAGTCGAAGTTCGGCGCCAACTACTACCGCACGGAGAAGGACTGGTACGAGTATTTCTACCCAGCCTTCACGAAGCCGGGCATGACCGACGACCGCCTGAGCGCCTACATTGAGCAGTCGGTGCGCCGCTACTGCGACCGCTTCTGGGAGGAGAGCGACGAGGTGTTCACCTTCTGCATGGCGGAGAAGGACGTGCACAGCCTCTCCACCTACATGCACCCCGACGAGGACATTATGCAGCAGATATCCGACGAACACTTCGCCGAGCTGATGAACGGCACGCTGACCAGCGTGTTCCAGGCCATCAAGAAGAACCTTGAGGTGCAGGGCATGAAACGCTACCAGAGTGCCGTGCGCAACTACATGGCCGTGATGAACGCCAACGTGGGGCTGCGCATCTTCGACTCTTCGTGGAAGGAAGGCGGGAAGTCCAAGTACGCGGGCTATCGGATACGCCTGTCCGAGATTCCCGAGACGGTGGAGGACCCCCAGCACTACGAGCGCACCATCAACGAGCAGGGCAAGGCCAACATCGGCTACTTCACGGTCTACTCCCTCATCAAGAACAAGATGAAGTGTCGGCTCACGCTTTTCAATGCCGACGACGAGGAGAAGGCCTTCTATGAGTTCCACATTCCTGCCGGCACGGGAAAGCTCATTTGCAACATCGACCTTGCGACGGGCGAAAGCGCCGCAATCGTGCCCAAGCTGAAGAACTTGAAACTGGAATACGAGCCGAAATATGTAGAGATGTCTGTGAGGCTGAAAGGTTTTAGGAAGGTTTCGCCTGGGGAGATGAAGCATGATTTTGATTTTATAGGTCGACAGAAACTGACGTTTAATTACCCTTCAATCTACTATCTGATATCTAAGGATATTCGTTTTGAAACAGAAATAGAGCAATTCTTCAAGAAGCACGACTTCATCGTTGTCGATCATTCGGGCAACATTCGTATCGGCGACGACATCGTGGGCAAATTTGACGCCAACGGCCTGCAAGGCCGGGGCAAGTTTACGCTCAAAACAACATACAACATCGATGCGCAAACCGTTCCTCAATATCTCCAGAGGCTGAAAGAGAGTATAATGTTTTATGGAATATCTATTTTGCATGGAAAATTAGAACATAAGATAGACTGTGATTTCACCATCAGCCGCAGCACCAGTGGCGAGGAATATTTCGTCGACTACACCGGCACCGGCACTTATAAGCTGAATGCGGAAACTGTGACAGAGGTGGACAATATCTATCGCGATTTTGGTAATGTTGCTTACGATTTTTCACACGTGAATTTGGAAGACATCACCACCGGTCCATTTGAGACGGAGGGCACGGTGAAGCTGAGCTACAAGACGAAGTTGAGATAGGCAGCCTGCGTGGATGGCGTTTCAGACAACAGGTTGGACGATCACAGTTCAATCATGTGATAGGCTCCCTCAGCATATAAAATATTACTATCCGGTAAACATTTTCGTTATATAAAAGTTAAGGGCTGAAATCCTCTCTTGGATTTCAGCCCTTTTATTTTTTCGACAAAACTTCAATAGCATGGACAAAAGAATATATTTCTCTCAGCGTTTCTTGTGACATTTGCGGGAATCCCGCAAGTCTCTCAGCATTTCCTGTGCGTTTGCGGGAAGCTCTTATTTGATTAGGGGCTTGGATTTCAAAAATAATAAAAAATTGCCTATTTAGAGATAATCTCGCAACTCGCAAGGAAAATCATACAACTAATTTCCACAGATCCACTGATTTCATAAACAAAAAGCCAAACTAAAATAGAGACAAAACAAAGAACAAGCGGTAAACAAAAAAGAGAGCCTCCGTTACTTCCGTAACCAAGGCTCTCTAAATAAAAGAAGGC
>CAUURC010000019.1:0-40659 GCA_963547405.1 uncultured Prevotella sp.
ACATTTGCCGCCAAATATTGCAAGGAATCGCAATTATATATAAAGCGCTATGAATCAAACAATTACATGGTTTTAAGAATAAAAATCACACAAAAGTGAGCCAAAATACAAACAAAAAAGCCGCAAAAGGGCCACTTTCATGTTGCAAAAGCTATGCTTTTACACGCTAAAAGGGCTGCAATGGGCGGCTAATAGTTATGCTTTTAGTAAGAAAAAGCTCAAGAAACGCATGCAAAAAGAAATATTTGGAGCATGAAAAAGGGCAAAACATGCTAAATCAGAATCTATTTTGAAGATTTTTAGAAGCCGTTTTTTAATCATCTTTTTTGACAAAACGGATACTTCATAAAAATAAAAAGACAAATACTCAGCTATTCCACTGATATTCTCTAACTTTGCTGCAACAAATCAAATCATGTATTTCCATGAAATAATTTGTCTGAAACAGCCAAATTGCATGGTAAAAACAACAAGCCCGCTATTGAAGATGGAAACGATGACATACAAAATGATTGTGCTCGATTTGGACGGCACACTGACCAATGACAAGAAAGAAATTACTCCAAAAACACGGCATGCACTGCTCGAAGCCCAGCAGCAAGGTGTAAGAATCGTGCTGGCTTCGGGTCGCCCCACGTATGGTATTATGGCGCTAGCTGAAGAATTAGACCTGGCCAATCATGGTGGATTCATCCTTGCGTTCAACGGAGGCAAGATTATAGATTGTCAAAACGGGCATGTCGTGTACGAACAGACACTCGCACCCGACTTAGTGCCACCGCTGTATGATGCTGCCATGGAGGCCGGAATGGAAATCCTGACCTATCAGGGCGAAGGTATTGCGGCCACCAAGAAAAGCAACAAATACGTGCTACACGAGGCTTTCATCAATAAAATGCCGGTAGTGGAATACAGCCGTTTCTTGGAACAAGTGGAATTTCCGATTAATAAATGTCTCATCGTAGGCGACCCTACTCCACTTCATCAACTTGAAATCAGACTGGCACAACAATTAACAGGCCGACTCAGCCTGTATCGATCGGCTGGTTTCTTCTTAGAATGTGTCCCATTAGGCATTGACAAGGCCCATTCGCTCAACTTACTGATTCAGCAATTGGGAATCAGCAAGAACGAAATCATCGCTTGCGGCGATGGATATAATGATCAAAGTATGATAGAATTTGCGGGGCTGGGCGTGGCCATGGCCAATGCGCCCCGCGATATACAGGATAAGGCAGACTACATCACTTATTCAAACGAAGAAGATGGTGTAGCGCATGTTGTTGAAAAGTTTGTTCTACTGCCCCGCTGATGGTTTTTTACCGCCATAACGGTCTATTAAGACAGACTTTCCATTCAGGAACGCCTCAAAATAAGGCGGCTGATCGCGCAACTGAATGTCATCATAGATAAAGTCGGCGATAATCGTATCTTTCCCATCGGGTAGAATCAAGCCCATTCTTCCGTTCTTTTCGGCCATGATAGGCATCGTGCAAAGGTCGTCAACGTAGACATACGGCGTGCGCAGGAAATCATAAAGCGCATGAACAAGGATGTTGCCTTCATGATCTTTGATGCCAAACTTGCCGTTTTCTTCGAATACCGTATGGAATCGAATGTACTTAGCTTTCATCCGATGCAGGTATTTGATAATCTTGCGGCGGTTATTTATCAGTTTGAGCCAGTAAGAATAAGTGTCGCAATAGTTAGCCGAGGCACGGGTCATGATAATCTTCCAGTCCATTCCACTTAAGGCCTTGCGGTTCAAATCGATGTATCTGGCCAGCGCATTCTCCTTCTCCGGCAATGACAACTTGGACAATTGCTCCTCAAACTTGAGCATAATGGCCTTCGAGCCTGACATTCCCTTGATGTAACGATGGATCTGTCGGCTGATTTCATCACAAACAAACTTGTCTATCATTGCAATTTCGATGCTGTCTTCATAGAGCTCATCGAAATTCTCATCTGTTATCTTATTGCTGTTTTGCTTCATGGTGATCCTCCTCTTGGTCAGTTGAAAATCTTTGTTTTACAGTAAATAGAGCGATAACATGCTCATGTTAATCATATTAAGTATGTGAGTCTGAAGCCGAAAAGCTGCGATTCAGCCCGTCATAACCTAACATTTACAAAGATATTACTATTTTCCATATTACAAAAAAAATCCCTATATTTTTTGATTCTTACAATATTTATTCATCGGAATTTCGTAATTTTGCAGGCAAACGGCAAAAGCCGCGTCCTCATCGCTAATAAATAGTATTACAATAGATTTATGAACACAGCATTAATAGGATTTATCCTTTTTGTAGTCATTGCCCTCGTTGGCTGGGCTATCGCAGAATTGAAAAACAAAGCTATCCATTTTGAGCATTCAGAAGCAGAAACCGAAGGTGAAAAGGAAATGGAAGAACACTTCATGCAGCACGGCGGTCATGAGCAGGACTTGAAAGATCTGCTGAAGCACAACAGTACTAAAGGATATAATGCCGTAGATTAATCCGACAAAAAAATCCCTCCCCTACTGGGCAAAAGCACATTCAATACGGTTTGTTCTTCCTCAAACAGACGGTCTGATTTGAGAAATAAAAACGTCTTTTTTGAGAAGGCGGCCACCATCTTTTAAGAAAACAAACGCCATCTTTTGAAGAAAAAGAAAACCCCTTTTAAAAAGGAAGAACTTCCTTTAAGGGATTAGGCAATCATATTTGATGCCACAATAAACATCTTTGATGCGACAAAAGACATCTTTTTATTAGCTAACAAACATATACTTATAAAATAAAAAGCATGCTTTTATAAAATTATCCCTCAAAAGCTTGGTCATTTCAAAATAATCTTTTATCTTTGCACTCGCTTTTAAGGAAAGGCCATGGAGAGATGGTAGAGTGGTCGATTACAGCGGTCTTGAAAACCGCCGTGCTGAGAGGCACCGGGGGTTCGAATCCCTCTCTCTCCGCTGGAAGTACTCTGAAACAAGAGTAAGAGAAACTTCAAAAAATCAGTAAGTATCGTAGCTTCAACAAGTTACGATACTTTTGTTTTATATCCTTCCGTCTTTTCAGAGTAGGTACAGAGGTCATATGAACGCCCAAAATACTCTCCTATGGCTACAATCTGGCTACATTTTTTTAGCCGATTGAAGATTGTAGCCAAGAGTTTATACAAAGTACGTATGGAGTACTTATATCTGCCCTACACCCAGTAGAAAAGCACCAACGAGAAACAACAGCTTATAACTTTTTCTCCTTTTTTCTTTAAAATATTTGCAACTAATGCAAAAATTACTTACATTTGGCACCAAGAGAGTGGAACGTGAGTTTTAGCCCTTGGTGGTTTTCTGAAAGCTACCTCCAATAAGTTTTTAGCTCTATCCGAACAGATTTCACTTACCTTTTGAAAAAACATAGTACACTATACGATTAGGAAAGCAAGTGGAAGCTACCTGATAAAAATAAAAAAACATTGAAGTGCAACCCTTACAAGGCTCTATGCCAAGTTAGGTGTTTTTTAGAATACACCTCCTACCTAAATAAAAATATACTATTAATAATTGACTTTACTCTATGATTAAAAGAACTGCAACATTAATGATTCTGTGCTTAGTAGCTTTCTTTGCCTCAGCACAGACAATGAAGGTCAGTGGAACAGTGGTAGACGAGTCTGGCGAACCTATTATTGGAGCCTCGGTAAAGGTTATTGGTACAACGCTGGGTATCGCCACTAACCTTGATGGCAAGTTTACACTCGACAATGTTCCACAAACTGCACGTACACTAGTGATTTCGTACATAGGCATGATGCCTGTAACGGCGACTATCAAACCAGAAATGCGTATCGTAATGAAGTCGGATGCCAAACAGATTGACGACGTTATCGTTGTGGCTTTCGGTAAGCAGAAACGCGAAGCTTTTACGGGTTCTGCCGGCGTCATTAATGCCGATAAGATTGCCGAACGACAAGTTAATAACCCCTTATCGGCACTTAATGGTAAAGTTTCAGGTGTGCAGATGATTGAAGGCAATGGCCCCTCCTCATCACCAACCATCCAAATACGTGGTATTGGTTCGCTCAACGCAGGTAACAGCCCACTAATTGTGGTCGACGGCTTACCCTATGCCGGTTATTATAGCGACATCAACCCTGCCGATGTTGAAAGTATAAGTGTGCTGAAAGACGCAGCTTCCAATTCGCTTTATGGTGCACGTGGCGCCAACGGTGTTATCCTCATCACCACCAAGACGGCCAAACGGGGAACTGCAACCATATCGGTAGACGTAAAGTGGGGATTTAACGAAGACGCAAAGGTAGACTATGAAAACATTACTGATCCTAGACAATATTACGAATTGTTTTTTAAATCCATCTACAACAAGTTCCATAACGCCGATGGACTGGATGCTTACTCTGCCTATCTTAAAGCAAACGAGACTATATACAAATCTGGAAGCGATGGCGGACTAGGCAGTATTCTTTATAAGGTAACAAAGGGCGAATATTTAATTGGCCAAAATGGAAAACTAAACCCACATGCAACATTGGGAAACATCGTCACCCACAACGGGAAAGAATACATGCTTTATCCTGACGATTGGAAGAAAGAGGGATTGAGAAAGGGCTTCCGCCAAGAGTATAACATTGGTATTAATGGTGGTACCGATATATTTAAGACCTACGCCAGTCTTGGATACATGAAAAATTATGGTATCTGCTATGGTTCGGATTACACCCGTTACTCGGCTCGTCTTAAATCAGAATACCAAGCACGCAAGTGGATGACCGTAGGAGGAAACATCAGTTACACCCACTCAGAATCTAACGCATCGGGCAATGCATTTGGTGCAGCCCACCAAATACCACCCATCTATCCTCTATACCTACGCGATGGTCAAGGCAACATTTTGCAAGACCGCAACGGGAACATGTACGATTATGGCAATGGTGCAGTAAATGGTGTGACAAGAGAAATCTTCTTGAACGAAGCTCCACTGCAAGACGACCGTCTGAACGTGTCTACCAACAGCAGCAACTCATATGGTATGCAGGGATATACTGATATTTCGTTTATCGAAGATCTAAAACTTACGCTCAACGTAAGCATCTACAATACCGAAAACCGCGACAACGACGCCTCTAATCCCTATTATGGATTTGACAAAACACGCGGCGGACAAGTTGGTGTTTCACACTATCGCACCTTCGCATTCAACACCCAACAACTGCTTAACTATAGCAAGGCATTTGGAAAGCATACCGTTTCGGCACTGCTTGGACACGAATTTACGCGCAACACCAGCACAACCCTTACTGGAAGAAAGAACAATATCTTTGCTTTTAAGATGAACACTGAACTCGCGGGCGCACTTTCTCTGGTATCTACCAATAGTTATAAGAGTTTCTACAACATTGAAGGCTTCTTCTTCCGTGGACAATATGACTACGACAACAAGTATTTCGCATCGGCTTCGTTCCGTCGTGATGGGTCGTCTCATTTTCATCCGTCACATCGTTGGGGTAACTTCTGGTCGTTCGGAGGGGCTTGGATAATGACTAAAGAGAAGTGGTTCAAACCCAGTTGGGTAGATATGCTGAAGTTTAAGGCCAGCTTCGGACAACAAGGAAACGATGCTATCGGCGACTTCTACTACTCTGATTTCTACAATCTTTCGGCAGTTAATGGTGAAGGTTCGCTGGCTTTCAGTAATAAAGGTAAACGAAATATTAGCTGGGAAACCAACACTAACATGAATACAGGTTTCGAATTCGAATTATTCAAACGCCGCTTAACAGGTAGTGTGGAATACTATCAGCGCAAAACCACAGATATGTTGCTGTGGTTCTCGGTACCTCCATCACTGGGTTATGATGGCTATTACGACAATGTAGGCGACATGATGAACCGCGGTATCGAACTAAATCTTGACGCAGACATCATTCGCACAAAAGCGTTTACTTGGGCAATGAACTTCAATATCACGCACAACCGCAATAAGATAAGTTACCTTCCCGAACAAAACAAAACTATGGAGAAGGAAGGACACGGTGGTTATGCCAGCAGTTCGCGCTATGTGGGCGAAGGACTGCCCATCAACACGTGGTACATTAAGAAGTATGCCGGCGTAAACGAACAAGGATTGAGCACATGGTATTATACTGATGCCACAACTGGCGATCAGAAAACAACTACCGATTACAGCTCTGCTGATTATTATTTAGGTGGCAGTCCACACCCCGACGTTTATGGTGGCTTCGGCACTTCGTTGCGCGCTTACGGCTTCGACCTTAACGTTAGCTTTATTTATTCTCTGGGTGGAAAGGCCTACGATAGCGGATACGAGGGCATGATGCGAAACCCAGAACCTTCTATAGCACCACAAGCCTACCACAAAGACTTGCTCAAAGCATGGTCACCCGAGAACACCAACACCTCTGTTCCTCGTTTTCAATATGGCGATCTCAACACTTCGGCCTACTCTGACAGGTTCTTGGTAGATGCCAGCACACTCACATTCAAGTCTATATCATTGGGTTACACCTTCCCCACACTGCTTATTAAGAAGCTACAACTAAGCAGTTTGCGCCTCTTCTTATCGTGCGATAACGTAGCCTATTGGGGTAAACGTAAGGGATTCGACCCACGTACTTCACTCGATGGAAGCGTTTACGATAGTGCTTACTCACCCATGCGCACCGCATCTGCCGGTATTTCTGTTAAATTCTAAGAATAAAGAAAGGAACCACATTTATGAAACAGTTCATTAAAAATATCATATTCCTAGGTCTGGCAGTACCCATGCTAACCGCTTGTCTTGAAGAAGTGTACCCCGGACAAGGTTTTACACAAGAGCAACTCAAAGAAACAGACAACTCTGCTGCCGCATTAAGCAAGGCTATCCCTGGTGCTTTTCTACGCATGGGCAATGGAAACGGGCACTATGGGTATGCAGGTTTAGCCATAGACAGAGAGGCAATGGCTGCAGAAATACCTGTTTACGAAACCCTATACGACTTCTATCAAGACGAGGGATTTGACCATCAGCTAGGTCCCGAATACTATGTGGCTACAGATTGGTGGCCCTTCTATTACGAACTCATCAAAAAATGCAACCTCACATTGAGTGCTGTTCCTATCACCGAGTTCACTTCTACTGAGGAATTGGCCCACGTTGGTAATGCACTTGGTTATCGTGCCTTTGCCTATTACGATATGGCTTGCGTCTATGAGTATAAAAAAACGGGATTTACACAGCTTGACAGCAAAGCCGAAGCGGATAAAATCTATGGCCTAACTGTGCCCATACGCACCGAGTTTACTACACAAAAAGAAGCCACTCAAGACACGAGAGCACCCTTCTACACCATGTATCGCTTTATCATGACCGACTTAGACAGGGCCGAAAAATATCTTCAAGGACACAAAAGAGCAAGCGCCAACATGATTGACCAAAGTGTTATCTTCGGCTTGAAGGCGCGTTTGTGGCTGCAGATGGGCTCGCGTTTCGAGAAAAGCAGCACCGACTTGCAAGCTCAAATCAGTCATGAGAACGATGAAACACTGGCCATTTACAATAAGCTGGGCATTACTTCGGCCAATGACTGCTTTAAAAAAGCTGCCCAATATGCGCGTTTGGCCATTTCTCAAGGTCATCGCCCAACCACTAAAGCAGAATGGTTTAACAGCACAACGGGTTTTAATACAGCCAACGAAGCATGGCTGCTGGCGGTGCAAATCAATTCTAATGACATGACCAACAGTTCTAATTGGAACTGGAAAAACTTTGTTGGCAATATGTCTTCCGAGAATACTTTCGGCGTTAACAACCTTGAATATAAGGCATTCCGCGAAATAGATGCGGCCTTATACAAGACCATCGAAAGTGGCGACTGGCGCAAAAATACCTGGATTGCACCAACAGACGCTGGCAAGACAACGGCTTACTCGAAGTATACCACCTTATATTCGGCCGACGATTGGGCAAAACTACCTGCCTATACCGGACTGAAATTCCATCCAGGAAATGGCGACATGAAGAACTATAAGGTGGGTGCCGCAGTAGACATCCCTTTAATGCGAACAGAAGAAATGTACCTCATAGAGGCTGAAGCCAAAGCCCATTACGAGGGATTGGAAGCTGGAAAACAGGCTTTAGCTGACTATCTGAATACTTACAGATACGATGACGCATCCTACCAGTGCACTGCCACAACGATGGATGCCTTTAACGACGAGATACTCCGCCAGAAACGCATCGAGTTTTGGGGCGAAGGAATTGTCTTCTTCGACTACAAACGACTGGAAAAAGCGGTCATCCGACGCTACGAAGGCTCAAACCATCCTGATGGTTATCAGTTTAATACCAAGGCTGGTTATGTGGCTCCGCGCATGAATATCTGCCTAAGCCACTACGAAACGATGTACAACGAGAACCTCGTTAACAATCCTAATCCAACGAACGTTCACGAATAATAGCTTTAAGACATTGAATTTCAAAACAATTAACAACGATTAAACATGAAGACATTCAAGCATATTAGTCTGCTGGGGGCCTTGGTGGCAACAGCATTGCTGAGCGCCTGCACTGATCAAGAAGACTATACACCGGGGCCAGAGGTAGCCAGCGGATGCCAACAGGTGCACTTTGCCAATACCAACAACTCGGTTTGTATACTCAATTCGGCCAATGCCGACGACCGCACAGCCACTCTCACTCTTAAACGCAACAACTCTGGCGCAGAACTTACTATGCCCGTGAAGATTGTTTCACAATCTACAGGACTGGAGATTCCGACTTCAGTGAAGTTTGCAGCAGGCGATTCACTGGCACAATTCACCATTAAAGCTCCACAACAAGTGAAGCTAAAAGATGTATATAGCTACGAAGTGCGATTGGAAGGCGATAACGTAGACCCCTACTCAAAACTCGATGGCAGCATCGTTTTCTCGGGACAGCTCAACTTCCCTGAAGCAAAGAAGGCCGATTTCTGGATTGCTAGCGGTGCTAATGGCAGCTCTCTGTTCAGCTATTGGGAAGAAACGCTGATGGACTTAGGCAACAATAACTTCTACATAAAAGATTTTATGCATTCGGGTGAGAATCTTTGGCTCAACACAAGCTCCTCGGGTGTACTCAGCGTTAAGAGCGATGCATGGACAAAAGCTTGTTTCGTGCCCGATCCCACATTAGAAGGAGGCTACACATACTACTTCCACAAGGTTATCAATAACCGCCTGCAGCCCTACTCTCTATACCCTTTGGGCAACACAGGCAGCGAAGCTTCAATCAAAGAACTTATACTCTATGGTGGTCCTGAATACTCATCGTACTCGAACAATGGTACTTGGGGTAAAATCTACATCAACTATGCCAAATATAGCGACGGCACAGAAGATAACTGGGTTTACCTATATTTCCAACTTAAATAAACAGCAAGAGAGGGTCATCACATGGTGCCCCCACCCTTTTAACACCTAAAACAACACCTATGCGTTTTAACTACAAACACTTAACTTACATCTTGCTTGCCGCTTTTGCACTAACGTTCACGGCATGTAACGAGAGTGTCGGCGACGAAGAAGAAGCGACACTGACAAGAAACACCGACGACATCGTGGCGCTTGATGGCAAAATAACCACGCTACAAACTGCAACGAAGGGCAATGGATACAACATCATCCTCATGGGAGACGGCTTTACCGTAGACATGATTAAGAAAGGAACTTACGATGAAGTGATGAAAAAGTCGGCCGAGCATCTTTTCTCACTCGAACCAATGAAGTCGTTGCGCCCATATTTCAATGTATACGTTGTGCAAAAGGTTTCATTAAGCAGTGATTTAAATGGTGCAACGGCACTAGGTAGTGCTATTAGCAGTGCCAACAAGGTGTGCGGATTTGTCAACGATGATAACCTTGATTACAAAACCATGCTCTATGCTTCCTGCGTTCCAGGTTTTAAAGATGAAAATTCTGTAATCAGCGTAATAATGAACACCACCAAATCTGGAGGAATTACTTACTGGCACGACTGGAATTCTACATTGGCCTGTACCTATACCACCCTCTATGGAGGGATTGATGGAAACTATTTCCGTCACACACTGATACACGAAACAGCCGGACATGCCATCGGAAAGCTTGATGACGAATACGATTTACAAAACCTTGATATTGATAATGCCGGACTAGAACGCTATCGTTACGGGCATACTTTAGGTTGGCTGATGAATATTTCGACAACAACCGATGCAACCCAAGCACCATGGGCCGAATTATTAGCCGACTCGCGCTATGCTAATCAGGGATTAGGCTTCTACGAAGGCGGTGGCGCACGCTATGCAACTGGCGTATGGCGCCCCACCGAAAGCAGCATCATGCTCATCACAGATACGGAGAGCACAGAGTTTAACGCCCCCTCACGACGCGCCATATACAATAAGGTAATGCAAGTGGCAACAGGGCGCACCCCCTCTTACGAAGAGTTTGTGGCCTTCGACCAAAAACGATAGTCTCTTTTATATCTTGCATAGTTATAATCGCTATAAATAAAAATGAGGATGTGTCCAAAACAGGCACATCCTCATTGCTTTATATTCAGGAAATCAGCTACTACAGACCAATTCTTTTCTCAATTATTTTCACCAGAAAATTGCTTAATGCGCTGTTCCTCACTCAACTTGCAAACTAACAACACACCGTCTTTTTCTGCAACAATAAAACCATCTAAACCTTGGACTATCACTTTATTCGCTTCTGTTGCATGAACGATGCAGTTATGGCTATCATAAAACTTAATATCTGTACCTATTGCACAATTACCATAAAGATCCTTATGAGATTGCATCATCAAACTTCCCCATGTCCCCAAATCACTCCAACCAAAACTTGCCGGACATACAAAAATCTCTTCAGCTCTCTCCATTATTGCATAATCGACAGAGATATTTTCGCATTCAGGATAGTGCTCATCTATGATAGCTTGCTCTTCAGATGTCCCATATACAGGCAATAAGCGTTCAAATACTTTCGACAAAGATGGCTGATAAACACGGAAGGCATTTACTATCGTTTCAACGCTCCAAATAAAGATTCCCGCATTCCAAAAATAGTTATTCTGACGAATATAACGTGTTGCTGTTTCTACATCGGGTTTCTCTTTGAATGAATCTACACGAAATATCTCCTTGTTTCGCGGAGACCTTGCTGTCAAATCCGCCTGAATATAACCATATCCTGTTTCTGGTCTATTTGGATGCATTCCAAGAGTAACAATAGCGTCTGTTTCTGCAGTAAAATTCAAACAAGACGTTATTACCCGCCTAAATTCAATCTCATCAACTACAATATGATCACTTGGCGTAACGACTACATTGGCATTAGGATCTTGTGACTTAATTTTCCAACTCACATAAGCAATGCAAGGTGCGGTATTTCTTCTACAAGGTTCCAACAAGATATGATCTTCAGAAACTTCAGGCAATTGTTCTTTTATTAAATTGAAATATTTTCTATTTGTCACGACCCACACATTAGCAGGATCACAGACACCATAAAATCTATCAAAGGTCAATTGCAACAATGACTTTCCTACTCCCAAAACATCAATGAATTGCTTTGGTTTATCAGATGTACTCATGGGCCAAAATCGACTTCCGACCCCACCTGCCATAATAACTAAGTGGTTATTCATATCTCAAAAATAAATATCAGTTCAAAGATATGAAATAATAATTAAAAAATACAGCCAACACGATAAAAGTTACAAAAATATTGGTAAATCAGACTATTTATCTGGTACACCTAATCAAATAGAAGATGCATAAAAATCCTAACATGACCTTTTATTATGGTTCATCAAGAAACAAAGAGAATATATTGCTATTTGGATGTTCATACTCTATGAACTAAAAAAGCGTAGATTACATTACTGCAATCTACGCTTTTTATGTTATGTAAATATTTATATTTACTTTACTTTGTCTACGATAGCCTTGAAAGCCTCTGGGTTATTTACAGCGAGGTCTGCGAGCACCTTGCGGTTAATCTCGATACCAGCCTTGTGGAGAGCACCCATCAAAGTAGAATAGCTCATATTCTCCAAACGTGCTGCAGCGTTGATACGCTGAATCCAAAGTGCACGGAAAGTACGCTTCTTATTACGACGATCGCGATAAGCATATGTAAGACCCTTCTCCCAAGTATTCTTGGCTACTGTCCAAACATTCTTTCTTGCTCCATAATAACCCTTAGTGAGCTTAAGAATTCTAGTTCTCTTTGCTTTTGACGCAACGTGATTTACTGATCTTGGCATAGTTTTCTTCTAATTTAAAAGTTCGACTAAAAAGTTATTAATTAACGGAGGCAGAGCAAGTCACGAACCTGCTTCATGTCTGTTCGGTCTACCAAAGTCTGGTGTACCAAGTTTCTCTTCTGCTTCTTTGTCTTCTTAGTCAGAATGTGACTGTGGTAAGCATGATGTCTCTTAATCTTACCTGTACCGGTAAATGCAAATCTCTTTTTTGCACCGGAATTTGTCTTTACTTTTGGCATTTTTTTAAATTTTAAATTGTTATTATCATTCGATGGCAACGCATATACCGGGCGTTACGCATCTATTTAGTCACCTTGCAAATAGGGATTAATCCTCTACACTCTCGGCCAACTTCATTAAAGCCTCGCCACCTTTAGCATTAGCCAACCCATTTTTCTCTGCAATCGCTTCTCGTTCTTGCTGTTGACTTGCCTTAGCTTCAGCCTCTCGCTTCTCACGATCCATCTTTTGCTGGCTCTTCTTTGCTATGCCGACTTTCTTGGGAGATAGATAGAGGAACATTTTTTTACCCTCCAATTTCGGCATTTGTTCTACTTTCCCGAACTCTTCCAGATCATTGGCAAAACGAAGCAGAAGCACTTCACCCTGCTCTTTAAAAAGAATAGAACGTCCACGGAAGAAAACATAAGCACGAACCTTGTTTCCTCCATTTAGAAATTCCTGCGCATGCTTTAACTTAAACTGATAGTCATGCTCATCTGTCTGGGGGCCGAAACGGATTTCTTTCACTTCAACCTTTACCTGCTTCTGTTTCATCTCTTTCAGATGCTTCTTCTGCTGATAAAGGAACTTAGAATAGTCGATAATACGACAAACAGGCGGTTGAGCATTAGGAGAAATCTCTACAAGGTCTACTCCTTCTTGGCGTGCCAAATCCAAAGCCTTACGTGTAGGCATTACTTCGGCGCCACCATCGCTTACCACTCTCACTTCACGTACGCGTATTTGTTCATTAACACGGTACTGATTTTTCATTTTGTCATTCTTCATTCAACTATTTTAAAGTGCTTTATTTTGCTAAACGGCTGCAAAGTTACTATTTTTCAAAGAATTAGCCAAGAGAATTGCCACTTTTTTTGACGTGTACTGAATAAGTTGACAGTTTCCCAACACTAAAAAAGTCATTGTACTTTATCATGACTTTTTTAGTGTTGGGAAACTGTCAACTTATTCAGTACACGTCATTTTGAGATGTTTCGAAGTGTGTAATGCTTGCTATTTTTCAAAAATCACTGATTATTAATCATTTATTTTGTTTTTAACAACCATTAAAACACCTGGCTTATTTGCGAAAACTTTTTTCTCTGAGCAAAATAAAAGAGTAGTTTGTAAAATTTTCACAGCGTAACGAATGCCTGTTTGCGCTAGCAAAACGTAATAGATAACACCCCACCAACCACTGCTCACACGACTCCTTCTCCCGAATATCCTGCTACTGCCTTCATATTCAGCCACACGACGGAAACTAAATTCTCGCAACTGCTGAAAAATAATCGTCCCATGCTTCAAACGACGTGAAGCATGGGACGGAAATCGATTGTGAACATTTCCCACGTTCCGAGAAACTCGATGGTGTAACGGTTGCGAATCCTATTCTTAACGAAGTCTGCAACCCGGATTTCACTTTCTTGGCATTTGCCATGTCTGTAAGCGAGATACAATCTTTGCCATCATCCTTGGCTACTGTTATCTACGCGCTCTGAAATCTTATGATTAAAACTCGCTGGTAAAGTGGAACTTTACACCTTTAAAATCTTCTTGCGCCATACTCAGAACATATCCGGAATCGGCAAGGAATACGTCGCGGCCTTCAATGTCTTTGGCCATATATTGGTATTTGCGCTTCTTGAAATTCTCAAGATCTGCAGCGTCGTCGGCCTCAACCCAACAAGCCTTATGCAAATGAACCGGTTCCCAACGACATTTGGCATTGTATTCGTTCTCCAACCTGTACTGAATCACTTCAAATTGCAACTGGCCTACGGTTCCAACAATTCTACGACCATTGAATTGGTTGACAAATAACTGGGCCACACCTTCATTCATGAGTTGTTCTATTCCCTTTTGGAACTGCTTGCTCTTCATCGGGTCGTCGTTTTCGATGTATTTGAACATCTCAGGAGAAAACGACGGTAGTCCGCGGAAATGAAGTGTTTCTCCTTCGGTCAGCGTGTCGCCAATCTTAAAGATGCCATTATCGGGCAAGCCTATGATATCACCGGGATAGGCTTCGTCAATCGTACTTTTACGTTGAGCCATGAACAGGGTAGGCGAAGAAAATCTGACCGTCTTGCCCAAGCGCATGTGCAGATAAGGCTGGTTGCGAACAAACTTGCCTGAACATATTTTACAGAAAGCAATACAACTGCGGTGGTTAGGGTCGATATTAGCCGTAATCTTGAAGATAAATCCTGTAAATTTTGCTTCATCGGGCTGCACCATGCGCTCTTCTGCCTGCGTGGGCTTGGGGCTTGGCGCAATTTCGACAAAGCAGTTGAGCAATTCCTGAACACCGAAGTTATTCAATGCAGAACCGAAAAATACCGGCGCGACTTCGGCGCTGCGATAAGTTTCTACATCAAAATCCGGATAAACGCCATCAACCAATTCCAAATCATCACGTAGTTGTTGTGCCTCACGTTCGCCTACATGCTCATCCAGTTGCTGACTTTGAATATCAACAGCAACCTTTTCTGTAACACGCTGCTTATTAGGCGTAAAGAGATTCAGCTGTTGCTCGTAGATATTATACACGCCTTTGAATCTGACACCCTGCCCGATGGGCCAACTGAGTGGACGTACTTTAATTTGAAGTTCTTCTTCAAGCTCATCCAACAAATCGAAGGGGTCGCGCCCTTCCCTATCCATCTTATTGATAAAGATAATTACAGGTGTATTACGCATGCGGCAGACTTCCATCAACTTTCGGGTCTGCGTTTCAACACCCTTGGCGCTATCAACAACGATAATAGCGGAGTCAACAGCCGTCAATGTCCGGTAGGTATCTTCGGCAAAGTCTTGGTGCCCGGGAGTATCCAGAATATTGACTTTGTAGAAATCGCCAGTCTCACCATCGGGCAGATAATCAAACTCCATAACAGAGGTTGATACGGAGATACCACGTTGTTTTTCTATATCCATCCAGTCTGAGGTTGCCGTCTTCCGAATTTTGTTATTCTTTACGGCACCAGCTACCTGTATCTGTCCACCAAAGAGAAGGAACTTCTCCGTCAAAGTCGTTTTACCAGCATCCGGATGCGAGATAATCGCAAATGTACGTCTTCTTTGTATTTCGTTCATTTTATTGTTCATTTAAAAGTCTTTCCATGCAGACTTTCAGTGAATCCATCCAATAAGGGATAGAAATTCCAAATGTATTTTTAATTTTTGTTTTATCCAACACGGAATATGCCGGACGTTTTACTGGACTTGGGAACTCATCCGTATGACAGGGCTCTATCGCACAAGTCGTATTCCCCGCTATCGAAGCTATAGTTTTGGCAAAATCATACCACGAACAAACTCCTTCGTTTGAATAATGATAGATACCGGAGTGGTTCGTAAATTTACGATTTTCAATGATTTCATAAATTGCTTGTGCCAAATCTCTCGCATAAGTTGGAGTTCCTACCTGATCAAAAACAACCTTCAGTTGTGGCTTGCTTGCCATCAGTTGTAGCATTGTTTTCAGAAAGTTCTTGCCGTATTCGGAATAGAGCCAGGCTGTACGGATGACCAGATGTTCTACGCCTGTAGCTTCAATAAGTTGTTCGCCCAACAATTTAGTTTCTCCATACACACCTGTAGGCGTTCCTTTCTGTGTCTCCTTGCAAGGCTCATTATATGGGTCGCCACCAAACACGTAATCAGTACTGATGTGAACAAGCAGTCCATTTACCTCTTTCATTGCTACAGCAAGGTTCTCTGGGGCTTGGGCATTCAGCGTCCTAACAATCTCTCCCGCCGTTTCCGCAGCATCTACATTGGTCCATGCCGCACAATTAACTATGCAGTCAATATGATTGTCTTTCACACATTGCCGAATATCATCAAGTTGTGTAATATCAAGCTTTTGATACCCATCGGTCACATCTGTGAAAATATAACGATTCTCGCTATGGCGCGAAACGAGTTGCATTTCTTTACCAAGTTGCCCATTAGCTCCCGTAACAAGTATATTCATAATATTATTCTTCCCCAAAATTTAGTCCTTCATCACGATCTTTAATATAATAGTCACTCAACAACCCGATAAAAGTTGTTATTTCCTTGACCGCGTGCGCAGTATCTGCGGTAATTTCTTTCTTTTGCAGCTTCAACATCATCACGCCATACAACGCGTCAAAGCAAGTTTCCAGTTCAGACTCGCCTTCAGACGATACATTGTCGTCGTCATCCCTGCCTCTGCGATTTTTAGCCCGCAGCTCTACGATAAAAGGCAGAACTTTATAATAAGCAGCACTATAGAATGGGAAATTAGAAGATTTCAGAAGGCGGACATGCAAATCAAGTAAATCTTTCAGGAGAATTTCATTAATATTAAGGTGTCCGTATTCTCGCTTACCTTCTTCATTCATCATCCTTACTAGATTGCCATACCAATCTGCCAGTTCTTCCTTTTGCTCGTCCGAGTAGTCAAACTGTTCTATATATTGTTTGCGAATGACCGGCATGTAACAATCGTAGGCTCTGATAATATCTTCTACCTGCCACATATAAAGCAAGTATTCCGCAATTGATTTCTTTCTGAGTTCTTGCGCTATATACATGATAAAAACAAAAATGAATGTAAAGTACTACAACTGGGGTAGATGATAAAGATTAAAAGCCGTTCCGAAAAACACAATTAAAGAAAAGATAATCACCACACTGCCAATTATCTTATTAATAATTAGAATACCTGTATCATCAAACTTTCCTCTAATCTTGTCTACAAGCCATGTTAAACCAAACCACCAAAGCAAGGCCCCCGCCACAATACTAAGGAAACTAATACTCATTTCAAAAGGATGAGCAGGAACGGAAAATGCAAACAAGCCATAGAGGAAGATAAAAAGAAACATGATCATCGGATTGGAAAAAGTCACCAAAAACGCCGTAACACCATTATGCCAAAGCGTTCCTTTAGAATTTCCACTCTGATGCATATTCTTTGTAGGATTACTTTTAAAGCAATAAAGGCCAAATAAAAGCAGAATGATACTACTCGACAGTTGAATCAGAAACTTATAGCTTGGATTAGAAATAAAATCAAGCATAAAACTCATTCCAAGTCCTGTCAACAAGGCGTAGATAAAGTCACTAAACGCGGCACCCACACCTGTTATAAATCCATACCATCGACCTTTATTGAGTGTACGTTGTACGCATAAAACACCAACCGGCCCCATCGGCGCAGAGGCAATAATTCCTATCAGTATTCCTTTCAGAATTAAGTCGATAATATTTATATGAAATTGAAACGGCATAGCTGATGCAAAATTACTTAGATTAGTTGGAATATCAAAATAAATCCATAAAAAAGGGGGCCTGTCAAAGTGACGAAGCCCCCTTTTCTCTTTTGTAGTTGCTTATTATAATCCGCTACCACCTTTATTATATACAATAAGAGGATGTCCATAAAATACATTATCAGACACCCTCTTACCTATTTCTATTATTTTATTGTGCTATATTAAATTTCCCAGCCTACGGCACTCGCGCCGAGTACGGCTGCAGAGCTTCCCTCCAAACCACTAATCAAGAACTTAGCCTTGCCCTTGAAAATTCGGAGTACATGCTCATTATAGCTTCGCTTAATTGGATCCATAATCAAGTCGCCGGCCTTAGTCAAGCCACCGAAGAAAATAAAGGCTTCCGGTGAAGAGAAAGCTGCGAAGTTTGCACAAGCCTCTCCCAGCATTGCACCAGTAAACTCGTAGATCTCTTTGGCCAACTTATCACCTTTGCCTGCAGCAATACTCACATCAAGGCTCGTAATATTTTCAGGCATTAATTCTCGAAGGAGCGAAGGTTCCTCTGTTGTTTCGAGCAACTCACGGGCGGTTCTCGCAACACCGGTAGCAGAACAATAGGCTTCCAGACATCCACTGCGGCCACATCCACAACTGCGTCCGTTGTCTCCACGCACGATAACATGGCCCAACTCTCCCGCGAAACCGTCACTTCCATAAAGCAACTGACCATTGACAACTATACCAGAACCTACACCTGTGCCTAAAGTTATCACAATGAAGTTCTTCATACCACGAGCTACTCCATAAGTCATCTCACCGATAGCAGCCGCATTCGCATCATTTGTCAAGGCAACAGGAATGCCTAGCTTCTTGCTAAACATGTCTGCCAAAGGGACAATGCCGTTATGTCCCCAACTCAAGTTAGGCGCAAACTCTATCGTACCATTATAATAATTACCGTTAGGCGCACCGATACCCATTGCTTTAATTGTTTCAATTCCACCTACTTGATCAATGATAACCTGAAGAGCCTCTACCGCAGCTGTTACATAATCATCTACACTATCATACCCTTGAGTCTTGATAGCTGTCGTAGCTTTGATTTCACCTCTACTATCTACAATACCAAATACGGAGTTTGTTCCTCCAAGATCCAAACCGATAACATACGGTTTCAAAAGTTCTTCTGCATTCATGTTTTTCGTATATTTTAAGTTGATAGTTATTCTAAAATATTTTGTGACAAAGATAATTTAATTGACTGATATAACAAAACAAAATCACACATTTTATATTATTCAGCACTGAAGTCGGCAACCATCTTACGATACATACTATACATACGCGTGCGCGAAACGTATCCTTTCAGTTGGTTATTAATATCGACCACAGGCAAGAAATTGCTATTAGTTGTTTCAAACTTGCGCATCACGTCAATCATCTTATCGTTGATTCCAAGTGTTGCTTTTATTGGCGTCATAACTTGACTGACAGTAAATCGATTATACAATTCAGACCTAAACATGATATGACGTATTTTGGTAATATCAATCTCTCCCAAAAGTACCCCGGCATTATCAAGCACGGGCAAGAAACTCGTATGACTTTTACTGATAACATTGATTAATTTGCCCAAAGGTAATTCCGGATCAATCGGTTCAAACTGTCGATCTATGATACTTTCCAAACTCATTAGCGTCAAAATCGCACTATCGGTATGGTGAGTAATCAATTTTCCGGCTCGGGCCAAACGCATACCATAAATGCTATGAGGCTCAAAAATATTGATGGTCAGATAGGAACAAATACAAACAATCATCAACGGCATGAAAAGCTGATAACCATCCGTAAGCTCCGCTATCAAGAATATACCCGTAAGTGGCGCGTGCATCACACCCGCCATCACTCCTGCCATACCCATGAGAGTGAAATTCTTTTCCGGAATGTAAGTCCCAATCTGATAATTATTCCAGACACGTGCAAAAAGGAAACCGGAAAAGCCACCAATAAACAGACTGGGAGCGAATGTTCCGCCACATCCACCTGCACCATTCGTCGCGGACGTAGCAAAGACCTTGGTGACGAGAACCAATCCGATATAAAGAATAAGCAGGTCTTGATTGCCGGCGAAAAGGGAATTATTCATCACCTTGCCCCAGTCTGCCATAGTATTACCGCTAAGCAATATATTCACCGCATGATAACCTTCACCATAGAGTGAAGGAAAAAGGAAAATAAGGGTGCTAAGTATAAGGCCTCCAACTACAAGTTTGCGGTAAGGATAATCATTCATGCGAGCAAACATATTCTCACAGGCTGTCATCATCCGCATGAAATAAAGACTTACAAAGCCACAGAAAACTCCAAGCAAGATGCAGGCCGGTGTACGTTCCAATATCCAACTGTTGTCAAGATGGAAAGTAAAAAGGCTGTCATCTCCTACAAATATGTAAGTAAAGCCAGTCGCCGTTACGCATGAAATGAGTATCGGGAGCAACGAAGCCATCGTAAGATCAACCATCAATACTTCGAGCGTAAAAACAAGACCGGCAATGGGTGCTTTAAAGATACCTGCGATGGCAGCGGCAGCTCCACACCCTACCAGCCATATCAACTGCCGGTTATCCATACCGAAAAGCTTACCCAGGTTTGATCCGATTGCACTTCCTGTAAGTACGATTGGCGCCTCTGCTCCTACCGAACCGCCACAACCGATTGTAATACCAGAGGCTATCACGCTCGACCAGCAATTATGTCCTTTCAGTTTAGCTTGCTTTGCTGATATGGCATAAAGCACACGGGTGATGCCATGCGAAATGTTGTCTTTGACGATATGACGTACAAAGAGCGAAGTGAGCCAAATTCCCAACACAGGAAATAGAAGATACAGCCAGTTATAAGTAGATGTATCAAAACCCGAAGTCAAAATAAATTGTACTTCCTTAATAATAATATGTAGGATATAACCTGCAACAGACGCAAAAAAACCTATCGCGAAAGCAAGGATAAGAATAGTTTGTCTGTCTGACAGATGCGCTTCTCTCCAACGTATGATTTTCTCTTGAGTCAAAATCTTTTTATCTGATGATGGTTACTTCTCCATTTTCTGTCAGCTTAACGATATTGCTGGGCGTATGGGGCTTATGTTCTTGCCTGCGACTCCAGCAAACATAGTCTACGGCTTTCAGAATATCTTCACTGATATCTCCATAATTAGACGCTGCAGGTTGCCCACTGATATTGGCACTTGTACTCACGACAGCCTTCTGAAAGCGACGACACAACTCATTAGAGAAAGGTTCTTTAGTTATACGCAGGGCGATACTCCCATCTTCGGCTATCAGGTTAGGCGCCAGATTTACCGCATTGTCAAGAATAACAGTTAGCGGTTTGACAGCCGCGTCAATCAATTCCCAAGCTACGTTAGGTACATTCCTTACGTAGCGCTGAAGACGAGCATCGCTGTCAACAAGGCAAATAAGTGCTTTTGAATCGTCACGTTGCTTTATTTGATACACTTTAGCTACTGCCTCCGGATTCGTTGCGTCACATCCAATGCCCCATACTGTATCAGTAGGATAAAGGATAACGCCTCCTTTGCGCATACATTCTACCGCGTTCTTAATGTCATCTTCTTGTTTCATGATTATCAATAATTGTATCGCAAATATACGTGTATTTTATGAATTACCCAAAAATAAGAAGCATGTCCTTAATTACTTCTTTTGATTTTTCTTACCATTGATAAAGTCCATGGCTGTCATACGCTTTTTTCCCGCAGGCTGAATCATGCTAATCTCAAGCCATTCATCGACACACGCTACATAGAGATGCTTCCCTTCGATTACGAGTGTTCCCGGAAGTTCATCACAACGCTTACCCGTTTGCTGCGTTTGATAAAGCTTTATGGTCGCAAGTGGCTCCATTTGCGAATCTTCCATTTTTAATATGAGCGACGCAGACCATGCGCCCGGATACGGACAGAGCCCTCGGATGAAATCATATACACGCTTGGCAGGCTGATTCCAATTGACATCACAAGTCTCTTTAAATATCTTCGGGGCAACGTGAAGTTCTTCTGGTTGTAATGCCATCGAGTGTATAAAGGCCGATTGATCTGTCGACTCTATATTACCATCATTACTTAGCATGCGGTCAATCGTTTCCACAGCGGCCTCTGCCCCCAACCGCATAAGTCCGTCATATACATATTCCACATCTGCCGTTTCCGGAATCGGAAACTTCTTCTGAAGGATAATACGACCGGTATCAATCTCTTTGTCTAAAAAGAAGGTCGTTACGCCTGTCATTTCCTCTCCATTGATAATAGCCCAGTTAATCGGAGCGGCCCCACGATATTGTGGCAGTAGCGCGGCATGCACGTTAAAGGTCCCGAATTTGGGCATCGCCCAAACGATTTCGGGCAACATTCTGAATGCTACCACCACTTGCAAATCGGCGTGATAGCTCTCTAATTCCTTAATAAATATAGGGTCCTTCATCTTCTCGGGCTGCAAAACCGGAATCTGATGAGCTTCTGCATATTGTTTTACGGGCGATGGCTGCACATGCTCCTGATGCCTGCCAACCGGCTTATCGGGCTGCGTCACCACCGCGACAACATTATATCCTTGCGTAACCAGTTTGTCAAGGGTTCCTACCGCAAATTCAGGAGTACCCATAAATATAATTCTCAGATCGTTTTTTTCCATCTGCAAGTGAATTTGTAGAGAATGAATTATTTTCGGTTTTCAAAGTTACATATTATTTATGAAACCCCGATAAGGTTACCCTTCCTTTTACACTTTTATCTTTTTATAAAACCGTTCTCACCCCATAAATACATGAAAATATTTCACAAAAATTTGGATAGAACCGAAAATATCTATAACTTTGTTCTATTAAACATGGGCTAAACCATGCAATCTTTCCGCATAAAAGGCTCATTACATATTTATATAATAACAAAATTATAATAATAAACAAAGCGCCTATCGACACACCTTTACGCAAAACAACACTTTGAAGGAATGAAAAGACTTGAAAGAATGAGCGACGAAGAGCTTGCTTTGCGCTATGTCGCCGGTGATAATAGCGCTTTTGATTTGTTATTAGAACGTAATCAATCTAAACTATTTGCATATATCATGTTCGTGGTTAGGGATCACGACAAAGCAAATGATATATTCCAAGAAACCTTTGTTAAAGTTATTACAAAACTGCAACAAGGGAGGTATGTTAGTAATGGTAAGTTTTCGGCATGGATTATGCGGATTGCGCATAATATCATCATGGACAATTTCCGATCAACAAAGAGCGAAAGGGTTTTAGATACAGACAATCAAGAGCTCTCTAAGCTCCAAACTGCAGCAGCCATCGCTGACAGTATAGAACACGAATATGTAAACTCACAGGTTTTACTTGACGTCAAAAACGTCATGGAACAATTACCACCGACACAACGCGAAGTTGTTTACATGAGATATTATCAGCAATTATCTTTCAAGGAAATTGCACAATTAACAAATGTCAGCATAAACACATCGCTTGGACGCATGCGCTACGCAATTCTCAACATGCGCAGAATGGTACGCGACTATGGGATTCAACTTCAAGTGGAATAACCCAACCCACCCTACGAAATGATAAAACCGGAACATTCTTTTCCAAAAAGATGGTTCCGGTTTTATCATATTTACGCCACTCCGAGCGATTCATTCTTTGGGTAAAGACACACTAAACCCTTATAAACAAGCCGTTTTGCGCTATCTTCTGACGCGACACGCTATTTCCATCATATCAAACCCGATTGAGCATTGAGAGTATTTGAGAGGCAAAATGCTACAAAAACGCTCAATCATGATTGCATATACAAGACACCTACGGGCCACAACGTCTGATATTCGATGGCATTCCGGAGCAAACAGAAGTGAATTTTTCTAACGAACCGATTTGATTTTAACAATTCAGAAAAACCTTTACAACAAGTCATTGCTGGCTGCGTTATTCAAAAATCCCCAACGATTGGTTCAAAATTCGTTGGGGATTTCCATATTCATAACATGCTGATTATAAATCATTTAAACAAAAACACCTCAACACACAAGTGCTTCGGCGGCCTATTTTGCCTGTTTTTAGCCTCTAAAAGCAGCTCTTTCGGCTTGTAAAAGCGTAGCTTCCGCACGGTAATAGCAGCCCTTTTAGCTTGTAAAAGCATAGCTTTTGCATCGCACGAGGTATTCTTCAAGCCTTTTATTGTTCTTTTTCGAGTTTTTGAAAGCTAGATGGTGAGTTTCCGAAATGTTAAATTCCACTCGCTTTCTTTGACAAAAATGAGCCGAAAGAGTTTGCGTTTCATTTAAACTTTCCTCCGGTAATCTCACGTACAGACAGGCTTTGGAACACGATATCGTAGCCTCCGTTCTGTCCGTCACGCTCATAAAGGAAAGCGATACGCCCATTATCCATTCTGACCATCGTAGAATAGCAGGAAGAACGGTCAGTCAGACGAAGTCCCTTTTGCCAACCATGCTTCCACGTTTGCGTATCAGACATGCGCTTACCAGTGGGCACTTCCTTATAAAAAAAGCCTACGCTGTCGCGGCGAGCACTAAGAGGCACTGACTGCAAGGCCAGCCACACACGCTTACCCGTGGCCACTTTACGAGCCTGCAACATCAGAATTTCACCATTACAAGCATTTACTTCTTTCGCCGTCATATTATCCGGCATCACCTCTTTACCCCAATGACCAATCGCTTTGCGAGCATTCGTATAACTGAAGACGTTAAATTTACGTCCACCCGTGAGTTCGCGGCAACTCAGCAATACATCGCCATTCGGCAACTCTTCAACCTTAGACTCGTCTTGAGCCGTTGAAGGAGCCTCCATCGTCGCTCCACCCAGCACCTGCCATGAGCGTCCGAAGTCGTCGGAATAGATAACATACGTGCCTATACGGTCCCTACCCTTCTGTCGCAATGGATGAGCAATATACAGACGGTAGTATTTTCCAACCTTCACATAGCGACTTTGCATGATGCGTCCCGAAGTAAGGAATATGCCATCTGCCTGTCCGCTACCCGGCAGTTTGCCATCATAGAACCCATGAATCATCTCAGTGAGGTCGGTACCATCATCCCACGTCTTGCCGCCATCCATGCTACGGAAGAACACCGCGTGCTGTGGATCATGGCGAGTTGCCCGTTGGTAGCCTACATTTCCAGCCACACAATGCAACAACACCTCGTCCGACATGCGGTCGGCTACCAAACTCGGGTCGCCATAAGCGATGCGACGGCGTTCAACAGCATGCTCATTGCCCCGAGCCACACACACAGAATCCGACCAAGTAAGTCCACGATCATCACTGGTTCGCATCACGACGTTAACTTGAAACAAGCCATTCTGATTGCTCCAACCTACATCAGCCTTGCTGATACGATAGTCGCACGCGGCCAAAAGCGTACCTCGGCGAGTCTGCGTAATGGCAGGAATACGAAAAGGAATGGGACTCTCTGCATTATTAAAAACGACAATTTCTTTTGCAGTTGTTTGCTGAGCATGCACTTTGGTTGAACAAGTAGCTCCCAAACAAACTACGATTAACATTGAAATAACAAACTTACTATTCATAATAATTAGGTTTTGCATGCAAAGTTAAGTAAATTAATCACTTATCCCGTTGCCATTTCAAAATTATTAACTACCTTTGCAGAAAGTGGATGATTAATTCATCCTGCTTTAAAATACAAGTTTTAGAATGATTCTCCGTTCAAAGCATACTACGGCTGCGAAAGATGAAATCATTGCCAAGGGGCTATTTGAGAATTCGGAAGTTGAGAACTATTTAACTATCGATTAACCCCAGAATTTCCTATCAGCCAAATACCCTGTGACATTCTCCAACAACGAAACACACTGGTTCCTCATCTCTCCCAATTATCGTAGAGAACTAAAGATTAAACAATATCTTGAGTCAAAAGGCATCGCGTGTTTTGTTCCCATGCAACATACGTTTCGAATTATCGCAGGCAAGAAACGGCTGGTTGAGGTTCCCATTGTTTCTAATTACCTATTTGTAAAATCCACGTATAATCAACTGAAAGTCGAGAAACAAACGCTCGAGCAACTCGACATGCCGTTTAAGTTTCGCATGGACACGATGAATCGCCAACAGCCCATCGTCATAGACGAGCGTCTGATGGAAGACTTTATCACAGTCTGTCAAAACCAGTACAGTAAATTCGTTGATCGCAACAAACAGGCCAATATCAAGAAAGGCGACCGCGTTGAAATCGTTTCCGGTCCGTTTGCCGGCGTTCAAGGCTATTACGCCCGCCCCTTTAAGGACAAGTGCGTAGTAGTTTTGATTGAGGATGTTGCTGCCGTGTGTACTACATACATTCCACCATCTGCATTACGGCTGATCAGTGATGAGAAATAAGATTTCAAATTGATGGCAAGACGCTGGGATTCTACACAGGTGTCAAATATACAACGCGTAATGCAGACATAAGATAATCCACTTAAAAACACATTAATATGACAACATACGATTACTTGATAGTAGGCGCTGGCCTGTTCGGTGCAACCTTTGCCCGTTTGGCTACAGTTCGAGGAAAAAGATGTCTGGTAATAGACAAACGCTCCCATCTCGGTGGAAATCTATATTGCGAAAACATAGACGGCATCAATGTACATAAATATGGTGCTCACATCTTCCACACCTCCAATAAGAAGGTCTGGGATTTCGTGAATTCGTTTGTAGAGTTTAACCGCTTTACCAATGCTCCAGTCGCTAATTATAGAGGGAAATACTATAATTTGCCTTTCAATATGAATACATTCTACCAGATGTGGGGTGTAACTACACCTGAAGAAGCGCAGGCAAAACTTGATGAACAGCGGGTAGAAGCTGTTGCCAGAATGAAGGCAGAAGGTGTTGAGGAACCTCGTAACCTTGAAGAGCAAGCTTTAGCATTAATCGGTAAAGATGTTTATGAAAAGCTGATTAAAGGATATACAGAGAAACAATGGGGAAGAAAATGCACAGAACTTCCATCTTTTATTATAAAGCGACTTCCTGTTCGTTTAGTTTATGACAACAACTATTTTAACGACAAATATCAAGGCATTCCTATTGGTGGTTATAACAAGCTGATAGAAGCTTTGCTTGATGGAGTAGAAACAATAACGGATATAGATTTTTTTGATTGTCAGCATACTTATGATATAGAGGCTGGTGTCCATAAAGTTCAAAGTCCAAATCTCAATGTTCAATGTAAACAACTTGTCTTTACAGGTAAGATTGATGAATATTTCGGATATCGTTTAGGCAAGCTGGACTATCGCTCTGTTCGATTTGAACACGAAATACTTGAAACATCCAACTATCAGGGAAATGCTGTTGTGAATTATACAGAGGCAGAAGTGCCTTACACACGCATAATAGAACACAAACATTTCGAATCATTTGGACAAGAGGTTTATGCTAATCCAAAGACTGTAATTTCTCGCGAATATTCAACGGAATGGAAAGTTGGTATAGAGCCTTATTATCCAGTCAATGATGAAAAGAACGATCAGCTCGCAAAGCAGTATCGTGTCTTGGCTGCAGAAGAACCTGGAGTTATTTTCGGCGGACGACTTGCTGAATACAAGTATTATGATATGGCACCGATAGTAGAACGTGTGATGTTGAAGTTCATAATATAGAACAAGAAAATTGCTTAGGAAAGCGTTCAAAATTTATAATTATAATAATGATTTTGCAGCGGATAAATTGGATTGATTGGGGAAAGGCTTTTGCCATATACTTGGTTGTATTAGGACATCTTTTGTCTAAAAGCGGTATAGAAGGAAAGATTCATGACTTTATTTACCTTTTCCACATGCCGTTTTTCTTTTTTATCTCAGGTCTTCTCTTTAAGATAAAGGAAAATAATCTACGTGAAATGTTTTCACGAATATGGCATTCGTTGATAATCCCCTATATCTTCCTAAACCTTCTATCTGATATTTTTCTGATACCATCTTGGATACTTTCTAGAGAATGGCCTTTAGAGAATTTGGTATATTTCCTTACAGCAGATGGACATGGTGAACCTGGGCCGACCTGGTTCTTAATTTGTCTGGCATGGTTATGGATAGCCTTTTATTACTTATCACGACTTTCATATAAATGGCAGTGTGCAGTTTTGCTAAGTTGTGGAGTGTTTGCTTGGCTTTTCCCGTATACCTTGTATTGGAGAATAGATACTGCTATAATGGTTTTACCTTTTTTTGTTATGGGGTATCATTGTAAATCATTGCTGACATGGCAGACTAGTAAGTATAAAAGCATTCTTGTAACTATAGGACTTATATTTATAGCAGTCTCTTTCTCCTATTTGAATGGATACTCGAGTGTATATATCCGTACTTTTGGCAATTTCCCTATTCTATATTATCCGGGAGCGTTTATGGGAGGCATGATGCTTGTCATGATTAGCAAGTTGCTGGATAAGTGGAGAACGAAGATTATCTATGTTCTGTCTTCTGGAACTATTGTCATCATGGGACTGCACGGGATAGTGATCCTTTACCTTAAGTTGGCAATGAAGCGTTTGGGATTGTTTGTATTTGACAATTATTCTATAGGAGAAAAGTTCCTTATAGGATTTTTGTCAATGGCAGTACTTTATTTTGTTATTCTGTTGTTGCAGCGTTATTGCGCACGATGGATCGGTAATAGAAAATAAATAGTGGAGCAGACGCGTAATCGGACTATAGCAAAAAATACGATGATGTTGTATTTTATGGCTATTCTCATGATGGGAATAGGTCTTTATACATCTCGCATTATTCTTCAAGTTCTGGGAGTAACAGATTTTGGAATCTATAATGCTGTGGGAGGTATTGTCGCCATGTTTGGTTTTCTATCCTCTTCGCTCGGTAATGCGACATCTAGATTCATAACAATTGCGATTGGTCGTGGGGATCAAGCGTATACAAATCGCACTTTTGGAAATATAAAGGTTATTTATTATGTTCTATGTGTGGTGGTTGTTTTGTTGGCAGAGACGATAGGACTCTGGTTTCTTTTCAATAAGATGACAATACCAGAAGAGCGAATGAATGCAGCCTTCTGGGTATTTCAGTATTCTGTTTTATCTACAGTGGTTGCTTTTATTTGTGTTCCATACAATTCTGCCATTATTGCCCATGAGCGAATGTCTGCTTTTGCCTATATATCTTTGGTAGATGCAGTTTTAAAGTTGATAATATGTTTTCTTTTACAGATTATTCCTTATGATAAGTTGATCATATACGCATCGCTCTTTTTTGTTATTGAGATTATAGATAGGATCATTTATGCCGTTTATTGCAATAGACATTTTGAGGAGGTTAAAGCTCCTGCAAAGATTGATAGGGAACAATTGAAGGAAATGGTCTCCATGTCTGTATGGACCTTGAGTGGCAATCTTTGCTGGGTCTTAAATACGCAGGGGGTTAATCTTATCCTGAATGCATTCTTTGGTCCTGTTGTTAATGCGGCACGTGGCATTGCCATGCAAGTACAAGGAGTCATGGGGCAGTTTATAACGAACTTCCAAACTGCAATTAACCCACAGATAACAAAGTCTTATGCAGGTGCGGAATATAATCGAATGCATTCCTTGCTTCATTTAAGCAGTAAGTTTTCTTATTTCTTGATGTTTGTGATGAGTATTCCTGTCTTTATTGAGGCTCCTGTCATACTTAAATGGTGGTTGACTACAGTTCCAGAAAATACGGTTGTTTATCTGAGGATTATATTAATATATTCTGTGTTGGCAACGTTAAGTAATCCCTTATGGATTTCTGTGTTAGCAACAGGTAAGTTAAAGAAATACCAACTATTTGATAATATTGTACAAGTGTCTGTATTACCCATTTCATACATAGCCTTTAAATATTTTAATGCAGCATCTTATTGGGTATTTTTAATTTTGCTGGCTTCAGGGGTTGTAGAGACTATTATTCGTGTATGGATAGTTTTACCGCTGATTGGTCATAAATATATAGATTATATCCATGAGGTTATAATTCCATTAGTTTTAGTCTCTTTTGTAGCTCCACTTCTTCCCCTTGTATTATCTACTGGTTTTAGTGGCAATGATGTAATAAAGTTCTTTATTGTCTGTTTTGTTTCTATACCATGCTCCTTATTTACTATATGGTTATTTGGACTAAATGATAAAGAACGAACTTATTTTATAGAATATGTAAAAGTAAGAGTATTAAATAAATAATATGACTCCAAGGATTTTAGCTTTATATTTACCCCAGTATCATCCTACACCTGAAAATGATAAATGGTGGGGAAAGGGATTCACAGAGTGGACTAATGTCGGTCGTGCTAAATCTCTTTTTAAAGGGCATGACCAACCAAGAATTCCAACAGAATTAGGTTATTATGATTTAAGGCTACCAGTAGTACGTGAACAACAAGCAGAACTGGCAAGAAAAGCTGGTGTTACAGCTTTCTGTTATTGGCATTATTGGTTTGGGAATGGGAAGCAAATGTTATCAGAAATATTTGACGAGGTCTTAAGTTCTGGCCAGCCTGACTTTCCGTTTTGTTTAGGCTGGGCAAATCATTCTTGGTTTGCAAAGTCGTGGGATAAAACTACACCGAATAAGTTGCTTGTTCAACAAGAATATCCTGACATAGAAGATCAAATACTGCATTTTCAATATCTACTTAAAGCTTTTAAAGATCCAAGATATATTAAAGTTGATAACAGACCTTTCTTGTTGATTTTTGATCCGTTTACTCTTCCTGATATATATATCAAAAACTTTAGAAAGTTTGCAAAAGAAGCAGGTTTTCCCGATTTATATATTGTAGCAAATAGCTATAAGACAGAATTGTCTCCTGATTTTTTTATACAAAAAGGATATGATGCAGTAAGTTATGCACGCCTTTCATCTCTTTGGACTGAAAGAATGAGGGGAATGGGAAAACTGAAACGTAAATTCTATTCTATTTATCGCGTCTTTAAGCAGCAGGTTACTGGACGTCCAAAAGGTGCAAGAGATTATAGTAAGGATTACTCAAAGTTAATCACTGAGCAAGATAAAGATAGGAGAGTTATCCCACAGATTGTTCCTCAGTGGGATCATAGTCCTAGGAGTGAACATACTGCTGATTTAATATATTATAATTCTACACCAGAAAGCTTTTATCTTCATTGTTTAGATGCATTTGAAGTTTTAAAAGAAAAGCCTGTAGAAGAGCAAATTCTAATATTAAAATCATGGAATGAATGGGGAGAAGGAAATTACATGGAGCCAGATTATTCAAATGGAGATGGCTATATTAAAGCTCTATGTAAAGCCTTAGATAGCATTTCTAAATAATTTGTTTTGTGATTTTTAGTCAAAATAGGTAAGATAATAAGCAATAAAACTTAAATTGCCGATATTGACATATGGTATGTAGATTTGGCATTATAAAAAAACAATCAAATTTAAGACTGTTGGTTTTGACGGTGTTGATGCATTAATAGCTAAATATGATGCGATATTATACGATCCTGATGCTTTAGTGCTGCCTGCATTGAAAAATAGATTTGTCTGTACAACTAATCTTGAAGAAATTAAAGATTGTAATGCTTATGTTATAGTTGTACCAACGTTTTTGATCTAAATAATCGACCTGTTTTTAAGCTCTATTAGGGAGCAAGTGAGACTGTTAGTAAAGTTATTTTCAAAGGTAATATTGTTGTTAATGAGCCAATAATATATCCTGTAATAACAGAAGAAGAACGCTTTCCTGCTATAGAAAAAACTTCAGGTATGTCTTCAATAAGGACTTTTTTGCAGATCATTTTCCAAAGCGTATTAATCCCTGTGGTAAGGGACACACAGTAAAGCATATAACTATTCTATTAACGATAAATAAAAAACAAATAGGAATGCTCTTCTGAAAACAAAATCAATAGATATGAATTTAGAGAAAATAAAAAAATATCAGATAATTGAAAAATAGTATGGAATTTAGAAAATTAATTTCACATCCTTTTGCTACTATAAGGAACAAGTTTTATGCGGAATTATTCCGTTCTAATTACTATAAAGTTTTAGTCCGTAAAAATCCTAAAAAAGCATTAAGTTTACAATATAAATCTGGTCATCATAAAAATATAAATTGGGATAATCCACAAACCTTGGATGAGAAGATAATTTGGTTAGAAGCCATGAGTGACACTTCACTATGGACGCAATTGACTGATAAGTATGAAGTAAGAAGATTTATAGAAGAAAAAGGGTACAAAGAAATTTTAGTTGATTGTTATGGCGTTTGGAATAGTGTTAATGAAATTAACTTTGATTTGCTACCAAGTAAGTTTGTTATAAAATGTACACATGATAGTGGTTCAACACATATTATAAAAGATAAGTCAAAAGATAATCTTATTCAAATTTGTAACGATTTACAATCAAAATTACATCCTATAGGGTATATTACCTGCGAACCTCATTATCTTAATATTAAGCCTCGAATTATTGCAGAAGAACTTTTAGAAGAAAAGGCACTTAGGGATTTTTCATGTTCAATGATAGATTACAAAGTATGGTGTTTTAATGGTACACCTAATATTATTTTCATATGCTATAATAGGCATAAAGACAAGAATGGGCATTCAACAGCATGCTATGATATATATGACGCAAGGACATGGACAACTAAGCGTGAGTACTTAAGAAAGGCTTATAGACCAAATGAAGGCTTTTTTCTCCCTGCGCCAGAGAATCTTGAAAGAATGCTAGAGTATGCAACAACTATCTCAAAAGATTTTCCAGTTGTTAGAGTAGATTTCTATAATATTAATGGGAAAATTTATTTTGGAGAAATAACCTTTACTTCGGCAGGAGCAAATTGCTATTATTTTTCAGAGTATGGACAAAGAGCAATGGGAGAAGCTATTGACCTAACTAGTATTAAAAGGATAAGATAGGGAGTAATAAGATATAATTCTTTCTCTATATCTTAAATTTAAATCAAAATAAATTGTATTCATATTTAGTGAAAAATATAGTCCTTTTTTAGATAAATAAAATAATGATGGAAAGATATAAAATAGCCGTTATTGGCTTAGGTTATGTAGGTTTGCCATTGGCAAGATTATTCTCAACAAAGTTTAAGACCGTTGGTTTTGATATGAATCTGGGGCGTGTTGAAGCGTTAATGGCTGGTCATGATGCTACATTAGAAGTGTCAGACGAACTATTGCAGTCTGCATTGAATAATGGATTTGTCTGTACAACTAATCTTGAGGATATTAAAGACTGTAATTTTTATGTAGTAGCAGTGCCGACTCCCGTTGATGTTAACAACCGTCCAGACTTGAAGCCTCTTTGGGGTGCAAGTGAAACTGTTGGTAAGGTTATTTCCAAAGGAGATATTGTTGTTTATGAGTCAACAGTTTATCCCGGTGTGACAGAAGAAGAATGTTTACCAGTTATAGAAAGAGTCTCTGGCTTGATTTTCAACCAGGATTTCTTTGCTGGTTATTCTCCGGAGCGAATTAATCCAGGTGATAAGGAGCATACTGTAGAGAAGATCAAAAAGGTCACATCTGGTTCTACTCCAGAAGTTGCAGACATTGTCGATAGTGTGTATAATGCGGTTCTTATTAACGGAACACATAAAGCACCTTCTATAAAAGTAGCTGAAGCTTCAAAGATTATTGAGAACTCTCAACGTGATGTTAACATTGCGTTTATGAATGAGTTAGCTAAGATTTTTAATGCAATGGGTATTGATACAAGAGACGTTATAGATGCTGCATCTTCTAAATGGAACTTTATTAAGTTAAGTCCAGGATTAGTAGGGGGGCATTGCATTAGTGTCGACCCATATTACTTGATTCAAAAAGCACAAGTCTATGGCGTTTTACCACGCATCATGTCAGCAGCTCGTAGACTCAATGATGGCATGGGCGATTATGTTGCTAATCAGACTATCAAACTGATGAATAAGAAGGGAGTACTCGTTAAAGATTCCAATATTCTGATACTTGGCATTACTTTTAAAGAGAATTGTCCAGATGTTCGTAACACTAAGATTGTAGACATTTATTCTACATTGTCAGAATACACCTCAAATATCACTGTTTTCGACCCATGGGCTAATGTTGATAAAGTACAAAAGGAATATGGAATTGAAGCTGTTGAGGCTTTACCGAAAAACCAAAAATATGACGCAATTATTCTTGCGGTATCTCACAAGCAGTTTATTGATACTGATTGGAGAGAGAGGTTGAATGAAAATGGCGTCATCTATGATGTTAAAGGATTCTTAGCTAAAACTCAAATAGATGGAAGGCTTTAGAAACTTTTTCGTGAATCATTTGAAAGGATTAGATTTGCGTCTTATGGCTAATCCTAGACGATGGTATCATAAAAAGAAAGCGAAGGACTGCTA
This sequence comes from uncultured Prevotella sp., assembly GCA_963547405.1. GTDB lineage: Bacteria > Bacteroidota > Bacteroidia > Bacteroidales > Bacteroidaceae > Prevotella. The sequence goes on from CAUURC010000019.1 coordinate 34,245, forward strand.
CCGAGATAAATGCAGCATTATTTGTAATAACTGTACAGGTGGTGTTATTTTACATGACTTAGGATTAAAATTTGATACTCCTACAATAAATACTCTCTTTTACAGTGCAGATGATTTTATCTTCTTTATAGCAAATATTAGAGAATTTTCTAAGAGTGATGTTTTCAAGGTAGATGATCCTAATTATTCTTATCCTGTTGGTGGAATAAAACTGGATGGGCGAGTTATAAAAATAGGTTTTGTTCATTATTTAACTTTTGAAGAAGCTAAATGTAAGTGGATAGAACGTTTTGCCAGAGTTGATTTTGATAACATGATTATTTTGTGGGAAGGAAAAGATATAGGTGAAAAAGAACTCATCTCTTTAAATACCTTGAAAGGGAAAAAGATGGTTATTTCAAATGTAAATGAGATTTTCTCAGACAAGTTCTCCTTTTATAAAGGAAGTTCTCTTTATGAGAATTGGTTTCCTGGTAAAATTCTTGAATATAAAAATATTTTTGGTCTTAAACGTTTTCTTGATGATTTCGATTATATTCGTCTAATAAATGAAGAAGTTAATTTCTAATTTTAAGTTCAGCATAATAATTCCAATGTATAATGCAGAGAAATACATTGGAGAATGCTTGGATTCTATTCTTATTTCAAATTTACCCAAAGAATGGTATGAGGTAGTTATAGTTAATGATGGGTCAAAAGATAAATCTCCAGAGATTGCTCAAAACTATGCTTCAAAGTATTCAAATATAACATACTTAAGTCAAGAAAATCAAGGACAGAGTACAGCGAGAAATTATGGAATTAAAACTTCCCAAGGTGAGTATATTTGGTGTGTTGATGCTGACGACAAACTTATAAGTGATCAGTTACCAAAGATTATTGCAGCCTTAGATAAGTATAATAATTTAGATATTTTGGCTGTTCAACTTCAGAATGTAACAGAAGACGGGAAATATTTAGATATTGAATGCAGCCAGCCCGCACTGGAACATAATAAGGTGTTGTCTGGTACAGAAGCTGTTATTTGTGGTTATAACCCTTCATCTATATGCGCTTTAATCACAAAGAAACAATTATTTATTGATAATAATGTCTTCTTTGTAAAAGGTATTACACATCAAGATGTCGAGTTGACGTATAGGCTGATGCCCTGTGCGCAAAAAGTTGTGTTTAGTGATATAATTCCTTATTTGTATATTTATCATCCAAATTCGACCAGTAAATCATTGCTGCCAGAGAAAAAGATAAAGTATATCAAGGATGACATCTATATAATTAAATCTTTCCGCAGATTAGCACTTTCTTTTAAAGATACTAATTCCCAAATGTATAATGTGATATTTAATCGTAGCCAGAATGTTTTATTTGGTTTGGTATATTCTCTATATCGAAACAAGAAGAGCTGGCGTATGTTGGGGATTAATTCTGCTATTATTGCTGAACTTAAAAAAGAAAACTTATATCCGATGCATGGAAAGTTTGACTCGGCAAAAAAAATGTTATTCGTTAGGTTTATCCTAAATATCTCTTGTTTAATAGAGTGAATTTCTATAAACTTTTTAGCTTAACTATATACCGCTATGAAAATTGTTATGATATCTGTGATGATGCCTGCTGCAGAAAACATTCGTGGTACGAGTGCATTGCCTTTTCATTTATTGGCTGGTAGAGAAAAGAATATAGAAGTTATTTTGTATTCGTATAATTTAAATGGGTTGTCAAAGGAACAGATAGATTCCGTTGCAAAAGAACTTGATATAAAGATCCACATGTTACCAGTACCATGGTGGTATAATTTTATACTTAAGTTTCTTTCACCTTTTAGGTTTTTTATGAAGTTCCCTATTGGTAATTATTTCCGTTTAAGTGCTTCACAATTAGATTTTATTGTCAAAGAGAATGCTGATGGTATATGGATCTATGGTGAGGAGCTTTCTTGTGTTAGCAAACAGTTAAAGGATTTTAAACGAGTACATACATTGCCTGATTGTGAGTCTCTTTATTACTATAGAATGCTTGGTAAGCGTTTTACGATGGTGAGCACACAAGGATATTTGAGGATAGCATCTATGTATCCGAAGTATTTAGGAATGGAAAGGAACTTTGATACTTCTTCATCAGTATATTATCATTTAGTAGGTGAAGCAGATGTTGCTTTTTTGAAAGAAATAAATCCAGAGATTCAAGCACGTTTTTTAAGGCATCCTCATTATCACATTGCTGTTCCTGCAAAGTCTATCTCTTTTTCATCACCTAAAATAAAGATTTTAATAGCTGGGCAGTATAATATATATATGCGTCAGGATTCAGATGATTTGGTAAAAAGTTTGGTAAATACCAAATCTTTATCAGAGTTAAAAAATCATTATATTATTACTTTCTTGGGAAAGGGATGGGAAAGCCATGTTAAATCTCTCAGTGATGTGGGATATGAAGTTTGTCATATTAAGTTTGCTCCTGATTATATAGATGAAATTTGCAAGCATGATATACAGATCACGCCTATTAGTATTGGTACTGGCACTAAGGGAAAAGTTCTTGACGCAATTGCTAATGGCTTATTAGTTATAGGATCATGGTATGCATTAGAGAATATAGCCGTAGAAGATAAAGTCTCTTGTTTGCAATATAATAGAGTAAATGAAGTTGCTACATTGTTGCAACAAATATATTCAAGTCCTTCTCAGTATGAAGATATTGCCGAGAAGGGTCGACAAGCTGTACTGAGCTTTCATGCTGGAAGTAGTATTGCACAACAGCTTTATTCTTTATTTTATAATAAGACTAATTAGTATCCAATAAAAAATAGATTAGTTAAAAATTTTATGTATATGGTCTGTTTCGTAACGTGGGAACTCAAGAGGGATTATTCACACGATTCTTTACAGGATTAAAAATATAATATTGATTTTTATGATAATAGGGTTATGCTAAGATGTCTAAATGAATCGAGGGACTCTTTCTTTATATATATTATTGTGAAGGTACTATAGAGTTTTAATATAATATGTTATTTATTTTTTTATACATAGTTATTTCTGCCATTTGTTTTTCCCTGCAGAATAGTCGACGTGACTTCAGTATTGAATGGCTTATAGGTATTTTGTTAATATTGGCATTAGTTGTAGGTTTGGGTGATATGCTGGGGGGGTACGACCGTTATATTTACTGTGACCTTTTTGATTCAAATGCTGATAGGATTCGTGCAGGAGGACCTTTTTTAAATCCTGAAAGCCCCCTTATGGGATATAGTAAAGAGATGTCGTATGTTATATGGAATTGCTTAGTAGCCTATATAACCCCTAATCGATATATATATATTCTTATTACAACCCTCTTTGTCTATACCCTTTTATTTTTTTCTCTCCGTGATATTTTTAAGAAGTATCCTATTTCCATTTTAATTTTTATGGGATTGTGGTTCTTCTTTACATTTACTTATTTGCGCCAGGCAATGGCTGCAAGTTGTGCTTGGCTGTCTTATCAATATGTAATAAAGAAGAAAATTATTCTCTTCTTAACACTTTGGTTTGTAGCTTATAAGTTCCATAATTCTGCAATTATATTTTTTATATTCTATTTTTTGCCAGAAAGGAAATGGAGGAAATCAACTATTATTATTGTCTTGATTATTTGCTTTATAATAGGTGCTTCCGGACTACCGATGTCTGTCTATCACCTTTATGATGATGCTTTAGATGCCCAAAGAGCCTCCAGTTATGCAGTCGATTATGAGGGTATCCGAATCGATTATGTCTTTGAGGTTCTTGTTATGATATACTTAATTTTTTCTCGTTATGATGAGATACCTGAGGACAGAGAGCACCTTGTGTATTTGAATGCGGCATTAATGTTTTGTGTTATTCTGCTTATATTCCTCCACTCTTCTAATGCAGGTCGTCAAAGCTGGTATTATATGTTGGGCATTATATATATACTCTCTTTCTTATCTTCGAGAAAGAGAGTCCTGGATAATTATACAAAAAAGGTATATATACTTGTAACTGTACTCTATCTGCGTATAGTTTTGGGGTGGGGGGTACTTTTAAGTCCTTATAAGACTTTCCTCACAAATGGTCACCGGGCTAATGATCCTATTTATTATAAGTATGAGTATGACAATGGGTATGATGTTGATAAGTTTTATAGACCAGCCATTGATATATATGTACCATAATGCTTATTTATAGTTGGACATTTCCTTTTGTAATATTGTCTTATTGCCGTTAATTAATTAAAACGATGTTTATGTAGATTTCAAATATTCTGTTGCTATCCGTAGAGTTGGAAAAGCTGAGGATAAGTACATTCAAGAGTTGCAATCACTTAATAATCAAACGGTGAAGTTAGAATATATTAATATGTAGTTTGCTCATGGGTTGAACTTCCGAAAGAGTAAGTATCGAGGGGTATCTTGATATATAAAGCGTAAGTGTATGCAGTGCTACCACTAGTATAGTTGTAGAATAAGAATATGTACAGATAATAGATGATTTTTAAAAGTGGTCACGATAGCAATATGGGAGAGAAACTAAAATGAATAAAAGTATATCACAAACAATTAGCTTCCTTAGGTTTCCTTTGATAGTAGGTGTGATTTTTATCCACACCGTCTTTGTCTTACCTGAAGATCTAAAGGGGTATGAATGTTTTAAGTATATGTTAGGCTGTTTTACAGCTTTTTCAGTTCCTCTCTTTTTTATCATTTCGTCATTTTTGTTCTTTTATGACATGAAAGAGTTTGATATGTGGAAATGGTTTATAAAGATGAAAAAGCGTGTTAGGACTTTATTAATACCTTATATTCTTTGGAATTTATTCTATTTACTCTTCATGTTGATAGTACAGGTTTCTTTTCCTAACATAATGGGGGGAAGTCGAAAAATGATATATAATTATTCCTTTCTTGAACTAATTGATTCTTTTTGGAATTTTGGAGGGATGTATCATGGTATGCCAATATTATATTCTTTTTGGTTTATAAGGAATCTTTTTATTTTAAATCTGTTTGCTCCAGTATTCTATCTTCTCCTCAAGAAAATACCGGTTGTGTTTTTTATAATAAGTTTGGTTCTTTTTATACTTAACCCATTTGATTTTATTGCGACAAATATGGACTGGGTGAAGTCTGTTTTATTTTATGGTATTGGAGTTTTTTGTGCAGTGAATGCAATTGACTTCACTGATTTGAGAAAATTATCTTCCCCATTTGTTTTTTTTGTTATTGTATCTATTATACTGTTACCTTTTGTACCAGACACGATGCGTTTTTATTGGTATCAAGTTCTATTGGTTATAGGAGCATTAACTATTCCCACAATTGTTCGTAAGGGAATATTGAATAAGAAATTACGGGTAAATAATTTTCTGGCTTCCTCTTCTTTCTTTGTTTATGCTTTTCATTTATTTATAATAATACCGTTTAATAGATTTTGGTCTACAATATTACCTGTAAATAATTGGACAGCTTCAATAATGTTAGTTATTGTACCATTTCTTGTAGCGTTTATTAGTGTGTGTGTTTATTATGTGCTAAAGGAGAACTTTCCTAAGTTTACAGAGTTAATTATTGGCGGTAGATAAATTCAATATTATGAGAGAAAGTAATTTCAAATATTCTGTTGCTATCCGAACAGTTGGAAAAGCTGGGGATAAGTACATTCAAGAGTTGCAGTCACTTCACAATCAAACAGTGAAGCCTGAACATATTTATGTGCATCTTGCTCATGGGTTTGAACGTCCGAAAGAGCAAGTGGGTATGGAGGAGTATATAGATACTCCAAAGGGGTTAGTGCATCAACGAGCTGCCGCTAATATGGTAGAAGAAGAGTATGTGCTAATTATTGATGATGATGTTTATTTCCCTGAAGATGCTGTTGAAAAGATGTATAATGCTTTACAAAAGTATAATGCTGATGGTATTGCACCAGATACTTTTCCTTCTCAAAGTATGAGTTTTTTTTCAAAAGCGGGAGCATATCTGACCAATACGGTTAAAGGACGAAAAAACGATGAATGGGCTATACGTATTCAACGTTCTGGAGCATTCTCCTTTAATAGTAATCCAGAGAAAGGAGCAATCTATCCTACAGAAAGTGCTGCTGGAACTGCAGTCTTTATGAAGACAAAAGTATGGAAAGCTATTCATTATGAACATGAGGTATGGATTGACAAGTATCCTGCTGGTACGTTTGGTGAAGACCAGTTGATGTATCAGAAGATAATAGAGAATGGATTTAAACTATTAATGTGGTATGACTCTGGAGTTCTTCATTTAGATGCAAATACTAATAAAGCCAGTCAGAAATCATACGATAAGATTTATTATCGTGCTATGTCACAGTACTTGACTTGGTATCGGTGTATTTATGACTTGCCACGAAACACATCAGCAGATAAATTAAAGAATCAATTG